>NZ_JBEOPE010000001.1:0-442501 GCF_040309845.1 Psychrobacter sp. S1-30-MNA-CIBAN-0213 | reverse complement strand
TAGTTTGTTTGTACCAACTTAATCTACTCTTTCTCATATGACTATCCTAGATTATTTTATTTATCTAGGACAGCCCCATAAGATATTTTTCTAAATTTAACTTGAGTATTAGATATACTTATATTCACCAATATGAATATTTCGTAGAGCTTGTCATTTAAAGCTTAAACTCATAAAAGTAAATGAATCATCAACTAACGTGTATTTAAGTCATCCTATTGACCATATTAACAACTTGAAAAAACTTCGCTACAACCATACAATAGGGTGTTTTTTATTCAATCTTAGGCGAAATTGGTATATGAAGAAGATATTGTTTGTGACAGGTACTAGAGCAGATTTCGGTAAGATAAAAAGCTTGATGGATAAAATTGAAAGTATGGAAGGTTTTGAGTTGCATGTTCTAGTAACAGGTATGCACATGATGAAGCTATATGGTTCAACTTTCAATGAAGTAAAGAAACAGAACTATAAAAACAGTTATCTTATCTCAAATCAACACATTGATGAGCCTATGTGTTCTATATTGTCTAATACTATCAGTATTATATCACGGTTAGTGAACTCTATAGAGCCTGACATGATTGTTGTACATGGAGATCGCATAGAGGCATTAGCTGGAGCTACAGTAGGAGCACTGAATCATATTCGAGTATGTCATATAGAAGGTGGCGAATTGTCAGGAACTATTGATGACTCTATAAGACACTCAATTACTAAACTTTCTCATATTCATATGGTTGCTAATGGTGAAGCTAAGCAAAGATTGATACAAATGGGAGAGAATAAGAACGCTATCTTTATTATAGGCTCTCCTGACTTAGATATTATGGATTCTGAGAGATTGCCTAGTTTAGACGCAGCCAAAAGTCATTATGAGATTGAATTCGAAAACTACGGTATCGTAATGTTTCATCCTGTGACCAGTGAAGAAAAAGATATCAAACAGTATGCTGAGAATTTATTTAGAATTCTTGATAGCTCAAATAGAAATTATATAGTCATTTATCCGAATAATGATCCTGGTAGTTTGAAGCTATTAGATGTTATCGAAAGCTATGAAAACAATCCAAGTTTTAGAATATTTCCTTCTATAAATTTTGAGTTCTTCTTGGTTCTACTAAAGAATTCAGAGTTTATTATAGGCAATTCAAGTGCTGGGGTAAGAGAAGCCCCTTTCTATGGTTTACCAAGTATAAATATAGGTACCCGCCAAAACTCTCGCTTTAGAGGGCCTTCAGTATTGGATTGTGGTTATTCAGAAAAAGATATTAGGCAATCTCTTATGAAGATTGACACACTTGATGTTGAGAAATCTACTTGGTTTGGTAAGGGAAATAGTACTGAGCTATTTGAGTCTCATATCGATAGTAAAAGGATGTGGGATATTCCTGTTCAAAAAGTTTTTGTGGATTTATGAATCTAGGGTTAAGTATATATGACATATGTAGCGGTTATACCAGCTCGCGGTGGTTCAAAGGGTATAAAAGATAAAAATTTACAGTTAGTCGATGGTGCTTCTCTATTAGCCAGAGCTATAAAGTCGGCTAAATCTATACCTAGCATTAGTAGGGTAATCGTATCTACAGATTCCAAAAATTTAATGGAAGAAGCCTTACTACATGATGCTGAAATTCATGAAAGACGAGAACTTACATCATCAGACAGTGCAAAAACTATTGAAGTTTTGAAAGATATATATTGTGAGATGCAGCTTTCTAATGAAATATGTATTCTTTTACAGCCTACTAGTCCATTACGTGAAGTTGAAAATATAGAGGCTTGTATAGATGAATATGAAAGCAATATCTCTGTAAATTCTGTGGTATCGGTGACTGAATGTGAACATCACCCTTACAAAGTTGTCGTTCAAGATGTTGATGGTCAAATGGTTCCCATAAGGGATATTTCAGATTTAGAGGCTCCAAGACAGTTATTACCGAAAGCATTACGTATCAATGGAGCTGTTTATATCGTTTCTTTCAAAAACTTGATTAAAAATGAATCCTTTTTCTGCCAACCTGTAAGATTTGTTGCAATGGATGAAGAGGAGTCTATTGATATTGATAGTCATGCAGATTTAGATAGAGCCAACTTAATTATTAAAGGTAGAACATTATGAAACCAAGCTTTAAAATCGGAAATCGCGATATCGGCTATGATTTTGAACCGTTAGTTATTGCGGAAATTGGAATTAATCACGAAGGCTCTTTAGACGTTGCTAAAGAAATGGTAGACGCAGCTCATAGAGCTGGTGCAGAGATGGTAAAACATCAAACACACGTAGTAGAAGATGAAATGTCTGAAGAAGCGAAGTCTGTAATTCCAGGTAATGCAGATGTGTCTATCTATGAAATTATGGAAAGATGTGCGCTGAATGAGGAAGATGAGACTGCTCTTAAAGAGTACATTGAGTCTAAAGGAATGCTATTTATTAGCACTCCTTTTTCAAGAGAAGCAGCCTACCGTCTCGAACGTATGGGTGTAGAAGCTTATAAAATAGGGTCGGGTGAATGTAACAACTATCCACTTATCAAACTTGTTGCCTCATTTGGTAAGCCTATTATCTTATCCACTGGTATGAATAGTATTGAAAGTATTCGAAAGTCTGTCGAAATATTGGAATCTGCAAAAGTACCATACTCACTTTTACATTGCACGAACGTATATCCGACTCCATACGAATTGGTACGTTTAGGTGCATTGACCGAATTGGAAGAGGCGTTCCCTAATGCTGTGATTGGGCTGTCTGACCACTGTGTAGATAATTATGCATGCTTAGGCGCAGTAGCATTAGGAGCTAGCGTACTAGAGCGTCATTTCACGGATAGTTTCGATCGCGCGGGTCCAGATATCAATTGTTCTATGGACTCTGATGGGATGGCCGAGCTTATTAAAGGTAGCAAGGCTATTGCAAAAGCTCGTGGCGGTTCTAAGGGTGCAGTTGCTGAAGAAAAATCAACAATTGATTTTGCTTTCGCTTCTGTAGTCGCTTATAAGGATATCGAGGAAGGTGAAACCTTTACCGAAGAGAATTTATGGGTACGTCGTCCTGGAACTGGAGACTTCTTAGTTGACCAATATGAATCATTAATTGGTAAAACTGCTCAAACTAATATTGGTAAAGGTGAGCAGCTCAAAAAAAATCAAGTGAGCTAGACATTGAAAATTGCTTTTCTATTTAAAAGAGACTCTCATTTTAAGGCTGTCAAATCGACAGCCTTGAGAGTATGTGTACAATATAACTGTGAGCCTGTCTTTATAGGAATAGATTCAGATTATTCACCTAGTAATGAATCTTATTCTATAACTTACATAGATAAATATGATTTAAGCTGTTTATCTGAATATGATTATGTAATAGCTTGCCTAGGAGGATATTTACTAAATCAAGTAGTCTCCGCATTGAAAGATACTGATACTAAAGTAATATCAATCTTTCCAGGTATAGTTAGCCACTATCAGCTTGATGCTTTTATAAGTCGATTAAATGCAGATCAAGTTTGGTTGAACTCCAAGGCTGATTTGGATCTATATAGTAGAATATGTAAGTTGATGAATGTTAAAAATAATGGTTTATTATATGGCATGTCTTGGATTGATTCAAAACTGGTTTCAAAAGGAAATTTGAATAGTTATTCGGGACCTAAAAAAGCTATTTTTTTTGAGCAAACTGCTGTAACACCAGATTTAAATAGTAAACGTAACTTAAAAAGCGCACTAATAGAAACTTTTGAAAGAAATAGAGATGTTTTTTTTAAATATAAGATTAGGAAAAACACCAGTGATACTTATTTTACAGATTTACGCTTATCAGTCAGTAAGTTTGAGAATGTTGATGTTATAGATTCACTAACAGACAAAGATATCAAAGAAGCTACATATTTCTTTAGCGTCTCTTCGTCAGCTATAGTAGAAGGCCTTATACTTAACAAAATTTGTTATATCCTTGATAGTAAGTTCTTAGACTTAGATTCTAAAGAATTTTTTAATTGTAGTGGTTTGAAATTAACAGGAAATATAACTGATAAAAAATCTAATAACGTCAATAAAAAATGGTTATTTTACAGAGTAAAAAAGCCTTTGCATGAAGTAGACCTGTTAAATATTAAGAAAGTTGCTTTTCCACTATATTTAAAGAAGAGAAACGTTTATAAAATAAGATTTTTTGTTACAAAGCTGAGTTTAAAAAAACCTATTTTATTAAAAATTTTATTTAGAAAAAGCCGATTAATTACTATTCAGAAAGCTTTAGAGTATTTAGGATATGCAAATGATAAATGATAATTATTTGATTGAAAAGATTGATAGTTTTTTTGATGATCATTTATATGATAAAATCATATCAACGTATGAATCAACTTATGCTATTATAAATAGTAATCATACAAATGATTTTTATTATAAGTTGATGGTTTCTCACTTCAGAGTTAAAAAATTTAGAAAGGTTGTAGAGATATCCAAAATCATAAATGAGTCGTATTTAAATAATAGTTATCTCTTATGTGAGATAGTTGGTGAATCTAACTATCAATTTAATCAGCTTCAAGAATCTTTTAAATACTTTGAAAAAGCGATCTTACTAAATCCTAATTTAAAATCTGCGCGACATAGATATATAGTATTAAAGTTTCGTAATGGACTAAATTTAACAAAAAAAGATCTAGATAAAGGTTTAACTATAGCATTAAAAAATAAGAAAGAAATTTTCCTTAGAGATTTATCATATTTGTATTACACGCTAAGATATTTTGAAAAGGCAAATTATTGTTTAGAAAAAATAGTCGAGTTTGGTTACAAACTTAACTATATTGATCAATTGACTTTTTCATTAAGAGGTTCAGGTGGTAATACTAAAAATATAGAATCTTTTTCTAACAAAGAAGAAAAGGATGAGTTATTTCAATTTAAACACATACTTAAAAGAAACAAAAAAATAGTAGTTACAATGTCTCCTAATAATAAGTATATGTTTCAAAGTTATAAATTTGATGAGAAATTCGATTTATTACATGTATTAGATAAAACTGCATCTTATTATATTTTCTTGTACAAAGATTTAAGTAAACTGATAAGCGAAATGGTAGAAAAATACGAATATGAAGAAGTTGTATTAATAGGTTCTTCTAAAGGTGGAACAGGCTGTTTATTAGTATATACGGAGTTGAAAAGTTTTTTATCAATACCCATTAATTGTATCACTTTTTCGCCACAAATCCATATTTATCCATTCAATGAAAATTTGAACATTCCAAGCTATCAGCGATTTATAAGTTCATGTGAAATAAATCCCATAGCTAATCATATTTTATCTAATACTCCCAAAATAAGTGATATAAAAAAAAGACCTCTTGATAAGGTTAAAATTATATATGGTTCTGGCTTTAAAATGGATAAAATAGAGGCGCAACATATAGTGAGTAACCAAGATATAGATTTAATAGAGCTTGATTACAATGGTCATACCACTTCCATTCCTTACACTATACCTGCCGGTAAAACGTATAGCGATCTGAAAAAAGCATATGCTAATTTGAAGTCTTTACAAGATGAAGATTTCCAAGCTTTAGGTGGTGGAGAAACTATAGATATTATTGATCAAATTTGGAAACTATACAATGACCCTGAAATTAGTCTTAACAACATTCTCTAAAACCATTAAGTTTGAGGTTCATAATGCAATTGGATTTAACTAGGTCAAAAACTACAAGAACAGTAAAGGATTTAATTTCGACATGTAACTATCAGAATCTATTTGTTATATCAAACTTAGGACAGTTGAAGCATATAACAGGTATAATTAAGAATAAAAATATAACCAATTGTTTTTTATTGGTTGTTTACACAGAGTCTAATTTCACTGTACCCCAAGCTATACATGACAATTTTGATAGTTATATTTTTGATCATGTATTATTTTTTAAATTACCTAAAAACCCGAATGGTACAAATCTCAAAAATATTAAAGCTATGGAGTTAGGATATAGAACAGTTATAAATACTGTTAATCCAGAAAACCTTTATTTGAATAGTTTCCAGTTCCACTACTCAATATTAGCCAATGTCGCAAAAAAATCGGGACTTAAGGTGATTTTGATTGAAGAGGGGTTGGGTACATACCGCTTAGGGCTTGAAAACCACGATAATAACTCTCAATTATTGAACTTCGATCTTATAAAGAGAGTATCAAAAGATACAATAAGTAAAACAGAGTTTTTTAAGAGATTATATAAAAAATATAAGATGACTAAAGAACTTACTGTTGAGTCAAAAAGGTTTGTAAAAAAATTATATTTAAGTTCAGAAGTACAAGATAAGCTTATAAATTTCTATCCTAATTCAAATCTAAAGAACTTCCATAAACCTTTCTTAAACTTTGACGAGTCATACACGAGTTTTCCTAATCTGACAAAAAGAAAATTTAATATTAAGAAAAATAACTATTATTTTTCTTTTGATGAATCTACCGTAGATGAAAGAGAATATGCTTTATCTATTATAGATAAGTATAACATAACATCAAATGATTACCTTTATTTGAGCCAAAAGTTTAATATTGACAGGAATGAATATTTAGCTATAGTAAAAGAATCAATTCTTAATTTATTGAGAGAAACTGATTCAAATATTTTTATCAAATTACATCCAAAGCAAGAACATGAACTGGTTTTGGAAGGTTTTCTAAAAATGGAGAAAGAAACTGGAGGAAGAATTGAGGTTATAAAAGAATCAGGGTTTTTGATAGAAGAAGTTATTAGGTTGTCTAAAATTAAAGGGGTAATAGGTATTACCTCATCTGCCCTTGTTTATACATCGCTTTTATCTTCACAATGTAAATCTTACTCTATTTCAGATACTTTAGTTGACAAGTTAATCAAACATGAAAGAAACTCTAAAGGCATCAGCATGATCAAACAACATACTGAAATATTAAGACAATTTGATAATATAGATTTTATATAATTATACTAAGCTTTAACAGTAATATTTTTACAATTAGATCTCTTTATCAAAATTTTATATAAAAATACATTATATATATTAGCATTTGAATATCTAGACATACTTTGTAATAAAAAGGTCGCCCTAATACGGTGACCTTTTTGCCTCTTAATAACGCCTCAAACCCACCTAACGATGTAATTGTATAGACATGATCAATTGTCTCTAAAGCATCGACCAAATGAATAGACTGGGTGAGGATAAGACAATCTAGCTCAATGAGCGCATGGACGATAGACGGATCATCAAGTGTCATTGGATGTGGTTTCACAATAATCTGTGCATCAGGGTTTTCTGCAACAGCTTGATTGACCACATCAAGCAGCGTAATACCGATACCGCCACCATATTTTAATGAATCATCATGAGGTACCTGTCCTAATACCAACACTCGCTTCTTATTCTTAACCCCATATATTGGTGCGACATCCACATAGGGCTGATGATTGTATTTGCTCACACGTTTTGATACGTAATAATCGAGCATCTCCTGTGCCAACACTTCATCATAACCGTCCTGCTCAAAGTCAAAATTAACGATTAAATCTGTCAAATCGTTCGAGCGAGTGGTATCGAAGTAGGGCGCTTGGCTGTCCATGACGATAGATAATGGCGGAGTGCTGCTATCATCGTCAGGGCCTGAACGGATAAAGCCATCTTCTAAAAAAAACACATCTAAATCTTGTTCACGTATATAGTCAATAAAATATTCAGGTGCTTTATAACCCCAGATGTAAATAACGGGATTGACGCGCTTGATAAAGGGCTTTAACCATAGCTCAAAGTAACGTTTATTAAAATGTCGCTGGATTTGAATATGCGCTTGCTCCAATACCCAGTCCCCAACGATATCTTGCCAAGGTAGCATACCGACTACTAACGCTAGACGCTGCTTTGGCTGGCGATAGTGCTTATAATAGCCTAATAACAGTGGCTGGATATAAGAATTGAATTTCATAGTATGGTTAGCGCCCTAGTGGATGAAATATCTTATCTTTAAGAGACTAGATTAATTGTGTTGGTAATATAGTGCGATTCTCAGTATAGTTGCCTTTATTATTATAATAAATGTATGTTTTAAAAACGTCTCGGCTGATTTTATGAAAAACAAGATATTAGTAACTGGCGGTGCAGGCTATATTGGCTCTCACACTTGTATTGCGCTGCATGAAGCAGGCTATGATATTGTAGTATATGACAATCTATCTAACAGTAGTCGTGAAGCTATCAACCGTGTCTCTACTCTTATTGGTCAGTCGATTGAGTTTATCAAAGGCGATACGCGAGATGCCGAGATGCTCAAACAAATCTTTGTAGCGCATCAGTTCTTTGCTGTGATTCATTTTGCAGGGCTAAAAGCAGTAGGTGAATCTGTCGCTAAGCCCTTGTTATATTATAATAATAACGTCAGTGGCAGCATTACTTTACTAGAAGTCATGGCAGAGTATAATGTCAAGAATCTAATTTTTTCGTCCTCTGCGACTGTCTATGGCGATCCTGAAACCTTACCTATCGATGAGAACTCAAAGCGCTCTTGTACCAATCCTTATGGGCAAAGCAAACTTGCTGTCGAGCACATCTTAGAAGACTTATCAGTATCAGACAAGAGCTGGAATCTGATTTCTTTAAGATACTTTAACCCAGTAGGATCTCACCCATCAGGACAGATCGGTGAAGACCCTAACGATATTCCGAATAACTTAATGCCATATATCTCGCAAGTAGCGGTAGGCAAGCTTGAAAAGCTCAGTATTTTCGGTAATGACTATCCTACTGTAGATGGTACTGGTGTACGTGACTTTATCCATGTCACTGATTTGGCGCAAGGTCATGTCGCAGCGCTGAATTATTTACAGCAACAAGCCAGCTCTAAAAGTAGCTCGGACACAACCAGTTCAGTAGGATTTTTGCCTATTAACTTAGGGACTGGTAAAGGCACCTCTGTCTTAGATTTAGTTGCAGCTTTTACCAAAGTTTCTAAACAGCCTATTCCTTATCAATTTGCTGCCCGCCGTGCAGGGGATATTGCCAGTTGCTATGCCAGTGCTGATAAAGCAAAAGCGCTACTGGGCTGGCAAGCTAAACTGTCAATTAATGAGATGTGTCAGGATACTTGGCGTTGGCAAAGCATGAATCCGAGTGGTTATGATGAAGCCTAAGCTTTATTGAGCTATCGTCATCTACGGATGATTGCTTACTGTTTTAACTTATCGATTTAACTTTAAACTCACTTTTCTTATTAATATAGCCAAACATATATGAAAAATATCACCCACGCCGTTATTCCCGTCGCAGGCTTTGGCACTCGTATGCTGCCACTATCTAAATCAGTGCCGAAAGAGCTATTGCCTTTAGGTAATCGCCCCGCCATTCATTATGTCGTTGCAGAAGCGATCGCTGCCGGTATCAAGCATATTGTACTGGTCGGCCATGCACAAAAAAGCGCGATTGAAAACTACTTCGATATCAATGCCGAGCTCGATAATCAGCTTAGAGCGAAAGGTAAAGATCAGCTCGCAGATAGTCTCAACTGGCTACCAGAGGATGTGACGGTATCGATGATCCGTCAGGGCAAGCCGTTAGGGTTGGGTCATGCGGTATTGGCAGCACGTCCCATTATTGGTGATCATGATTTTGCCGTATTATTGCCCGATGTCGTACTTGATCCATTTACCACTGATATGTCTGCTGATAATTTAGCCTTTATGATTGATGCCTTTACTAAGGATAGTCATTCACAAATATTGGTAGATAAGGTCGCTGATGAAGATGTACATAAATACGGTATTGCTCAATTACATGAAGCATTTAGCGAAGTGAGCGATATCGATGATAAAACAGATACTAATGCCAGTTTTAAAGTCGCTGGCTTTGTAGAAAAACCCAGCTTAGCAGAAGCACCGTCAAAGTTAGCAGTAGTTGGTCGCTATGTGTTTAGCAATCAAATCTTTGACTATTTGGCTAATACCAAAGCCTCTGTCGGCGGTGAGATTCAGCTGACCGATGCCATTGATGCCTTGATTAGCGAATACGGGGTCAATGTGACGACTATGCGCGGCGATAGCTATGATGCAGGCGATATGCGCTCATATATGCAGGCGTTTATCTATTTCGCCCAGCAACAATTAGCAGAAGATGAATAGCCGATGGGTAATAACACTAATGAATAGTATCAAGGACGATAGCGTATATAACAACGCTCGCAGCTCTAAATATTGGCAGCAGTTGCAAACGTTAGCGGATCAGCCATGGCCACTTACGACATTGTTCGCGCAAGATGATGAGCGTGCGACGCGCTTTAGTACGCAAGCTGGTGCACTATACATGGACTACAGTAAGCAGTGTGTCGATGAGACGGTATTATCTAATTTGTTAAGTCTGGCTGATAGCTGTGATTTATCGGCTCGTATTAAAGCACTCTTACAAGGGGCGATGGTCAATACCAGCGAAGAGCGTGCGGCTTTGCATACGGCGCTACGACTGCCAGAGACCGCAGCGCTACAAGTTGGTGAGCAAAATGTGGTCGCCGATGTGCATCGTAGTCTGGCGCAGGTAGCCAGATTATCCGAGCGTGTCCGTAGTGGCACATGGCGCGGATTTTCAGGTAAGGCTATCACCGATGTCGTCAATATCGGCGTTGGTGGCTCTGACCTTGGACCACTGATGGCGACGACCGCGCTTGATGAGTGGGCAGATACCGATATTGAAGTGCACTTCGTCTCGAATATGGATGGTACCCAACTTGATAATTTGCTTAAGCATTTAAATCCTGAAACCACCTTATTTATTATCTCCTCCAAATCCTTTGGTACCATTGATACCTTATCCAATGCTAAGACAGCATTATCGTGGCTGCTTGCTACCGCCAAGCTGCGTGCTGGTACGAAAGACAGTGTGTTACGTCGCCACTTTATTGGCATATCGGCTAATGGTGAAAAAATGAGCGCGTGGGGTATTCATCCTGAGCATCAGCTGCAGCTTTGGGAATGGGTCGGTGGTCGTTTTTCTTTATGGTCAGCGATTGGACTGGCGATTGCTATTCGTATTGGTATGGCGGGGTTTAAAGCGTTATTGGCTGGTGCTCATAGTATGGATGAGCACTTTGCGCAGGCTGATTTTGCCGAGAATTTACCAGTATTATTAGGCTTACTGGCCGTTTGGAACAGTACCTTTTTACAGGTGAATGCCCATACGGTACTGCCTTATGATGGCCGTCTCAGCTATTTGCCAAGCTATTTAACTCAGCTTGAGATGGAGAGTAATGGTAAGTCGGTCACCCAGCACGGTGATCATATTGACTATGATACCTGTCCGATTCTGTGGGGCGAGATTGGCTCCAACGCGCAACATGCTTTTTATCAGTTGCTACATCAAGGGACGCAACAGGTCTCTTGCGACTTTATCGCTTGCGTGCGTCGTTATAGTGATAAGGTAGACAATGCCTCTTTGCAACAGCAGCATGAGCTGTCATTAGCGAATTGTTTGGCGCAAAGTCGGGTGCTGGCCTTCGGTAATGCCGCTGTTGCAGGTGCTGACGCGCAGACTGTTTCTGAGGCGGATAAATATAAATACTATCGTGGCAATCAGCCTTCAACGACACTCCTTATCGACGAGCTTACCCCGCATAGCTTAGGGGCGTTGGTTGCGCTCTATGAGCACAAGGTCTATGTCATGGCCAGTATTTGGGATATTAACCCGTTTGATCAGTGGGGCGTAGAGATGGGCAAACAAATGGCTGAGTCGGTGCATCATGCGATTCAGCAAGAGGATAGTAGTCAATTTGATACCTCTACCGATCAGCTCTTACAGCATATTAGACAGCTGTCTTAGCGGTTGTCATTTTTAAAGCTATCATCTTAAAGTTTATAACTTTGCCCGAATCTCAATTTAGTAGACTTTCTTGTAGGCTGTGGCTTTAGCCCTGAGAAACATTAAAAAATTGCACTGCAATTTTAGTTTCGCAAGAGAAATTATTTAAATAAAATTTCTGTAAGATATTTTGGAAAATATAACGCATTGCTTCGCTAAAGCCACAGCCTACGCCAACATGTTTAGAGTCAGGTAGTTTTTGTAATTATAATCTAAATGTTTTGCCATAAAAAAAGGATATAAGATGCCTGTTAATCTAAGCCATGCCGATAATACTAACAATAAATTAAAAGTCTGCGTCATCGTTGGTCATGGTATCGAAGCCATTACCAGTGCCGTGGTGCTGGCAAGCTTAGGTCAGACTGTACACTTATATGCAGACGTAGAGATGCTAGAGCAGCAGTTGCAGCAATATAGCTTTGAGCGTCATTTGCAGGCGCTATGGCAGATGTATGATCAGCAAGAGCAGATTATCAGTCGAGCGTTACCAAGCAGTGCTGATAAGCTGTTGCAAACCTATGAAGCAACAGGTGAAGCATCTAATCATAATGATGATAGCGACCGCGAACAAAGCTCAGAAGTGGCGCTTTATTGGTTATTTTTGGACAGTATAAAGTCAGTATGGCTGGAGGAGAGCTGGATTACCGCTTTTAATCACAGCCATCAGCAGACGTTGCCTGTGATTATAAGTGGCATTGAGCAATTAGGGCATATCTCAGCACTTGCCCAACGCTTGCAACGTGCATGGGTATACTACATACCGTTTGTATTCTTACAAGATGGTGATGCTTATAGCTCGATGTTGAATCCTTCTTTGTGGCTACTTGGTGAAAAGACTGCGAATAGCAGCAGTCAGCATTTAAGTGCGCTGCAACCTTTGATGAAACAAGCTCGTGCTCGTCATTGTGCGGATATCGCTATGATAGAGTTTGCCCGTAGCAGTATTATGAGTATGCTGGCGACGCGGGTTAGCTTTATGAATGAGATGTCGCGTCTTGCCGATAGTCATGATATTGATATTCAGCAAGTCAGTCACATCATGGGTCTGGATGATCGTGTTGGTAGTAGTTACTTGCAAGCGGGCTGGGGCTTTGGTGGTAATACCCTGCCTACTGAACTCTTGCAATTACAGCAGTCGGGGCAGGCGAGCCGCGTGGATATGCCACTGCTACAGTCAGTTATACATATTAATGAAGATCAAAAAGAGCTGATATTCCGTAAATTCTGGCAATATTTTGATGGCTTTATTGATAACAAGACCGTGATGATTTGGGGTGGTAGTTATAAATCAGGGTCAGGGCGTACCGTAGGATCTGCTATCCATCCATTATTAGCGCTACTGTGGTCTTATAATATTCAGACGCTGGTCTATAGTGACAAAGCGCAGACTGAATTAGAGACGCTATATGGTCAACAGCCTTTATTAGAATTGGTTAACGATCCTTATGCGCCATTGGTTGATACACAAGCGCTATTTATCATGAGCTGGCCTTTAAATAGTGACTTGGATGTGAACCAAATTAATAAGACAGCGCAACCTATTTTTGATGCGCAAAACGCATTAACCTGCACGCAAGTTGAGCGTTTGGTAGGTGGTTATATGGGTATTGGTCGTGCTAAATAACCTGCTTTATTAAACAGTTTTATTAAACAACAAAAAGCGCCTGTTAATATCTATGTTAACAGGCGCTTATTTTTATAAGTTCACATTTTTCCGCAAAAAGCCCTTAAGCTAAAACAGCACCTTGTGCTGCAAGCCACTCTTTTATTTCTCGTATCTTATCGGCTAATAACTTTTCATCACCACGAGTTTCGATATTCAGCCTGATCAGCGGCTCGGTATTCGATGCACGCAAATTAAAACGCCACTCCCCAAAGTCAAGACTTAAGCCATCAAGCATCGATTTGCTTGGGTTCTCGACGCTAAACTTATCCTCGATAGCGCTAATGATAGTTGGCGCATCATTTGAGGTGAGACGAAAGTTTAGCTCACCTGAGCTAGGATAAGCTTTGATATAGCCAGTGACCAACTCAGATAGAGTCTTACCAGTAATGGATAATAGCTCGATAGTTAATAGCCAAGGAATCATACCGCTATCACAATAGAAAAAGTCACGGAAGTAGTGATGAGCAGACATCTCGCCGCCATAGACTGCACCTGACTCGCGCATGACTTGCTTGATAAATGAGTGCCCAGACTTACTGATGACTGCCTTGCCATTATGTTGTTTGATGACTGCTTCGGTATTGTAAATTACTCGTGGATCATAGACGATTGATTCATTTGGATACTTATTTAAAAAGGCTTGCGCGAGCATGCCAACAACGTAGCTACCATCAATAAATTCGCCGCTTTCATCGAATAAGAAACAGCGGTCAAAATCTCCGTCAAAGGCAATGCCCAAATCGGCTTTGTTTGCCAGTACTGCTTGCTGGGTAGCCACTCTATTAGCTTCAATCATAGGATTGGGAATGCCGTTAGGGAAGCTACCGTCTGGCGTATGATGCAGTTTAATCACTTCAATCGGTGCGCCCGCTTGTGCCAGCTTGTCAATTAATAAATCAACGACTGGGCCTGCACTGCCGTTACCTGAGTTAATAATCAGTTTAAGCGGTTTTAATTTATCGGTATCTATAAAGCTGATGACGTGATTAACATAAGCGCTTTTATCGTCTAATAACTGTAATTTTCCTAGAGTATTAGTAGCGGTAAACTGTCCTGATTCTGCCAATACTTGAATCTCTGCTAAGCCATCATCGGCGCTAATGGGTTTTGAATGCTCTTTTACCAATTTTAGACCATTATAATTAATAGGATTATGACTGGCAGTGACTTCGATACCGCCTAACGCCTGATAGTGACTGGTGGCAAAATACACCTCTTCGGTACCGCTCATGCCTAAATCAATGACATCAACACCCGCGTCAATAATACCTTTAAGGGTCGCCTGTTTTAATTGCTCACTTGAATGACGAATATCACTACCGATAACGATGGCAGGTTTTAAGTTTTTTAGTTCAGTTGAGCTATTAGCGGCGCTATAACGCTGATATAAAATCTGCGCAAAGGCACGCCCTATACGGTAAGCGATATCTTCATCAAGGCTTACTCCAAGCTCTCCGCGAATATCATAAGCTTTAAATGAGCTAATCGTAATAGGATGAAATTCAGTTGCTGGCTGGTAGCTAGTGGTAGCAGAAGTAGACATAATGACAAGATTCCTTGCGCTAAAGCAGTGGTAAAATAACGAAGTAGATAGCACAATTATAGGCTATTAAGCGTTCAATGCTACACTAACTATTAAATGGATAATGTAGACGCATGTAGTAAGATTTAGGCGTGTAAATAGTTTTTTCTCAAATTTATTATAAATTCTAGTCGATCCACTATAAAGTAAATACAGTGCTACTGAGATAAGTTTTTCGTAGCCTCTGTCTGCGTAGGCACAGCAAGCAAGGAAAATTTATCTCAGTAGCACGTAGCAATGAACATATCGTTTTTATTTCGTACTGACTGTAACGACAAAATCGTTGTTAAGTTAAGGCAATTATATTCAATAACAACTAAAAGTATAAGAGCAACTTTTATGAGTACTGTAGAAAATAAAATATTGGCACCCGAACCTGTACAAGGCACTCCAGAAGCGAGTGGGCAACTTGATGACCTGTTGGCACTGATGGCAAGATTGCGCGTTGACTGTCCGTGGGATAAAAAACAAAGCAATCATAGCCTCATTCCGTATGCAATTGAAGAAGCCTATGAGCTGGGTGAAGCGGTACAAAGCGACGATGACGAAGATATCAAAGGTGAACTTGGTGATGTGCTGTTGCAAGTCGTTTTTCATTGTCAGATGTACGCTGAACAAGGGCGTTTCGATATGAGCGATGTCATTACCACTTTGCAAGAGAAGCTGATTCGCCGTCATCCGCACGTATTTGAGGCTGAAACCCTGAAAGATGAAATGGCAGTTAAGGAACGCTGGGATGAAATCAAAGCAGAGGAGCAGCAAGTACGCGAGGCACGTGGTAAACCAAAGCGGCGTTTAGATAAAACCAAAGCGGGTAGTGCTTTGATGCAAGCGCAGGATGTACAAAAGCAGGCATCAAAATTAGGCTTTGATTGGGAAGGCGTAACAGGAGCGTTTGAAAAACTCGAGGAAGAAATTAGTGAATTAAAGGTTGAGCTGACAGAGAAGTCCAACACTGCTGCTAAATATGACATAAGCAAAGCCAATATTAATGATATTGAAAAAGAGCTGGGCGATTGTATGTTTGCGCTGGTCAACGTCGCGCGCAAATTGAACCTTGACGCTGAGACAGCGACCCTTACTTGTGTGCATAAATTTAAGTCACGTTTTGGTTATATTGAAGAACAATTAGCTGCTGCTGGCAAGCGTGTCGAGGACAGCGATATAACAGAGATGGATGCACTATGGGAAGCGGCGAAACGACATGAAAGATCGTCATGAGCGCTCATTATAAAGCCTCGTTCATCAACTTAATAACGAACGCTGCGTTCGGCTTCGCTTTGCTTATTATGATGCCAAGTAGTGGGAATGCGGCGCCTTGTTTTGATAATCCGCAAAGTGCGTATGAGTACCTTTTGGCACAAGAGAATGCCAAAACCGAAGCGCGCGATCAATCTACCATCAATATCAATCGCGCCAGCGAAGGTGAGCTGATTTCACTAAACGGTATTGGTAGTAGTAAAGCCCAAGCGATTATTTTATATCGTGACATGTTTGGCGATTTTAAAACGGTTGATGAGTTAGCAAAGGTCAAAGGTATCGGCGCAAAAACGATTGAGAAAAATCGAAGTCGTTTAAGTGTGCAACATTAATGGCATTATTTTGCTTTAATTAATCCCAATATTGACAAAATTGCACGTAACTAAATGTCATAACGCACCTACTGCGCGCAAAATTTGTTAAACTAGTCAATACATCCGCCTGATAAACGCTGTGTTGGTCAGGGGTGGTTAAAGAATACCGGCGAGGAGTAGATGCATGGCCGAGCGTGCCGCCAAGCAGTTAGAACTGAATAAATCTGAATTACCCAATTCCATTACTGAAGTGATTGCCACATTAACCCGAGCTGGGTTTGATGCCTATATCGTTGGTGGTGGTGTGCGCGATACCTTATTGGGTCTGCGCCCAAAAGACTTTGACGCTGTGACTGATGCCAAGCCGCATGAAATCAAAGACGTCTTTGGCAAGCGCTGCCGCATTATCGGTCGCCGCTTTCAATTGGCACATGTGTATTCAGGACGAGAGCTAATTGAAGTCGCTACTTTTCGTGGCCCGCCAACGAGTGATGCTAATACCAATCAAGACGGTATGATCTTGCGTGATAATGTTTGGGGCGATATCAAACAAGACTTTTCACGTCGGGATTTCTCTATCAATGCGCTTTATTATCAGCCACTTAAAGGTGTGGTTCATGATTTTTGCGGTGCACTTGAAGATATTGATAATAAGATCATCCGCCTATTAGGTCATGCACCAGTTCGTATCGAAGAAGATCCGGTAAGATTATTGCGCGCGTTACGTTTCAAAGCCAAATTAGGTTTTGAGTTTGATGAAGAGTTGTCTCAGCAGTTCCACGATGATAATTGGGCATTGCTTGAGCAAATATCACCGCATCGTCTTTATGATGAAACGCAAAAGATGTTTACTGGCGGCTATCTAGTGCCACTGTTGCCATTATTGTTTGAGTCGGGTGCGATTGATAGCTTAATCATTTATCCACCTTCTGAGCCAAGTGCCTTAGTGAAACAGGTTGCTATCAATACCGATAAACGTATTGCCGCAGGTAAAAGCATCAACCCAGCGTTTTTCTATGCAGCTCTGTTATGGGAAAATTACCTGCATCAGTTAGAAAAAGCCAAAAAGCGCAATATGCCCTTTGCTGAAGCGCAAATGCATGCGGCTAGCAAAGTCGTTGACCGTCAGCGTATCAAGACTGCTATCCCTAAATTCGCGGAGCAATTTATCCGTGATATCTGGATATTACAGCCCAAACTTGCCGCCCCACGTAGCAAGCAAATCGTTCAGCTTTCTGAGCACCCGCGCTTTCGTGCAGGGTTTGACTTTTTATTATTACGTGAGCAGTGCGGTGATGCTGAGCATCCATTGTCAGAATCGACCAATGGCATGGGCGACTGGTGGCAGACTTATCAGACATTGTCTGAGCAAGACCAAGAGAAAGCTATTGATGAATTTGACGAAAATATTCGTCGCGGTGCTTATAAAAAAGGGCAACGCGCGCGTGGACGCAATCGTCAAAAGCCTGAGTCATATACAGCGGATGAATCGATGTCTAATCAAAAAAACACTCAGCAAAATAAAGCCAATGGCAGTAATGAAAAGCATGTTACCGAAAAGCATAGCACTGAGCAGGCAGTGGTGAACGATTCATCAAACATTCCATCACGCCGTCGCCGCGCTGCAAGCCAGTCAACAGCTGCCAAGCAATCTGATAGCAGTAAAACCAAGGGTTACAACACGCAACAGGTAAAGCAGGACAGTAATGAGCTTGCTCAGCTACAGCAGTTGTCTCTTGCCAGTAGCAGCGACCAAGCGTCGAACAAACGCCAAAACGCTAAGCCTGCGCCATTGTTTGTAATCGAGCACGAAAAAGTCGTGCCGCCATTACAAAAGCAGCTATCAGGTGCTGATAAGCCTAAGCATAGCCAAAAGCCTGTGCAGAACAAGGCAGCCACTAAGCATGCAACGGCTGAGAAAGAGCAAAATAGTCAGGATACAAAATCTGATACTAAAGTTGATCGTTCAAGTGGTGCTCAACAATCTAAGGCAAAGCAGTCAGATTTCAAGCAGTCAGAAGATAAACCTTCTTCTGCTAATACATATCCTGCTCGTTTGGTGGCAAGATCACCGGCGCTAGTCAGCATGAATAACGAGCCGATACCGCATAAGCGTCGCCGCCGTGAGCCTACTGTAGACGTTACCAACAGTGCAAGCAGTACAAGCAACGTTGAGAAGCAGGTGGCTGGCAACAATGACCAAACTGCTGCGAAGTATGCGAAAAAAGCGCCTAAGGCAATAGCCCAGCGTAACGGCAAAGCCGAGAAAACGGTAGAACGTGCAGAAGCTACGACAGGAACCAAGACGTCAGGGAACAAGGCAGAAACTAATAAAGCGACTACACCTGCGAAAGCTAGAAAACCAGCTAGACCGACAGAAGTAAAGTCTGCTAAAACCAGTCAAGCTGCTAAAGACAAGGTTGATTCTAGTAAAGTGATTGATAATAAAGCAAGTACCAATAAGGTGAGTGACAATAAAGGACCTGTACCATCGAAACGCCGTCGTCGTCAGCCTAGTACCGATAATGTCTAATATTAATAACTATACGGGCAATGCTCATTGGGTAACTTGCTATGTAGGCTTGGGTAGCAATCTGGCTAATGAGTTAGGTTCACCTGCAGAGCATTTGCAGCAAGCACTTGCAGTGATGCGAGAGCATGAGCAAATACATGACGTTCGTGTTTCTTCATTTTACGCCTCAGCGCCTATGGGGCCGCAAGATCAGCCAGACTTTATCAATGCGGTCACTGGTTTTGAGACGACGTTGTCACCTTTTGAGTTGCTCGCATTTTGCCAGCAACTAGAAGCGCAAGCTAAGCGTGCGCGTATACGACATTGGGGTGAGCGCAGTCTTGACGTCGATATCTTGTTGTATGGTCAAGTACAGATGACAGAGCCACAACTGACGATACCGCACGCTGGACTATTTGAGCGTAATTTCGTTTTAATACCGCTACGAGAGTTAGCGCCAGAAGTAACCATTGCTGGCAGATCGATAGATGATTATCCACAAAGTAAAGATTGGACAGGCTTAAAGCTATTATCAGTTTATTAATAAATTGATTTACGAAATCCTTTATAAATCATAGTTAAGTATATCGCTAAGTACCTAGTTAGAGACAGTTAATTGAAGATACAGATGGTTCATTGATAATTAAAAGCATTGAGGGTCATATGACAACGTTATCTACTTTAAATAAGTTTAAAAAAGAAGGCACTAAGTTTACTTGCCTGACGTGCTATGACGCCATGTTTGCGCGAATGATGGATAAGGCGCAGATCGATGCCATTTTAATTGGTGACAGCCTAGGCATGGTTGTACAAGGTCATAATTCAACCTTGCCTGTAACGGTCAATGACATGGCTTATCATACGGCTAATATTGCCCGTAGTAATGAGCATGCATTAATTCTAGCTGACTTGCCCTTTATGAGTTATGTGACTCTGCCAGAAGCGATTGACAATAGCCGCAAGCTGATGCAAGCAGGCGCACATGTCATAAAAATCGAGGGCGGTCGTGAACTATGTGAATTGGTGACGACTTTGGCGCAAGCAGGGACACCAACGTGTGTGCATCTAGGCTTAACCCCGCAGTCAGTCAACGTTTTTGGCGGCTATAAAATTCAAGGTCGCGGTGACGAGGCGGCTGAAAAGTTACTTGCTGATGCCAAAGCAGTGGTTGCCGCTGGTGCTGCTCTATTAGTACTGGAATGCGTGCCTGCCAAGCTTGCTAAAAGGGTGACAGAAGCCGTTACTGTACCGGTCATTGGTATCGGTGCTGGCGCAGATACCGATGGACAAGTCCTAGTCATGCATGACATGCTCGGTATGGTACATGGTCGTGTCCCGCGCTTTGTCCATGACTTTTTGACCGATGAGCGTAACAGTACGCGCAGTATCGAAGGGGCGTTTGCCCTTTATCAGCAGTCGGTACGCGATGGCAGTTTTCCAACTGAACAGCACCAATTTGATTAGTTTTTCTTGATATAAGAATGACCCAGTAAAATTGGTGAGGTTGTGCTCCACGCACCGTTCAATAGCCGTAAAAACCATATACAATCCAATAACAATATAAGAAGACCTTTTGATGCCTAATATCCATCATCATATTGCTGCGTTACAAGACACGCTAAAACCACTCCGCAGTGAGCAGCGTATTGCCTTAGTACCTACAATGGGCAATCTGCATGATGGTCATCTTGAGTTGGTAAGAATCGCTAAGCAGCATGCCGATATCGTTGTCGTTAGTATCTTTGTCAATCCTACTCAGTTTGGAGTGGGAGAGGACTTCGATAGCTACCCTCGTACCTTAGATGAGGATGTCGCTAAACTAGCGACGGTTGGGGCAGATTATGTTTTTGCACCCAGTATTGACGAGATGTACCCAGTATTGCCGCCACCAACTGCCGTCCTCGCTGGTGAAATCACCACTCAATTATGTGGTCGATCGCGTCCTGGGCACTTTGACGGTGTTGGTATTGTGGTCTCGAAATTGTTTAACATTGTGCAACCTGATGTGGCTGTATTTGGCCAAAAAGATTACCAGCAATTAGCGATTATTAAACAGTTAGTACGCGATCTGAGTTATCCGATTGAAATAATAGGGGCGCCTATTGTCCGTGCTGCTGATGGCTTAGCTCTATCATCGCGCAATCAGTACTTAAGTGTCACTGAGCGACAAATAGCACCTGCACTACATCAAGAGCTGCAATATTTGGCAAAGCAGTTGTTAAATATTGAACACAGTCAGCAAGCGTTTGCAGCGTTATTAGCAGAAACACGTGAGCGTATTACTGATGCTGGTTTTACTATTGATTATTTAGAAGTAAAAACTGACCAACTAGACTCTGTCCCTAATAATGCTGCAATCTTCAATGCAGAAAATCAAGACTTGGTTATTTTAGTCGCGGCTTGGTTGGGACGTGCGCGTTTATTGGATAATCAACTTGTTACCTTCAAATAGCAATTTTAATAATTGATTAATGAAGAGTCGTTATAATAAAAACATAAACCCTTTAGCATGCTCGTAGATAAGCTAAGTAGTAAGATAGATATTATGCATCAGTGATTTAATAAACTAGGATGGTGGATCATGGAAGCAGCAGACCCGAATCAAGGAAATAAAGTAGCGACAGAGCAGTCAGCAACGAAGGAAGCTAAAGGCAGTGGTGTCAGTATCCTAGTAATTTCTGGGCGCTCAGGGTCGGGTAAGACTTCAGTATTAAATATTTTAGAGGACTTGGGTTATTATTCTATTGATAATTTACCACTCTCCTTGATACCGAACGCAGTTGATAAATTAGTGGGTGAAAGTGGTATTCGCCGTATTGCCCTTGGCGTTGATATTCGTACCCCACGCGCAGATTTGAGCAACTTTGCCTCTATCTATAAGACGCTTAGACAGACCTATGGTAAGCAGACAATTAAAGTTATCTATGTGACGGCGCAAGATACTATCTTGGTTGCACGTTTTAACGCTACTCGCCGCGTCCATCCGTTAATGGCTCAAGAAACTGAAAGCTCTACTTATCCTACGTACAATTTGCCAGCTGCTATCAAAAAAGAAGAAGAGTTACTAGAACCTATTGCCAGTTATGCTGATATAAAAATTGATACTAGCAAGTTGAACATTCACCAGTTAAAAGATCGTTTACGCGATCATATTGGTGTGGACAATAAGATTGTGATTAATCTACTGTCTTTTGGTTTTAAATATGGCAGTCCTATCGATGCCGACTTTGTATTCGATGTTAGGATTCTACCAAACCCACATTGGAACCCTGAGTTACGTACCGCGACGGGTCTTGATGCAAAGGTTGGTGAATTCTTTGCTGACTATCCAGAAGTGGCTGAGATGACCAACGATATCGCTAAATTTTTGGATCGTTGGTTGCCAGACTTTTTGCACAATAATCGTCATACAGTGACGGTGGCAATTGGTTGTACTGGTGGTAAACATCGCTCAGTTTTTATTACTGACAAGTTGCAAAGTTATCTTGCTAAGAGCTTGCCTAAAGGCCTAACAGTGGTGGCCAAGCACCGTGAAAAAAGCCGTTGGTAGCGCTGTTGGTAGTTAGTAGATAAGCAATATTGATAACGTATTACTGAAGATCTATGCTGATGCAAATGGTTGTCAGCACCCCCTAATTTTTACTTATTATTTTGGAAAGCTTGTATGATTGACTGGTCAGAACATGACATGCGCGTATCGCGCACTGAACTTAAAAAATCTCATGAGCGCTTACAAGAGTTATCGATACCGCTTGCCGGTTTATCGAAAAAGCAGCTCAAAAACCTACCTGCCAGTGACTATTTTATGGCAGAACTGATGGCGCTTGCTGATATCACCAGCGCTAATGCTCGCAATCGCCAAACTAAGCGGGTTGGTAAACTAATCAGTGAAGAAAACCGCCATGAGTTGGTAAAAGCGTTGTTTGATGCTTTTTTTCCAAAAGAGCAGGTTGCTAAAATTGAAAGCTGGCGAGGCAGGCTTAATATCAATGACGAGGGTACGCTAAAGCAATTTGTAAAGCAGTATAAAGCCTCAGAACGCAACAGCTTATATCAGCTATTACTTTGGATTGAGTATGCTAAGCATACAAACGATGATGAGCTGATGATGGAGTCTGAAGAAGACTTGGCCAGTTATATTCGAGAAGTCGCAATTTTGACTCAGATAAAGTATTAAAGATATTTTATACCTATGCTATGAACAGCTGTTTTATAAAATGGCTGTCAAATGTCAAAATGAGTACAATAAAAAAGCTAATCATTGACGATTGGCTTTTTTATTGAAAACTTATACAGTGTCAGTTATTTTTTCTCGGCGCGAACTTTATCGACTAAATAATCAACGACTTTAGGAACGTTAGCACCTTCACCTGTTACGACATATTTGCCTTGTACTACCACTGCTGGTACACCAGAGAGTTGATAGCGCTTAGCACCAGCTTGTGAGCGACCAATTTTGGTACCTACGGCAAAAGAGTTATATAAGCTGTTAAACTTCTTCTGATCAACGCCCTTTGTAGCATACCATTTACTTAGTGATGCTTGGTCAAATAACTGTTTGCCATCTTTGTGAATAGCATCAAACAAGGCGTCATGGGTTTTATTTTCATAACCTAACAGCTGAGCGGCATAAAAACCGCGCGCGCTGGCTTCCCAAACTGGGTTGAGCGCTGCTGGTGTTTTAAAGAAAGCCACGTCTTTATCTTTGGTCTTAGCCCATTTTTCCATATGCGGGTTAAGGATGTTACAGTGCGGACAGCCGTACCAAAAGAACTCACGTACAATAATAGCATCACCGCTGATATTCTCTGGATTATCCAGCACGCGGTAGTCCTTTCCTGCAACATAATCGGCGGCTTGTGCGCCCATATTGGCAAGTCCAATGGCAACAGCCAGACCAGTCAGTGTGATGATACGTTTCATACTTCTTCCTTTGGGGATAAATGTTTGAAGTTTTAATGACGATATTTAATGATAATAAATAGTAAAGCGCAAGCCGCTTATAATAACGTAAAATGGCGCTGCTTGTGAACCAGATTCTTAACTAACCGTTGTAAAGCTGTTAGACATTATTTACGCCACCTTGCCCATGGCCAAGACAATCGATTATTTGTAGCCTATCAGTTGGTAATTTAAAGGCACTTATACAATCTATCCACTATAAAATAAATACAGCGCTACTGAGATAAATTTTGCGCAGCCTTTGTCTGCGTAGGCACAGCAAGCAAGGAAAAATTATCTCAATAGCACATTATAATTCTTGGATTTCTTTTATTTAGGACTGACTATAGCTTGTTATCAGTTAACAATACCACTCATAATCGGTCACGATGTCCTTACGACAAAGCGATGACTCTCATGCTAACATTAAGTCCATGTCAGCGCATAATAGATATAGATAATGACAATAAAGGAAAAATGCTATGAGCTCAGCTATACCTTCTTCATCTACTAACACTCATTCCGATACTATTGCAGATACTACTATCGTAAAAACTAACGATGCAAATATGAACACAGCCACAAACGTCGATCCAAGTGAAGTTGATAAGTTTAATAAGCTTGCCAGCGAATGGTGGGATAATACGGGTGCGTTTGCAACCTTGCACCATATCAATCCACTACGCCTTAATTGGATAGAAGAAAACGTTAAACGTGGCTATCAAGGTGGTGATGCTAACAAAACGGCTGAGATGGGTCTGACTGGTAAAAGGATATTAGATGTTGGTTGTGGTGGCGGCATATTAGCCGAATCGATGGCGCGTCGTGGTGCTGATGTCACTGGTATTGATTTAGGTACTGAAAACTTAAAAGCCGCCAGCTTACATGCAGAGCAGAGTAATCTAAATGACTCTTTACGCTATCAGCATATACCGGTCGAAAAATTAGCAGAAACTCATGCCGGTCAGTTCGATGTGGTGACTTGCATGGAAATGCTCGAACATGTGCCGGATCCAAGCTCTATCGTACAAGCTTGTTTCGATTTGCTTGCCCCAGGCGGAGTCTGTGTGCTCTCTACTATCAATCGTAGCCCAAAATCTTACTTGTTTGCGATTGTCGGAGCGGAGTATGTATTGCGTCTATTAGATCGTGGTACGCATGATTATGCAAAATTTATTACCCCAGCTGAGCTTGATAAAATGGCATTAAACTCAGGCTTTAGCCGCCAAGATATTATCGGCCTGCATTATAACCCGTTGACCAAACGCTACTGGCTGGCACAGAATGTCGATGTCAACTATATGCTAGCCGTCCAAAAACCACTGGTTTAATACAATTTTTAATAATAAGAGCATGCAATATGACGCAATTTGTAAAAGCTGTTTTGTTCGATCTAGATGGTACGCTAATTGATACCGCCGCTGATTTTGTACGCATCATTGGCAAAATGAGTGCGCAAAATAATTGGCAAGCACCGCCCGAAGCACATATTCGCGAGCAAGTCTCTGCTGGTGCGTCAGCGATGGTGCAGTTAATGCTGCGTCACAACGACCAGATCGACCTCAGTGATGAGGAGTTGTCACAGTATCGCCAGCAGTTTTTAGATGACTATGAAGCAGATATCTGTGTCGATAGCTGTGTATTTGGTGAGCTTGAAGCAGTGCTAACTGCTCTTGAAAATAAAGGCGTGCCATGGGGTATCGTAACCAATAAGCCGCGTTATTTATCTGAGCAACTGCTTAAAGTTATGCAACTAGATGGGCGCTGTTCGGTCTTGGTTTGCCCTGATGACGTCTCACGTACTAAGCCTGATCCAGAGCCGATGTATATGGCGTTAGAGAAGCTTGCAATACCGCGTGGCGCTGCAGGTTGCGTACTTTACGTGGGCGATCATGTACGTGATATAGAAGCTGGAAAGGCTGCTGGTATGCCAACGATTTTGGCCGCTTATGGTTATATTCCACCCGAAGATCAGCAAAATCTAAAAAGCTGGGGCGCAGACTATATTATCGATACCCCTGAACAGTTAAGTAAATTGCTATTATCTCCGGGCAAATTTGAATACTTATAGTTCAAATACTAATAGTTTGAACATATTTAATTTGAGTGCATCATACTTCTAGCTAGTACTAGATGACCTAAAAAATAAATTTTTATAGTAATCTTTATCATAAATCGATAAATAGCAGGTAAACCTATGAGCGACAATGTTAATCAACCTTCTAATAAAACTGCCAACCAAGAAGCTAATCAAAAAGCCAGTCAAAACTCTACGCAACCTTTAAGCCATGATGAGATTCGTCATTTTGTGCCGCAAGATAACTGCTTAGAGGGCAAGACAATCTTAGTCACAGGTGCGGGAGACGGTATTGGGCGTATTGCCGCATTGACCTATGCTCGCTATGGTGCGACGGTATTATTATTAGGTCGTAATAGCAGCAAGCTCGAAGCTGTCTATGATGAGATTGAAAGCTTGGGTGGTAAGCAGCCAGCGATGCTACCGATGGATTTAGAAAAAGCCACTTATGCCGAAATGCAGCAGTTAGAAGGATTGATCGTCAAAGAAATCGGTCAACTTGATGGCGTCCTACACAATGCAGGATTATTAGGTGAGCTGACACCGCTTGAGATGTACGATGTCGATATCTTTGCCAAAGTGATGCAGGTCAACTTTACAGCGACCTTTATGCTTACTCAAGCATTATTACCGTTACTTAAAGACGCTGCTAATGGCTCTATTGTCTTTACTTCTAGTACCGTTGGAACCCATCCTCGTGCGTTTTGGGGTGCATATGCGCTCTCAAAACAAGCCGTGGAGGGCATGAGTGATATCTTCACTCAGGAGACGCAGAACACGACTAATCTGCGCTTTAATTGTATCAATCCAGGCGGTACGCGTACCAACATGCGCGCCCATGCTTTTCCGGGTGAAAACCCGATGAGCTTAAAAACACCTGAAGATATTATGGCAGGCTATGTCTGTCTAATGAGCGATGATAGTATCGGTGTACGCGGGCAGGTCGTGGCTTTGCAACCAAAAGACTAGAGCGTCTAAAGCGGCCAGCTATAGTTGTTTTTTGTACATTGAAAACAGTTTAATTTAGCCCCATCTATATGTTCTTAAAGAATTTTATATTAATAATAATGACTAAATATATCAAAAAGGATAGATTATGGCAGGTGGCTGGTCGAGAGATGGCGCAGAACATGAGCAAATGGATGCGACCGTCAATGATGCGTTAGATCGTGTACGAAGTGCTATACCTAAAGGTGATAGCGCTGAGTTTTGTGATGAGTGTGGCAATCCAATTCCAGAAGCACGGCGTAGTGCTTTACTTGGGGTACAGCACTGTGTAGGCTGCCAAACTGAGCTTGAGCAAGAAGAAAAAGCCGCTGAGCTGTTTAACCGCCGTGGTAGTAAAGACAGTCAATTGCGCTGATAGATTACAAAGATAAAAAAGCCAATGCTAAATCATAGCGTTGGCTTTTTTTATTTGGCGAGTAGTGCCATAAGCTCATGGTCGTAGACATCCCAATCTATAAGCGGTTGGCGCTCATTTTTGGACACTTTACTATTAATGTGACTATTATCCGTATCAGCAAGTAAGATAACTTCTATTCGGCTATCGATTTGCGCGCTCGTAGTCGTGATGGTTAAGCTATCAGGCGTAAAATTCAGTTGTTGCCAGCCATCAGAGGTATGTACCACACCTTTAATGCGTTGCCAGTTAGGGAGTTGCAACAGCCATTGCTGCAGTTCGTCAGCTGCAAACATCCAATGTGAAGGTAGTCGCCAGCCAGCTAATAACATACCTTGCTGCTCGTCATGATAGCGATAGGGCAGCTCATCATCCATCGGCACTGCTGCTGAATTACCTGTATTCGGCACGTTAGTCAGTAAGTGATTAGGTAGGGTCAAGCTAATGCGTGACTGATTGGACTGTGTTGTGCGTTGCTTAGAGATACTCGCACTGGGCTGATTAAGTTGCATGCTAAGCTGAGCGACTGTCAATTCTGAGGACGCATCATTAGGGGCCGCCCAAATGATGCTTGCTTGCGCATTGAGCGTTCCAATCCACGTGAGCAGATCCTGCTGGCAAGTAGCGTCTAATTGCTCATAGCGATTGATGACCACTACGTCAGCCGCCTGAACATGCGCTTGAAAGCCTTCATGTGAGCGATACTTTTCTTGTTGCCATTGCAAGCCACTTAGTACCGTAATGACGGATTGCATACTTAAAGATGTCTGCCAATGCGGTGCGCTTAACTGTTTGACTAGCTCGTGCGGATGAGCCAGACCTGTCGGCTCAATAATAAGACGCTGTGGACGATGCTCACTTAAAAGGCGAGTAAGTGCAATTTGTAGTGGCAATTGGCTGGTGCAACAAATACAGCCACCGCTGACCTCTCGAATAGCAATAGTGTTTGGCTTTTCGACGTCGTTTTGTCTACCTTTTAAGAGGGCGCCATCAATACCAATACGTCCAAACTCATTAATCAATAATGCCCAGCGCACATCAGCTGGTTTAGTAGCGAGCAGTTGATTAATAACGGTAGTTTTACCAGCACCCAAAAACCCTGTCACCAGTGTGCAGGGTATATTTTGAATAATTGCCGAAGAAGTCATATATAAGAATTTACTAATTAGTTGTGCTTTAAAGTGAATACTCTAAAGCACAAAACGATGGGTTAAAACTAATCTGTCGTGGCAGTCGTTTGTTCTGGTTCTGCTTCGTCAGGAACGAAAACATAACCTACGCCCCAGACCGTTTGAATATAGCGAGCTTGTGAAGGGTTATCCTCAATCAGACGACGTAGACGTGACACCTGTACATCGATTGAGCGCTCCATAGCACCCCACTCACGGCCACGCGCAAGATTCATAAGCTTATCACGAGTTAAAGGTTCGCGTGGATGCTGTACAAGTGCTTTTAGTACAGAAAATTCACCGGTAGTCAAAGTGACCACATTGCCATCGCGTTTAAGCGTACGCGTAGACAAATCAAGCGTCCATGGCCCAAATTCAACCACTTCTAACTGATAGCTTGGCGCACCAGGTAACTCACGGTTTTGACGACGTAGTACCGCTTTGATACGTGCTAGTAGCTCTTTTGGATTAAAGGGCTTGGGCAAATAATCATCTGCACCAGCTTCAAGTCCAGCAATGCGATCGGCATCACCACCTTTGGCCGTAAGCATGATGATCGGAATATCTCCATTGTCTTCACGCAGACGTCTACAAATACTGATACCGTCTTCTCCTGGTAGCATTAAGTCTAGCACTACTAAAGAAAACAGTTCACGCTGCATCAATTTGTCCATCTGACTGGCATCATGAGCAGTACGTACTACGAAGCCGTCATCTTCCAGAAAACGCTGCAACAAAGAACGTAAGCGAGCATCGTCATCAACGACCAAAATTCGCTGAGTCATAGTATCGGTGCTTTTATTATCAGTCATGCAGAGATCCTTTAATAAACATTATTATTGTCAAAGATTATGTAGTTATTAATAACCTACTAGTCAGGTAGCTACACTGTCAGAAGGCTATGAGTTGTAATCAGGGGTTATAAATCCACTCAACAGGTAATTTATTTTATATGCTATCCATTGCACAAAAATATATAAAGTATTTATAACATAAAACGTTAAATTTACGGTCAGAAGTTCTAGGCCTAGCTATAATTATTTAAATCAACCCTCGGTGCAAATTAGCCAATCTATCTTAATGAAAAAAGAAATCCTAAGCCAAATATAACCATTCATACCTCTATTGAAGGGTTTGAGGAAGATTAGCGTTTTTAAACCTATGGCTTTAGTGTATAAGATTGAACAGGTAATTGCATCACCCGTGGACATAAATGCTGTATGCGTTTGTTTAACGTAGTGATTAGCGCTAGATTATATGAAAATTCAAACCATAAAGACTATTATTTGAGCGATAAAGACTATGATAAGTAACGAAGATATAAAAAGGATTTTTATTCATGCAGCTTTTGCTATAATGCCAAACTACATTTCTCAACGATTGATACGGATATGAGTAGCACTGATACCTTAACGGCGTCTCAACCCTCGACAAATACACAGGGCCTGGATGCAACCACACACGCGAATATTCACGACAAACTTGCTCGCGCGCTTGGCATTAAGACTGCTCAAGTCAATGCGTTTGTCAAACTCTACGATGAAGGGGCGACTGTCCCTTTTATTGCGCGTTATCGCAAAGAGAAGACTCAAAATCTTGACGATGCGCAGCTGCGTGCTTTAGAGAAGTCGCTCAATTATGAGCGCGATATGGCAACACGTCGCCTCAAAATTACTGAGCTGCTTAGCACACAAGGCAATTTGACCGACGAGTTACAGACCCGTATTGATAATGCGACGTCTAAGCTTGAGCTTGAAGACATCTACTTGCCGTACCGTCCGCGTCGCCGTTCACCGGCTGCCAAAGCACGCGCCGCTGGTCTCGATGTTGCAGCGCAAGCGGTCTTGACGCAAGAAATTACCCCAACAGATGCACTGGCTGACTATCAAGCACCGTCTAGTATCTCTGATGATAGCGGTAATGAGATTGAAGTTGATTTCAGTGATATTGAAAAACAACTGGCTGGCGTACAAGCCATCATCGTCGATGAATGGACACAAGCATTAGATTTGCTTGATGGTCTGCGGAATGGCTTTGCTAAAACGGCTAGTATCGTATCGAGCGTTGCCAGTGACGAGAAGCGAGAAGTGGGCGAGAAATTCAAAGACTACTTTGAGCATAGCGAAAGCCTTGCGCGTCTGCCCAATCATCGCCTATTAGCGATGCTACGTGGTCGCCAAGAAAACGTCTTAGGTCTCAAAATTGAAGGCGAAGATGCACCATTTATCGAAAAAATCATTAGCCATTTCGATATCGATTCTAAAGCTCCAGCTGAGCGCCGTGAGTTTTTAGCAGAAGCTGCTAGCAGCTTATGGAAAGACAAATGGCGTCCGCATATCGAACATCGCTTATTGACTGAAAAGCGCCTGACTGCTGAGGCCGATGCGATTGATGTATTTGCTAATAATTTACAGCATCTACTGATGTCAGCACCTGCTGGTCGTAAAGTGATTTTAGGTGTCGATCCTGGTATTCGTCATGGCGTCAAAATGGCGATTGTTGATGCCCAAGGCCATGTCATGCTAGATAGCGAAGATAAGCCTGTAGTAGCGACCGTCTATCCATTTGCGCCTGATAACAAGATGATTGAGGCCAAAAAAGTCATTGATGAGCTGTTAAGTACTTATAACGTTGATCTAGTGGCTATCGGTAATGGTACTGCTAGCCGCGAAACAGATGCGATGGTTAAAGAGATATTGGCTGCTAATGATGCTCTAAAAGCGAAAGCCGTTATCGTCAACGAGTCTGGCGCATCAGTCTATTCTGCGAGTGAGCTTGCTAGTGATGAGCTTGCCAATCTAGATGTATCGGTACGTGGCGCGGTATCTATCGCTCGTCGCTTGCAAGATCCACTCTCAGAATTGGTGAAGGTTGATCCAAAGGCGATTGGTGTTGGTCAATATCAGCATGATGTGAACCAAAGCCAGTTAGCAGATAGCCTTGATAAAGTCACGCAAGACAGCGTGAACGCGGTTGGTGTTGATGTAAATACAGCAAGCCCTGCCATCTTGGCTCATATCGCTGGTTTGAATCGCAATGTCGCCCAGCAAATCGTCACTTATCGTAAAGAGCATGGCGCATTTGATAGCCGTGAGGCGCTCAAAAACGTACCGCGCTTAGGTGCTAAGACTTTTGAGCAAGCAGCTGGCTTCTTACGTATCCATGACGGCAGCAATCCACTTGACGCCACTGGCGTGCATCCAGAAAGCTATGCGCTAGTCGATAGCTTACTTGCGCAGACGGGTAAAGCATTGCCAGAAGTGCTCGGTAACGATGGGGTACTAAACACTATTGATACGACTGCGCTTGCAGCAAATGATGACAATATCAGTGTCAAAGCTATCATCGAAGAGCTGGCCAAGCCGGCACGTGACCCACGTCCTGAGTTCAAAACCGCTAATTTCCGTGAAGACGTCAATAGCATTAAAGACTTAGAAGAAGGTATGCAGCTTGAAGGCGTCGTTACCAATGTCACAGCCTTTGGTTGTTTCGTTGACGTTGGTGTACATCAAGACGGTTTGGTACATATCTCACAGATGGCAAATGACTTCGTCGCTGATCCAATGAATCGCGTCAAGCCAGGTGATATTATATCGGTACGTGTCATCTCTATCGATGAAAAACGTGGCCGCATTGGTTTTAGTATGAAGCCTGAGTCTGAAAAACCTGCGCGTCCAGCCGCGAAGCCTACTGCAGCAAGCACTGGTAATGATGACAAAGCCAGTCGTCCACGTAGCAACCGCCCAGCCGCTGATAAGCGTCCAGCAAAACCGCGTAGCAACCGTCAGGACAAGGACAGCGCTAATAACCGTAGCAAAGCACCTAGAGCTGATAAAGCTGAGACACCTAGCAAGATGGGTACCCTCGGTGCGCTGCTGCAAGAAGCTGGCGTGACCAAAACTAAGAAGTAATTTATTTTGAGATAGATAGTAAAGAGAGAAAAGGCAGCCTAATGGCTGCCTTTTTTATTACACGAAATACAGTTTGCTGAAAACAGCTAAGGGCTTTTTATTAATAAAGCTTAGCGAGATACAGCAACACGGCGATTTTCGCTAAATTCAACTTCAGCTGGCTGAGTAGCTAGGAATTCACCACGTTTGTCTTTTTTCTTTTCTTGCAACGTAACTGGAGCGTTTGTGCTGCTCGGGTCACCGTTAAGCACTTCGCCTGCAATCAATGGCTGATATTCAGTATTGCTATGCTGCTGATTTAAAGTTTGTGGTGCAGCTTGTTCAGATCCACGGCTGTTCATTGCTTCAGGGTTGTTCATTGCTTCAGGGTTGTTCATTGCTTCAGAATTACCCATCATTTCAGGATCATTCATTTCTTCGGAATTGCTCATCATTTCAGGATCATTCATTTCTTCGGAATTGCCCATCATTTCAGAATGATTCATTTCTTCAGGATTGCCCATCATTTCAGGATCGTTCATTTCTTCAGGATTGCTCATCATTTCAGGATCGTTCATCTCTTCAGAGTTTGTTTCGACGACAGTTGCATCGCTCTCGACTTCACCTGGTTGAGTGGCAAGTAGCTCGCCATTTGGACCATCGATTTCAGCTTGTAAAGTACTAGCAGCAGGAGCGTTACGCATATCCGCTGGTGTAATACTGCTGTTATCAATAGGAGCGGCCATTGCTAGGCTTGGCATAACTAAAGCTGTGCCTATAATTAGTGATAAAGTACGATTTTGCATCAGTTGATTCCTTGAGTCACAAGTTTTATTGATCAGTCTAAAGCGTTCTTAAACTTGATCGTTACTTAGCGTTGTTCCGTAGGGTATCTATTTAACGTTTTAAATATATATGTTTACTATATTTAAAATGTCAATTGTAGACAAAATAAAATCATGACAACTATTTTAAAGGCTGTCATGATTGCTATAGGTAAAGAGCATTATAAAGTCGCTATATAAAGCTGATATCTTATCTATAATCTCTACACGCAAAGTACCAGCTCTATGGCTGGTATTTCAGTAGTAAACTCATTAAAGGTCTAACAGCTTGATGTATTCGTGTGACGTTATGCAAGTGCTGTGTCTGTGAAATTGTACAAAATTCAACCAACTTTTTGATATTTTAAAACATCAATAAACTAAGATACAGTACAGCACAATGACCACATTTTTGCAGTTATCCACTTATTCTACAATGACATATTTACCAATGTTTGGGTTCACAAGGCGTTACTGCGTATCGTTATTAGGGACACGAGTAACTGGAAATGTTTGATTGATTTCTATGTTATCAATAATTTCAGCATCTGCTTCTTGGCCAACAATGACGGCACGCTCCCTACCATCTTCGATGGCTATAGCAGTCCCTGTTGCCGTATTGACACGTTTAATCTGATCTTCTGGCGCATAAATGACTTGTTTTACGCTATAAATAGTTGGGCGAATAACACGCTTGGTCTCAATAACAACCGGCTCTACGGTACGTTCTTCTGCAATAGCAACTTGCGCTTCCGGAGCTGTAACTTCACTTACCACAGGCGTTGGGAACTTATCACTGAAATGATTGTCACACTGCTGCATACTTAGGCGTACAGGGTTGCCTGCTTTGTCCATATAGACATTGACTGGCATGTCAGGAGCGATAGGCACATATTTACCGACCAATGCGCCTGATACCCCATAACGACCATCTGATTGACCGACACCTAAATCACAAGCCCCCGCTGCATAGTTTGCTGTATTTAGGTTATTGCTGCTAACCACAGCCTGAGGAATCATGACTTCAGAAAGCCACATTTTTTTGACTGATGCTTCACCAGCGTGGCGTTTTGGTTTTTGATAAGTGTAAGGAGTGTAGAACTTAGCAGAGCCGTCTTTTACCGCTGTGACGCATTCATCATAGCTGTCATAGCCAACGTTACCATGCTTATCCGTTACTACAGCTGCGTTAGCAGAACTGGCAAACATAGCAAAACCTGAGGTTAGTATAGCCGTAGTCAATACATTCAATTTCATAATAGCTTCCTTTTAATTAGGGATGTTTTATCGTTATTCTCTAAGAGTAGTTCTTTAGAAATTCAGATGTCTGCCTGAATCTAAGTGTCTGTTATTTAAGTGATAATTAATTAAAGCATAATGCTTTTTGTAAAAATAAACGAATATAGATTTCTAAAATTAAAGACAAAGATTCATCATGCTTATTTTTACTATATAAATTAGTATTATGACTTGCAGATAAGTCATTTTTATAGACACAATCTTCACAGGCCAATAACTTTATTAAGGGTAAGGGATATAATTGACTGTCACTGTGTCATTAAATTAACGAAGTGTATCTTTGTGTGCTAAATAACTAAAAATTGGCAATAATATTTACCCAATCGTGACGTTATTATTATTTATTAACATTGGTCGTTTTAGGATTTAGACTAAATCTTCCTACGAAAGTAGGACTTATTGTTTAGGAAACTATGCAGATTTAAAGGTTATATTAAAGACGTTACTTGAAAAATATAGATAATAAAAAGCCGCATCTTGTAATTAAGATGCGGCTATTATTTTCTAACTACTATATTTTTATACTTATTTAACTGTTTACTTTAACTGTTGCTATCGACAACCTCAAAGCTGAGACCGGCGTGAGTTTCTAAACGAGTTAATAGTTTATCACCCATCGCAGAGGCTGGCGTCCAAAACCCGCCTTCGACATCATTTTTATCGATATCTTGAGCAAGGCATAAAGCGGACTGTGCTAGCATCCGTGAAGTACTGCCATAGCCAGGGTCTTTATCACCAGTAACTTTGGTGTTGATAGTATCGTTTTTAGTAGTCTTGCCAAAGAAACGAATATCAAAATAACCGTTTTCTTGCTCTTCTTTAGATGGACCAGAGCCTGATTTGGGTAGCACATGCTTTGAGAGTAGCTCACGGCTCGGTTTAATCATCATCGCTGTAGCAAAACCTAACAGGCCAATACTCATGCCATAGCTCATTAGCTTTCCTTTGACGCCATCTTTCATCCACATTGCTTCATCATATTTAAAATCGCGACCATATTCATAATCAAGAAGTTGGTTACTACGATGGACAATGCGAGTATTAATACTTGCCATCACAAATGGTGCTAACCAACGAGCGTGTTCGTCATCGTATTCAGGCTTGCTCACATTATCTTGGCGCACGTTAGGCGCATCTTCATCATCATTTAACAGATAAGGGTTTGCCACTTGTTTACGGCGTGATTTATTCTGTCCAACTTCCTCAAATATAGTCGCCATTGAAGCGATAGTACCGCCTGACAAACCACCTTTTGCAGCTTTCACCCTCATATTGATGACAGTACAAGACTCATCAAACTTCTCTTCGGCTTGTTGCTGAGTAAAATATACACCTAAATCTGAAGGGATAGAGTCAAAGCCACAGGAGTTGACAATACGCGCACCGCTTTTCTTGGCATCGTCTTGATATTTGTCCATCATGTCTTTGATAAAGATAGCTTCACCAGTAAGATCCACATAGTCAGTACCGTTTTTGGTACAAGATTTAATCAGTGGCTCACCATACTTAAGATAAGGGCCAACGGTCGAGATAATAACTTGCGTCTGTTTGGTCATCTCATCAAGACTGGCGTCGTCATTACTATTAGCGACAATGATATCGACCTTTGCTTTCGCTTTGCCACCTTTCTGCGCAGCACATAACTCAGTCTGCAATTTTTCTAACTTATCTTGATCACGTCCAGCAATTGCCCATGTCACAGGTGCTGAGTCTGGACCATTTTGATTGTCTTTATCTGCTAAAAACTGCGCTAGATAATGAGCAGTAATCTGACCGACAAAGCTGGTTGCGCCGTATAAAACGACAGCATATGAACGTTTTTGAATATCCGTATTATTCATATTTTTTCCTTTATATGTGTTTACATAAATGAGGGTAGGGTAATGCCTAAGATTTCTATGTTAGCAATGACCCTTAGAGTAATAGCATTTGGATTATGCGCTTCTAAGACAGCTGTAGATAACACTATCTCAGCACCATATCATCTGAATACTAGCTTAATAAACATCTGATAACCTGAACTTGCTAAAAACGGGGCAATACTACTACACAGGTTACACAACCTACCGTGATTATTACCAAACTGAACGTTTATCTGCTTAAAATGTTGCTAATCTACTATCACAACTTGGAAGTAACTTGTTGGAAGTGAATCATTAGAAATGAAGTAGAATTAATAATATTAACAACAATAAGCATTGATAGTAATTGGATTTAGCGAACCTTGCAGTACCAATTATTAAAAGATTGACTATCAACAGTGTTACGCTTTATCCGTATATTGAATGCTTTTTATTTTAGGAGAATAATTATGTTTCGTTGGGCTATTATATTTGCAGTTATCGCACTGTTAGCAAGTTTGTTAGGATTTGGCGGTGTTGCTGGATTATCTGCTAACCTAGCATATATCTTCTTAGCAGTAGCTGTTATCTTATTCATCGTGGCGTTTGTTAGCCGTAAGATGTAATTGTTAGAATGCATTTTGAATTTACGCTAAATGTATCCTAAGCAGCACGAAAAACGTCCTCATTTGAGGACGTTTTTTTGCTTTAAAAATTAGCGAGTTTATGCTAAGGAGAGCTGTTAAGGCTTATCGATTTACAAGCGTTTGGGCTGAATAATATATTCCATGCGTTTCGCTAAACGAATATCATGGCTAGTAATACCACCAGTATCACTAGTCGTCAAACGTACTTCAACGATATTATAGATATTTTTCCATTCAGGATGATGTTCAAGCGCTTCAGCATAAAAAGCCGCTTGGTTCATAAAGCTCATCGCTTCAATAAAATCGCTAAAGTGATATGTCTTAACGATGCTATTGCCATCACGTTGCCAGCCTACAAGGTCTTCTAGCTGCATATCAACTTGTTTGTCAGATAAACTACTCATATCGATATCCTTTATTATTATGTGGTGGTTAAGAGGTTAGAGTGTTTTTGTTATTAGCTGGATCATTATCAACATCAATAATAAAATATTCAATGTACTTGATAATCTATCTTGATGGTTACTGTTACGCGATTGCTCCCAGCTATCTTACATTCCGCTATCCTATATTTACTATAGGATAAAAAACCTACCTATCTCTTACATCCTGCCATATATCAATTGATAAATATATAGTTAGGTATGTCAAGTTGATAGGTAGGTGAGTCGTCTGCTTAACTGTTCTCTATGTTGTTAAACTAAGTCTTTATATTCGGGGTGCTTACTGATATATGACGATACAAACGAACATTGGGGTACGACTTTTTTATCATGCTCACGTGCATAATCTAAGGCATGTTTGACTAGCTTTGAGCCAATCCCGCGACCACCAAGTTTTTGTGGCACAATCGTATGGTCATAAACCAAAGTATCGCCACGCTCTTGGTAACTAATATAGCCAGTTTGGCCTTCAATAGTAGTCTCAAAACGATTTGCTTGTTCATTATGGGTAATATTTAGATCTTGATCAGATGCTGTACTCATCAAATTCTCCATTTTTATTATTAAAATAAATCTATGTAGATATCATTTATAACTGATACAACTAAATCTATAGCTGATTATTATCATCGATTAAAAAGCTGTTGACCAGTAGCTTACGGTAAAAGTGGATAGAGCAAATGTTACTATCTTTCTTTTAAACTGTCTCTTGAGCTGTCTTTTAAAGCATTAACCATAAGTAAAGAATCAAGCGTAAGCTTGAAACTATTTGGCATAAAATAAAGCTTGGCGTACTACTTGTGGAATGTATTTTTTGATTCCACGCACGGGTATGCTATGTCTCTGTTCCTTCTTAAAATTAACTTCACCAGCCGTTGATTTTTCTTGTATATAGGCGCGCAATTCATCAGTATTAGGCTTACTAAAATGATAGATACGCCCAAGCACTTGTCGAAACTGGCTACCAAAACGACCAGTATTATAAGCTAGGCCATACTTGCTACATATCGCTTGTACTTGTGGCGAGATGCTGGCGTAGCGATGTGCTGGCATGTCAGGAAAGATATGATGCTCAATCTGATGTGATAAGTTGCCAGTTAAAATATGAAATAACTTGCTACCTTGGATATTGCTAGAGCCAAGGATTTGACGTACATACCAGTCGCCTTTGCTCTCATTATCATCGAGATGGGTATAAATATGTACTTGCTCGGTAAAATGTCCACAAAATATCACTGCCCACGTCCATAGATTACGCGCAATATTGGCAGTGACACTACCACTCAACGTCGATAAAGCACTATTAAGGCCCAAGGTGAGTCCTGCAACTGCTGGGAGGGCAACATAGTCTTTACCGACTTGACGTACGATTTTGGCAAATACAGCACGTGATTTTTGTTGCAGTATCGCGTGTCTCTCTGTTGAATCAGCATACTCTTCTACGCTTATCTGGATATCATGAAACGCGATTGCCCACTCAAATCCTAGTGCCAATATCATGGTCTTAAGGGGATTATAGCGATCACTTGGTGTCCATGACTGCTCGTTAGTGACGCGTATTAAATGATAGCCGACGTCATGGTCACGATCAACGATATTGGTAAAGGTATGGTGTAGATAGTTATGTGAATGTTGCCATAGCGGTGCAGGGCACATAATATCCCAATCGAACGTTTGGCTGTTTAAGTGCGGATGTTGCATCCAGTCATATTGGCCATGCATGACATTATGCCCAAGCTCCATATTGTTTAATATTTTGCTAAAGCTTAATAGGCCAGTACCCAGTAGCCAGACACTACCTTTACTACGTTTTGATGACATGCGTCCAGCAGTAGCCAGTAGACCACGAGCCACAATCTCGCTATACACTACCGTGGCATAAATACGCTGGATATAACGTGCATCCTTACCGTTCAATGAGTCCATTACACTTTGATAGACTGCATTTAACTCATCAGCAAGGGCTTCGGTCTGTACCTTTGGTAATGGCGCAGCGCTTAACGTTGGGTAGCGTATAGGTAGAGCTGATATATCCTTATTATCTTTTGTACTCTCACTATTAATGTTACAGCCAGTTGAATAGGCGTTTTTTTCTGGCAGTAATCTACGACCATGGACGTCCAGTTGATCGTCGGTTAAAGCATTTAAAATAGGTACAGCAGATCGTGAAGGGAATAGAGGTGGTAATAAGCGCATGCGTTATCCTTTACCGAAGCTGCAGTTGGTTTGAAGCAAAATGCTTTTAACGGAATAAGTTACTCTTAAGATAATGTACTAGAATTCACAGGGTCGGTTTGATGGGTTTTATAGCTTCTAGCATACAAGACAGACTATCTACCGTCTATTTACTTATAGTAGCAGCTGCTGTTTTTTAGTTAGTTATTCTAATTCTACAGTAACACTGTTAAATAACGGCTAATGAGTGATTTGTATTCATATTATGCGGGTACATTACTCTAATCGCTATTTCATTTTTCATATACGCGTGTTTTATTCAGTTTGCACTTTACTATATATCGAGTACTACGTCTGTCATCGCTACATTGATACAGGTTTGGATAGACTCAAAACCGTCACCACTTATCTTTCCTGTTTGAACGTTTTGAACCACACCATTGACTTTATTACAGCGACACATCTGACAAATACCTTGACGGCAGCCGTAATTCATCCGAAGACCAGCTTGTTCAGCATCAACTAATAATGTGCCACTACTATCAAACTGTCGTTGGCGTGCGCGCAGATAAACAGTATGTTTTTCTAAGTTAGCTGTTTTTTTAGTTGCATCACTTAAGTTCAGATCAGGTACAGCATAGCCAAAATTTTCTATAATAATGTTGTCACGTAATGAGTGATTGTTTGGTAGGTTTATTTCGCTAGCTGCATGGTATAGTTCTTTTAACAAGGCTTGCGAACCACAAGCAAATATTTGTGTATCTGCTAACGGTAGATTCAATGCTAATAAACTTGCTGCACTTAAATGCCGCGTGCCAGCCAAATAAGTGCTGGCGTCTTCAGTATTGATAAAATGATAAGTAAAGCTTGGGTACGTAGTGGCGAGTTGCTGCCAATATTCTTGTAGAGGGCTGCTTGACAGCGATGTACGATTATAATGTAGTAACGTCACTTTATGACCGTGTTGTAGCGCCTGTGTCACTAGCCCGAGCATTGGGGTGACACCACTGCCGCCAGCGATACAGAGTATGGGCGCTAGCTCTTCAATAACAGAGTTTTTAGTCTCCATATTTTTAATAGCTGATTTTATCTGCTGGTTTGCTGATATCTGCTCTAGAGTAAAATTCCCACTCGGTATACTGCTATCAAAGATAGTACCAAGAGCTGCCTGATTAATTAAATAATTAGACACTAAACCTTGTGGCTTGATAGCGATGGTAAGCGTTTGGCGTTGCAGTTTTTTGTCGCGGCTATTTCCATTAGTCCACCATAGCGTCTGATGCGGTAGACCTACCAGCGAATAACTACGCTGATGAAGAATACCATCAATAGCAATGCTTAGATTAATATGCGCGCCGCCTTGCCATCCATCTGATTGCTGTTTAAAGGCGTTATTAATTTCGAATTGCAAGGCAACCAAGTCATCGCTAAGCGTGTGTTTGGTTACCAAACGTAGCTTAGGTGTTGTCAACGACCAAAACGGATGCAGTCGTGTACTGATAAAATCAATAAATGCACTTTGAATAAACTCAGGGCGGTAGCCAGTCGGCATAGGTACAGTACCTTTTTAATATTTCTCACGTTTTTCGTGTTTTTTATGTTTTCATAAAAGGATTTAAAGTCCTTCTATGGACAACTTTATAGTGTTATTTATAAATGTTAATTGAACATTAAAGCATGGTTAAGAAAACCAATTTCAGTAAATTATTCTAATATACTAACCCTTACTGATTGATTTTGTGAAGTTTCTAGCTATTATCATTTTGTGGTTTTTATGAGCTACATCAGTATAAAGCTGATTAAACAGGTCAAATGATGACTTTAACAGAAGCTTTTAGGTAAAAGGTGTCAAGCTTTGTTGCAGAAGACACAAAACCAGCCGGAAAACCCTCTGTTAGCTTGCAGGGTATGCGCCACAATGCGATAATAGCAGACAATTTGTAACCCTGATTTTGAGGCGCCGTCCACTGAGCACGATTGCTGAGTGCGATTTGCAGACCTCGTCTATGCAGTCTATCGGAGTGTTAATGGCTCAATATATTTACACGATGAACAACGTGTCAAAACTTGTTCCACCTAAGCGTGAAATCCTAAAGAACATCAACCTATCGTTTTTCCCTGGCGCTAAAATCGGTGTACTCGGTATCAACGGTTCGGGTAAATCAACCTTGCTACGCATTATGGCGGGCGTGGATACTGAATTCAGTGGTGAAGCACGCGCGCAAACGGGCACCAAAATTGGCTATTTGCCGCAGGAACCACAGCTTGATGACAGTAAAGACGTACGTGGTAACGTCGAAGACGGTATGCGCGAAGCGTTAGATGCGTTAGCTCGTCTAGATGCGATCTATGCCGAATACGCTGAGCCTGATGCAGACTTTGATAAGCTTGCTGAAGAACAAGGCAAGATGGAAGACATCATTCAAGCATGGGATGCGCATAACTTAAATACCCAGCTAGAAAAAGCCGCCGATGCTCTACGTCTGCCGCCATGGGATGCTGATGTTAGCAAACTGTCTGGTGGTGAAAAACGCCGTGTGGCACTATGCCGTTTGCTATTGTCACGTCCTGATATGCTATTACTTGACGAACCAACTAACCATTTGGACGCTGAATCTGTCGCATGGCTAGAGCAGTTCTTGCAGAACTACAGCGGTACGATCGTTGCTATTACCCATGATCGTTATTTCTTGGATAATGTCGCTCAATGGATTTTGGAGCTGGATCGTGGCCATGGCTATCCGTACGAAGGCAACTATACTGAGTGGCTAGAGCAAAAGAACACACGTCTAGAGCAACAGAATAAGCAAGAAGAATCCTTTGCTAAAGCGCTGAAAAAAGAGCTTGATTGGATTCGTAAAAATCAAAAAGGTCAACAGGCTAAGTCTAAATCTCGTGTACAGCGTTTTGAAGAATTGAACTCGCAAGAGTTCCAAAAGCGTAACGAGACCTCTGAGATTTATATTCCACCTGGTCCACGTCTAGGTAATAAAGTCATCGAAGTAAATGACATCTCCAAGTCATTTGGTGATCGTTTGCTTTATGAAAACCTAAGCTTCAACGTGCCAGCGGGCGCTATCGTTGGTATTATCGGTCCAAATGGTGCGGGTAAAACCACGCTATTTAACATGATTACTGAACGTGATACGCCAGATACTGGTTCCGTCGATTTGGGTGAGAGTGTCAGCGTTGCCTATGTTGGTCAGGTACGTGACAACTTAGACGATAGCAAAACTGTTTGGGAAGAGATCTCCGACGGTCTAGATATTATTACCGTTGGCGATTATACGACGCCAAGTCGCGCTTATATTGGTCGCTTTAACTTTAAAGGTTCAGACCAACAAAAGCACGTTGGTCAATTGTCTGGTGGTGAGCGTAACCGCTTGCAACTAGCGAAGACACTAAAGCAGGGTGCGAACGTATTGCTCCTTGATGAACCATCAAACGATTTGGATATCGAAACCTTACGTGCATTAGAGGATGCGATTCAAGTCTTCCCAGGTACGGTAATGGTCGTCTCGCATGATCGCTGGTTCCTTGACCGTATTGCGACTCATATCTTGGCATTCGAAGATGAAGGTCCTGTTTGGTTCGATGGTAACTACTCTGAGTTTGAAACGTATCGCAAAAAGACCATGGGCGATGATGCCAGTCCTAAGCGTATGAAGTACAAGAAAATTTCTACCTAGAATAGCTGCTTGTTAGATTGAGCTAATATGTAATAAAAAAGACCTCTAATAATTAGAGGTCTTTTTTTGCGCTAAACTATAAAGAAGTTAGTATTACTTAACGCTTACGGCCAAATTTACGCTGCTTTTTATTACTAATCTCAGTAATAGCATGAGCAATTTCATCATCATCAAGACTGGCCACTTGTTGCAGAATTTGCATCATATCAGGACTCAGCACATATTTGGCATGGTGAGCGATATCATCAATACGCTGATCAAAGTTTAATGCACCCGTTTCGTCATCTATCTGTAGATAATCAAGTCGAGTAAGTGCGGTGACAAAACTTAAAAATAGCGAGCGATCGAAGAAGTCCGGAATATCATCAGCATATAACACTGATAAGCGCTGACCTAACAGATGGCACAAGTCGACCACTTCTTCTGTCGTCAAATTACCCGAGCCTTGTTGTGATAGCAAAGCTAGGGTCATAAAGTAACGCTCAAGGCTTTGTTCAACAGGAGCTGCGAGCACTTCAAGCTGTTGATAGCAGCTGCTATTAGCATCTGGCACACTAAGCATACCATCACCTAAATCGATAATTAGACCATGGGCGATGAGGTTGTCGATTTTTTGATTAAGCGTATCCATTAGACCGTGCGCTGGATAGTATAAAAACAGCTCACTTTGTAAGAAGGGGTACATCTGGATAACGATATCATCAAGGCGATTACGATTAACGCGGCCATTACGTGCAACTAGTGCTGCTAAGAATGACAGTAAAATAAACACGTGCAAAATGTTATTACGGAAGTAGCTTAATAGCGCTGCTTGCTTACCAGCGACTTGAATAATATCACCTAAGATATGTGGTATACGTTCGATAAGCTTAAGCTTGATACCATAATCGATAATTTTCTGCGGGCTCATATCTGTAACGACCGTATCATCAGAATAAGGCATTTTACGTGCAATACCTTGATACAAAGCGATCTGCTCGCGGCAGATATCTTCATCAAGCGCAGCCTTTGGTGCTGATAAGAGTACCAATGATAATAGCGATACCGGATTGACGACAGCAGCCTTGTTAATATGCTGCATGATTTTCACGCCGATATTGTCAACCATGGCGCTGGCTTTTTCATCGAGTGGCGTATCGGTACGATCAACAGGTAGGCTATCAGCAGCGACATCGAATTTTTGCAGGAAGTCGCTTAAATGCAATGGCGTGCCAAAGCTTAAATGGACATTACCAAAGATACGCTCAATTTTGCGCCCGACTTTTAGTAACCCAATTAAAGATTCTGACTCTTTTGGCTTACCCTTCAGCTCGCCAATATAAGTACCACCTTCCATAATGCGCTCATAACCAATATAGGTTGGAATAAAGACTACAGGCTTATTGGTTTTGCGGAGCTGACTATGGATGGTCATCGCCAGCATACCCATCTTCGGCGGTAGCAAGCGTCCTGAGCGTGAGCGGCCGCCTTCGATAAAGTATTCAATGGGCGTATTGCGGGTAATAAGGGTGTGCATATACTCACGTAATACCGCGGTATAAAGGGCATTACCGCGAAAGCTACGACGAATGAAGAACGCTACCGCACCGCGTAATAATGGCCCTAGTACTGGTACATCTAAATTGTCACCGGCAGCCACATAAGGAATACTCAGACCGCGCTTATAAATGACGTAAGACAATAATAAATAGTCAACATGGCTACGATGGCATGGCACGTAGATAATCTCATGATCGGTCGCAAGCTTACGTACGCGCTCAAAATGATGGACTTCGACGCCATCATATAATTGCGTCCATAACCATGTCAAAAATCTGTCAAAGACTCGAATAATAGGGTGAGAGTAGTCATTAACCATCTCATTGGCGTATTTTCTAGCAAGCCCGCGAGCTTCGCGCACACTAATGCCTTTTTCGTCAGCTTCAATCTGTGCGGCATGCTGGATAGCAGGTGAATAGATGAGCTTATCTACCAAATTGCGCCGATCTGATAGATCCGGACCAAGCATAGTGGCGCGCTGCTTATCCAGATAAGTATTAAGCTGTTGTTGTAAGGTGCGTACCAATTCACGGTTAGCGTCTGCTGCTGGAACTAATGCATGGCGCGCGTCTTGGCTATCTGCAATATCAGCTACTTCCAACTCATCTGCTTGTCCATCGTGCAAGCTATCATGAATAATAGTACGTAAGTCTTGCGGTGCATGGAACTGCACAAAGGTATCACGTCCCATGACGCCGATATTGAATAATTGCTTGGTGATACTCGGATCTTGCCAGTTATCTGTCATTAACAATTTAAATAACGAATCTTCTTTTTCAGGCGCGCGACCCCAAAGAATAGATACTGGTACCAGTCGTATTTGCAAATCTGGATGTTGCAAGCTAGCAGCAACCAAACGCGATAAGCGCGGCGATAGCTGATGGTCTTTAGATTTGGGGTGATGCAAAAATATAATAGCTGCATTTTCATTAACATCATGTGTGCTATCTTTGACACCCATCAATGCAGGCGGTAGCTTGTATTCCTGAGTTTGCAGGTCAATCAAAATACTGTTTGAGCGCGAATAATCTTGCAGTACATAGAAAGTCAGCGTTTGATCATTGGTATCAAATTCCGGCAACTCGCCCAATAGTTTTGCCTTAACGGCGACATCAAGCGCTTGTCCTGATACTTTTCGGTAAAGCTGATTGATAGGCGCATTGGTATAAGACGTCGCAACCGATGACCTCGTAGCATCAGGTGCTGCTGGCGCTTTAGACGTTCGGTTTTTTAGGAGCTTGTTTTTTAGGAAACTGGGTATCATAATCAAAAGTCAGACTTTGTAAAATGTAATGCGCTTATGATGCCATAAAAGCAGTCAAAGCGATATATGGTGTCAGTATCTCTGCCTAATATATTATAAAATTTAACTTGTCCAATGTTTTAATCATCCAATGAGTAATGGGGCAAGGAGCAGGGTTTCGGCGCAGAGTAAGTGAATCGGGTTTAACGAGAATACCTATTTTTTAATGTGAGTTTAACGTGAGTACCTTATGACTCCTGCTATTAAAATTGCCAAACAGCGTCGCCTTGATTATCAGCTGCACGAATATACTCATGACAGTAGTGCAGCGTCTTTTGGCTTAGAAGCTGCTGAAAAGCTCGGTGTGAAAGCTGAGCAAGTGTTCAAAACGTTGGTGGTAGAAACGGATGCTGGCACGTTAGCTGTTGCTCTTGTACCAGTTGATAATACATTGAACTTTAAAAAAATGGCCAAAGCGCTATCTGTTGATAAAGTGCTGCCCTGTAAAAAAGTACAAATGGCAGACCCCAAAAAAGTCGCACGTAGTACGGGCTATGTGTTGGGCGGTGTCAGTCCGCTGGGGCAAAAAAAGCGTTTAATAACAATAATAGATATATCGGCTAAAGACCAATCAACCATTTATGTCAGTGCTGGGCGTCGTGGGCTTGAGATTGAGTTGCCACCATCGCAACTAGCCGAAACGCTTAGCGCTCGTTTTGAAGATATAACTGATGGCTGATAATTAGTTAAGTATTAAGTCATTGCCGCGACAAATAACCAAACATGCTAAGACTTTATTCATAGACAAAGCTTTTTAGTCATTAAATTTCACTCATTATAAGGATAGGTTCATGCCACATTTAACCATTCAAGCAACGCCTAATGTCAGTATCCCTCATGAAGAGTCGTTACTCAAATCTCTAAATAAAGTGCTATGGGATAGTGGTCACTTCGGTAAACCGACTGATATTAAAGCGCGGATAATCCCTATCGAAACGTTTTTGGTAGGAGTTGAAGATGATGAGCAGGCACATGGTTTTATTTACGCGCACTTAAAATTGATGCCAGGACGTGACAGTAGTGTCCGTGAGCAGTTGGCACAACTACTAACAACCACGATAGAGGAGGTATTAAGCAAGGAGCAATCGGGACGCGCGGCGCTACAAATATGCGTCGAAGTCGAGGAAATTAGTCCTATTTATCAAAAGAAAATTCTCGGTAGCTAATATTTTCTACAACTTCTTATTATGACTATAATCAGCGAACCTTTGAGATTTTATTATCAATAGTTAAGCACAAAAAAGCGCCCAGCTATTGATAAGCTGGGCGCTTTTTACTTTTCTTAAGTTTGGTTAAGCTTAGGTTCAATAAAGCTGAGGCTTTACTCAATCTTAGTCTAAGAAAGCAAAGTTCTCAATATCCATCGCTGTCATACTTTCACTTGGCGCAACCATACTTTCGGCATGACCTGAAGTACGTGGCAAGATTTTGTCAAAGTAAAACTCTGCGGTTTGGATTTTGGCTTTATAGAATTCTGGTGACTCAGCGCCGCCGTTTTCTAGCTTGTCATAGGCCACTGCCGCCATACGTGCCCAATGATAGCCCATCATGGCGTAGCCTGAATACATTAAGAAGTCTTCTGACGCTGCTGAGATGATTTCACGGTCTTTACGTGCCATTAGCATCAAGCGTACTGTAAGCGTATTCCACTCTGCACATAACTTAGTTAATGCCCAAACGAATTTACGCATATCTTTATCAAGTGCATACTCGCCGCACCATTTCATGATGCTTGAGGTATAGTCACGAATGATTTTACCTTTTGACTGCAAGATAACCTTACGGCCTAATAGATCAAGCGCCTGTACGCCAGTTGTGCCTTCATACAAGGTTGCGATACGTGCATCACGAGCGATTAGCTCCATACCCCATTCTTTAATGTAGCCGTGACCACCATAGATTTGCTGACCGTGTTTGGCCGCTTCGATACCTAGTTCGGTCAAGAAGCCTTTTAGGATTGGCGTATAAAAGCCTAGTTTATCGTCCCATTTTTCGAACTCTTCATCATCGCCATTAGCCACGCCTTGTGCCATCTTATCCGCATAACGCGCTGAGTGATAAATCATCGAACGACCGCCTTCAGCAAAGGCTTTTTGGGTCAACAGCATACGACGTACGTCAGCATGATGAATGATAGCATCTGCAACTTTTTCAGGATCTTTAGTACCTGATAGGGCGCGCATAGAGCGACGCTCTTTGGCATAAGGTAGAGCATTTTGGAACGACAGCTCAGTATGTGCCAGACCTTGGATGCCAGTACCAATACGAGCGGTATTCATAAAGGTGAACATCGCTTTAAGGCCTTTATTTGGCTCACCAATCAGATAACCAACAGCACTATCAAAGTTCAATACACACGTTGATGAAGAGCTGATACCCATTTTGTGCTCGATAGAGCCACAAGTTACGCCATTACGCTCGCCAACTTCGCCTTCAGTATTAGGCAGGAATTTTGGTACGATAAATAGCGAGATACCGCGCGTGCCTTCAGGAGCATTAGGTAGGCGTGCTAATACAATGTGAACGATGTTTTCGGTTAAATCATGCTCACCGCTTGAGATAAAGATTTTGGTACCGCTAAGCTTATAGCTACCATCTTCTTGCGGGATTGCTTTCGACTTAACTTGTCCCAAATCTGTACCACACTGTGGCTCAGTTAGGCACATAGTACCTGCCCATGAGCCGTCAACCAGCTTATGCAAGTACGTCTGTTTTTGCTCGTCAGTACCGTATTGCATCAATGTATTGATACAACCTGTCGATAGACCAGGGTACATTGCCCAAGGCCAGTTGGCCGTACCAATCATTTCAGATTTGATTAGGTTGATGGACATTGGCAAGTTCATGCCGCCGTACTCTTCAGGATAAGAAATCCCTTGCCAGCCACCTTCTATAAACTGGTTATAAGCTTCTTTAAAGCCTTTTGGCGTCGTTACTTCGCCGTTTTCAAAATGACAACCTTCTTCATCAGCAGGCTGATACAGAGGGGCTAGAACGTTTTCAGAAAAATCAGCCATACCTTGTAAGATCATATCGATCGTTTCAGGGTCAGCATTTGCGCCGTTGTCTAAATCTTTATAGTGAGTTTGAAAGTCAAAAACATCATTAATCAAAAACTTAATGTCACGTAAAGGAGCTTTGTAAGTTAACATAGTCGGTCTCTTTAGTTAGTTTGTTTTAGCATTACTAGTAGCTAATTTTCATAAGTTTTTAGTAGGTCTAAAGGTAAAAGGGGTTAAGCATTGCTTGCTTATTATATTTATGGTCAAAGGTTACTTAGCAAAACGACATGCTATGGGAATATTATTAGTATAAATGTTCTGTTAGGACAAATATACAATACATAATTAATATTCATGACTGAAAGGTATAAGTATTAATTTAATTTATGATTGATGAGTTAATACCTAGTAAGCGTAGAATTGTAAGCGTGGAATTGCTGTCATCAAAATCATCTTGGTAAATTAACAACTAGCAGATTGAAGTAAAGTAATTGATTTAGAATAATAATCTATGACCGTATCAGGTCTTTATATAGCTAAGACAGAGGATTGAGCAAATGCTCGCTTATATCAAACACTTAATCCGTGGGGAGCTTGACCATCTGTTGTCTGTCAATCAGAGTCGTCGCCCGTGGCACATGCCGATTATCGCCGCTATTTCCATTAGCTTTCCAGTCTTTGTGGGCGCTTACTTTGGCGTACTACCTGCAGGAATTAAGGCCTCGTTAGGGGCAATGGTTATCTTGAACTTACCCTTCGCAGGCTCGTTGCCTTATCGTTTGGTGACGGTGATGGCATGGAGCTTTGCAATGACGTTGTGCTTTGCGCTTGGGCTGATTGCGCAGCAAATTCCAGTGATCAAGCTACCAGTATTTGCGCTCATAGCTTTTGGGGTTGTCGTCTTTGGGCGTTATTATCGTCAGCCACCGCCCGCAGGCTTGTTCGTCATGATGGCAGGTGCTATTGCCTTATTTATCCCTGTATCAGCTGAGCAAATACTGTCAGCGACAGGGCTTGTGATGTTGGGTAGTGGTTTTTCGATGTTTATGGCGCTTTTGTATACGCTATTTTTATTAGCAACGCGTGCCTCTACTTCTGTGCCCGTCTATAGTTATGAGCCAGACACGATTAGCGACAGCATGATCGTTGCAAGCTTTGTCAGCTTGGCATTACTGATAGCAGTAGTGCTGGATATGCCTTATCCCTATTGGGCAGCGGTCAGCTGTTTTATTATTATCCAAGGCATACAGATGCGTACGATATGGATTAAACAGCTCCATCGTTTATTAGGTACGCTAGTAGGAATGGCGGTCGCTGGTTGGATGCTGTCTTGGAACTTATCAAGGTGGGAGGTGGCGCTGGCAATATTTCTTATGATGCTTTGTATTGAGTCGCTGGTCGATCGTCATTATGGGCTGGCAGTGATACTTATCACTCCCTTGACGATATTTATCGCCGAGTATAGCAGTGTTACCTCGCTTGCGCAGGCGAGTGTTGAAGAAGTCATTCGTGCACGGATGTTCGATACTGCGTTGGGCTGCGTGGTTGGTTTGAGTGGAGGTTTGGCAATACATTCAGCAAAGCTACGAGCACCGCTAAGACGTATAGAGAAATGGCTATTAGTACGCTTTGCTTAGGCACAATAATAGCATTCTGCTGCTATAAATTTTCCGCTCTTGCTGTAACCCGGACAGGCAGACAGACGATTAAACAAACACGGATTTCAAAAAATTCATTCCAGCAGTATCAGGTTTTTTTAAAGTGAATCGACTATATTCATCACCAATAACGTTATTATTATTTCTACTTTGATGCTTGCTTCAATATCTCAGTCGCTTTCACTACATCAATAGTATGAGCGGTCCAACGCTCAAAACTTAACGCAGCTTGTCCGATTAGCATTCCGTAGCCATCTGAAGTTTGCGCACCGCGCGCTGCGAAATGCTGCAAAAAGGGCAGTGCGCGTCCATACATCATGTCATAGGCATAATGGCAATTTAAATCATCAGCGATAGGCAAAGTGTCACCTGATAACCCGATAGAAGTCGCATTAATAATTAGGTCAAATTGCCCAGTCAGCTCAGTCGTCGCGCAAGTTTCAATCGCATGCTTGTTAATCGCATCGCTTGCTGCACTAAGCTCTTCCACTAAAACTTCAGCCTTATTCAAGGTACGATTAGCGATAGTCAGCTGTCCGATACCAGCTTGGATAAGTGGCAATATCACGCCGCGTGCCGCACCGCCTGCCCCAATGATAGCGACACGTGCTTGCGCAAGTGGCCAACCCAAGCTGATGATATGATTGACCAAGCCTTGACCATCAGTATTATCACCATATAGCGCATTAATTTTTTGCAAATGATCTTTTTGTGATTCGTCACTTTTTAACAGCAGCGTATTGACTGCGCCTGCGACACGCGCATGTTCAGATAACCCGCCCTGTGATTCGCATAATGCATAAGCGACCTGTTTAAAGGGTACTGTCACGTTGGCGCCCACACCGCCACCATTAAAAAACGCTTTAACCACCGCGCCAAAGCTAGCATTATCATCAGGACAATATTGGCGCTGGTAGCTGATATCAATACCAGCTTGTGCCGCAAATACTTGATGAATCTCTGGGGATTTACTGTGGGCAATAGGGTTGCCAATAACGATAAAGTGCTGGGTCATAGGTTGTCCACTAGCTATATAGTCAATTCAAAATAATAGAAGTACGTTTACTGCTGGTATAAATTTTCCTCGCTTGCTGTGCGCTTTGCCAGACAGAGGCTGCGTAAAATTCATCCCAGCAGCCCTGTGCTCTTTTTAAATTGAATCAACGATAACAAAGAAATGATAAAGGGCAAGAGATAGAAAAAACAATCAAAACTTACTCATCATAGGGGATAACAATATTTTTAACAAATTTGTACCCTCTAGGATTGTTATCCGTAACGTAAAGGCTAGTCAAGCGCAAGGCAGTTGGGTACACTGTTTACATGACAGCACTAAAATTACGACATTGGATGTCAGGACGATGACCGAAAAGCAAGCCTACAAATGGCGCATTTATTGCATGATTAATGTACGAATTATGGCAGATATATGATGCTTTGTTATGCAGGTTATTTATCGCCGTCATTCATTATATCGATAGCCTATTATATTAATAATGAGTTTTTTATTAATAACGCACCGTGTTAACAACCATTCTTTATTAGCAGCAGCATTTCTAGCAGCTTGTTAATATAATTTAGACCCAAAAAGTGTGAGTAAATTGCCCATGTGGAATAACAGCCTACAGACCTTTGCGGTCGGTATAATGATGGCAGCTGGCGTATCATTGAGCGCATGTAATGGCTCAACGAAAGACACCAACTCTGAGGTTGCCTCTGACAATACAACCGAGCAAGCCAAGCCTGCACAGGTAAGCTCTACGCCAGAAGCGGACTTAGATGGTGCGACAGCCCAGCAAGGCAGTCCAGTCAAGTATAACGTCTCGTCATGGGGCGGCAAACAAGTCCAGCCTGTAAGCATACAAGAAGTCGATCAAATCAAAGCAACGTTTGGTAAAGTCGTTTCTACCGATGAAAACAGTTTGGACTATGCCAGTAATCCCGCCACCAAATACCGCTTTATGGATACGGATGCGCCTTATCTAGATTTGATTGACTCGGAAAAATACCTCGAGATTGGTTGGTATTACGCCAATCCTACTGACTCAGATAAAGAAAAAGAGCTCAGTAAAGCGCATGCGAAAAAGTCTTATCAACTCGCGCGCCAGCTTATGGGTGATGAGGGCGGCAAGGTTCTATCAGATATGCTCAGTGGTCAAATCATAAAAAATAAAACCACGGGCGGTCAAAAAATAGAGCTGGGTAAGTGCGAGTTTTATAGCTGTATGTTGGTACTAAATAAGTCGGGTGAGCAACAAGCGGACGCCAGCTAGATATGACAGCTGAATCCAATAGCAGTCAGTTCAATAGCCATGCCCCTAAATGGCAGCGCCTACATCCGCAGTCTGATGCTATGGAAGCTACTGTAGATAGCGTTATGCTAACGCCAGACAATCGCGGATTGGCTTATGGAGATGGGTTTTTTACTACCATAGGTGTCATTGACGGTTTGATATTGTGGCAAGACTATCATTACCAAAGACTTGTCTCTCACGCTTATGCATTACAGTTAGACGTCGATAGCGACTCGCTACTGGCCACTTTGCAATCTCACGCCCAGCAGCTACAGCAGGGCGTGATAAAAGTCATTGTCACGCGTGCTGTACAAGCTGTGCGCGGTTATGGTTTTGCAGCAAATATGGATGCTAGCCCTTGTGAAGTCTGGTGTAAAGCAACCGCTATGTCTATTGATACCGCTCAGCATACCTATCTACCAGATGGGAACAGTATATTAATACAACCTACGACATCAGCCATATGTTTAACCGCGCAACTTGCTTGCTTGCCACCACCTTTAGCAGGTCTCAAAAGCCTTAATCGACTGGATAGTGTACTTGCTAGCGGTGAGCTACAACGTCTCAAAGCCAAATCATTAGAATCTGATATAGAATTAGGCTTTGATAAAGGGTTAGCCATTGGTGAAGGATTGGTACGCGATATGAGCGGTAGCTGGGTGGAAGGCACGATGAGTAATGTCTTTTATCAACTGTCAGCTTCGCAATTGGTAAACAATGCGCAATCGCTAGAAAATTTTGCCACTAGTGAAAATTCTTATTCAAATAACGATGTAAATAACGATGTAAATAATGATGTAAATAATGATGTAAATAATGATGTAAATAATGATGCAAGCTACTCGCTAGCCGGTCAGTGGTTTACACCGCCATTAACGCAATCAGGTGTCGCTGGGGTGATGCGCCAAGTCATTATTGATGCTTTCGCTAAGACTGAGACGCCAGTTATCATGCGTCCGTTAAATGATGATGATTTACCAAATTTACGTGGTTTATTCTTTTGCAATGCCTTGCGTGGTGTGATGCCAGTGACAAGTCTGACTTTGCTGTCGGGAGAAGTTTTAAGCTTCTAAATAAGGGCTTTTATTCCCGTCCAAAAATATTAAATTTAGTATCAATATAATCTTCTGAATCCAAAATAACTTCTTCATTTCGATACATTTCCTGTGCTCTTAACAGTGCGTCTTGCTCATTTTCAGCCACAACTTCTACTATATTACTCATGGTCTCGACAATTTCTATCTGAAATGTTTTCGCGGCTTTTATCTCTCTTTTTATCATAGCTATTCTCAGTATTATCAAGCGATTTCAATTATTCATGCCAGCTAGACTATCAAAAGGTCTCAAAAGAAGTGATCGTCTTTTGTTACGTGGACTTATGCAATAAAGTAAATCGATCAATGATCCTTTTTAAATAATGAAGGTCAAAAGGATAAACGTTGATGTGCCCAGTTTATGAAGAAAAGAGAATCCCGCTACAAATTCGTCGCTTGATGGTTTTTGATGAAATTTGCCAATTAGCAAGAAGCAGACCTGATGAAATAGTGCATTTATCACCTTATACTCAATTAGCGTTTGGTGTCATGTATTTACAAGACTTCAAAAGGCTTATTGCTTTTGGCGGTATGTTTGAATATGCGCACACGCGTGAGGAAGTCATCGAGCAGCGTATCAACGTAATTCCTAACGATGAGCTAGTTATGTGTGCATTAACCGTTAATTTAAAACCATTTACCAAACCAGCACGCAATGCGATTCAGCTGTTCTGGCAGTGGAATTATTATGTGAAAAACAGAATGCATGCTTATATCGATTATCGTGAAGAGCATTTTTTTAAAATTAATGATGAGATTGATTGGGAATATCCAGCGCATAAGTTTCATGAGCGCCTAGTCGCCACCGCACGCTTACCACTATGGGATGATAGGGATGAACTGATTGCTGATGTTTATCGTGATAAAAAAGGACAGCCTAGACCTGAACGATATAACGAAACGCGATTAGTATAATTTTCGATAGTACCCACGGCTTACAAACTCAATAATGCCTTTATCGCGTAGAACTTGTAATTGCTGGCGGATTTTATCTGGAATGTAATTGTTGTCAGGATGTTTGAGCTGGAGCTCATTGGTAAAAGCATAAACCTGCTGCAAAGAAAAATTGTTATCAAGTTTATCGATACATTGCCAAACATCTAACGTCCAACCACGTGTCTGTTGTGTTTGTTCACGTAAAAATAAGGTTTTTTGAAATTGTTGGGTGACTTTTTCGCGCAGTATCACTTGTTGGTTTTTGACTAGAAATACTTTTCCTGACTCTGGCACTTTACGCAAGTCGATATTGCAGCCAATCCAACCTGCACGTTTGGCAGTTATTGATAAAGGTTTACGTTTTACAATCATATCCGGCTTAAAAAAATGCTTAGGAATGATTAAAAAATTATTAACGGTGCATTCTTTGGAATAAGTCAAAAAGAAAAAGCTTGGATTATCCTCACTATTGATACGCTCAATCATAGTTTTATAAGCGCCATCATTGATAACGTTGCTTAATTTTGCTTTCTTACTTTTTAGCTCATATTGCTCGTTACAGTTTGAACAATAAAAATCAGCGACCGGTCTGCCATTAGCAAATTCAGCTAACGGCTGAGTGCTACAGTTCGGACAGTAACCATTGTTTTTCACCCATGCCTCACTGAGTACACGAATTTTTTGAGCTTGAGAGTTATAATTTTTAGCAAGACTTTGATTGAAATGTAAATTCATAATAAGTTTTCGTTATTAATAAGAAGGCGTAGAAATAGTAATAGAAGGCATGAGTATTAAGCCATATAATTTAACCTAAACATCAAGTTAATTGATAAGCTAAGCAAATAACATTGAAAAGCACGCGGTTCAGTGCTAAATTCTAGCAAACATCTGCCTCGCGAGTTGCCATGAGCAAGCCTACACCTGAAACGCCTCCTGAACGTCCTAATGATACTCCATCAGATAAGCAAGATGGCACTATCAACGATCCTGCTAAGACACCTCAAGACTCTGAACCAGATAATAAAGTACCCGCGACAGATATTTCGCTTGTCAATGGTAAAAATTCCCCGCGCAAGTACAAAAAAGACAATCAATCGTTTTTTATGCAGCGTGGTTATCAGATTTTATTAGTCTTAGGCTTGATAGCCGCGTTTTTATTGGTGATGGTCTATCAGACGTTGTTCGGTCGTATCGATCAGCCTGAGCAAATGGTTACGATTGAGCAGGGTGACACTTATTACGGCTTGCTACCACAATGGCAGCAGCAAATACCGCTGTTTTCTGCCAGTATTGCCAAGTTTTATATCAAGTCGCAAATAGATGCGCCACTGCATGCAGGTATCTATCAATTGCCGGAAAACCCGACGATAGCAGAAGCATTGCAAATCTTACAACAAGGCGCAAAGGTAGCGATGGTAAAGGTACAAATCATCGAAGGCAAAACAGCGGGCGATTTGTATCAGACCTTACGTGACAACCCTGGTATTACCAAGGAGGTGCTGACCGCTGATAGCGACAATGCCAGTATCGCAGAGCAATTGGACTTGGCTGGCATACTGCCTGACTCGGTGACTAATAGTAGTGACCCTATCGTTAGCTACAACCTTGAAGGTTGGTTCACCCCTGATACCTATTATTATGGTGAGGGTGCAACTGATAAGCAGGTGCTGACTGATTTATATAAGCGTCAGCAACAAGCGCTGACTCTAGCTTGGGAAAACCGTGCACCAGATTTGCCATATAAAACGCCTTATGAAGCACTGATTATGGCCTCCATTATCGAAAAAGAGACTAGTGTGCCTGAAGAGCGTGAGCTGGTGGCTGCGGTGTTCACCAATCGGTTGAATCAAGGGATGCGCATGCAGACGGATCCGACCATTATTTATGGTATGGGGAGTCGCTATGAGGGTAATATTCGCCGCAAAGATATCGACGAAAAAACATCGTACAACACTTATCAAATTGATGGCTTGCCACCAACGCCTATCGCTCTGCCATCTGCTGCTTCTATCGAAGCCACATTGCATCCTGCTGATAGCGAAGCCTTATATTTTGTAGCAACGGGTAATGGTGGTCATAAATTCACCAATAGCTTAGCTGATCATAATCAAGCGGTAAGAGACTACTTAAATGTGATGCGTGAAAAGAAATCACAAACGCCGCCGGAGTAGGTTGGTAGCAATCAGCCTTTGATGTAAAATTATAGTCATAGAAGAAATTTCACAGTAAGCAAAGATATTTGAAATACAAGGCAATACCATGTCAGCATCTATAAACGCACAATCGTCTCAACTGACTACTGATAAGGTAGCGTCTGACTTAGAAACTGTAGAGAAATTAGGGCGTTTCATTAGCTTTGAAGGTACTGAAGGCGTGGGGAAAACGACTGCCATTGAGCAGCTATGTACGCGTCTAGATGCGGCCGGTATTGATTGTCTGCGCACACGTGAGCCTGGCGGTAGTCCGTTCGCTGAGCGCCTGCGTACTATCTTGCTAGACCCGGCAACCAACATAAACGATGACACTGAGCTGTTGCTATTGTTTGCGGCTCGCTGCGATCATATGCAGCAAGTGATTTTACCCGCTTTGCAGCGCGGTACTTGGGTGATATGCGATCGTTTTACGGACTCTACTATTGCTTATCAAGGTTTTGGGCGTGCGCAGGGTGATAGGGCAGTATTAGCAAAGATTGATGCGCTCATTGAGCAGTTTATCCCAAGCTTGCCTGAGCTGACGCTATGGCTTGATTTGCCAGTGTTGGAGGGCATGGCACGTGCAGGTAAGCGTAGTGCGGCTGATCGCTTTGAGCAGCAGGCGATGGATTTTTTTACCCAAGTGCATGCAGGGTTTACCGCGCTTGCTGCCGCACATCCTGAGCGTGTTCATCGTATTGATGCCTCAGGTACTGTTGATGAAGTTGGTGCGCGTATATGGGAAGAGGTTGAGTCTCAGTTTAATATGGTTTAACGATGCTGTTATTCAACGCCCTGACTCAATGCTATGATTCTACGTGATAGGCAAATGTTCGACACGCTCTAATAGTTGGCAATTAATATCTGTTAACAAGCAATTATCAAACTAATAGATGTAAAAAACCCAGCTTGATAGCTGGGTTTTTTCTATTGCTTTAAAATAAAGTGAGCTTTAAGCAAGAGGCTTTTACTGCTTATCTGAACTGTCATTAGCTTCTATTTTAACGGTGTCAGTATCAGCAGTATTTTTATCCGTGTCAGGTAGACGGTTTGGATCCAACGACCCTTTCTTGTTTTTGGGTGCGCTGCCACTACCATTGGCATTGGCTTTTAACGTCGCCACTGAGCTGGATGCTTTATGCTCTGACTTTTTAGCCTCAGGATTTTTAACTTCTGTGCTTTTAGTTTCAGAATTTTTAGCATCAGAATTTTTAACTTCAGCGCTTTTAGCCTTTGGACGAGTAGGCTCTAGTTTAGCAGTCTCTAGGCTATTAGATGCAAGGCTAGCAGGATTTTCTTTGGCAGTAACTTTATCCAAATCCGTTAACGACTCTACCGCTGGTGCAACAGTTGGCTGATCCGATTTCTCACTCTGATCTTGATTCTGTTCAGTTAATTCAGCTTTAGTTTGCGTTTCAGCTGCGCCGTCTTGCTCAGCTTCATTATCTATACCCTCAATCAACTCTTTTTCTTTACGCTTTTCAGGCGCTTTTGAGTTGGCTTCAAAATGCGCATCAGCAACGGCACGTGCTTGTACCTGCTTGTGAGTGACATCTACTGGCTTTGGCTGTATATCGTCATCGACGACCAAAGCGACCAGCTTACGATCCCGTGGCACATTACCATCGAACTTGTCCGTAATGACGCTCAGCTTACCTTCTTTATCAAGCGTATATAGCGGGACGTATTGCTTGTTGTCCGCTTTGTATTGCTCAAAAGTATAGCTGTCGGTAATGTTGGTAATCTTAATACGCGCTTTTTTAGATAACATGCTGGCAAGCTTGGTATAAGTGACATCTTTGCCAAATAACCACTGGGAATGAAAGTTTGCCTGTTTAGTATCACGCTCATTTTTGACTTTTTCGTCACTGAATTTAAGACGGAATATCTTTTGCTCACCAAACTCATGACGGTAATGAATCTCTGATAGCGTATTTAGCTCTTTATCTGTACTCATGGCAAATAGATGACCGATACCGATTAAGTCGAGATGGTGGTCAGCGTGATCTGAGACTGGATTACCGAAATAGGTACGCAGACCGCTCATACGAGCACCCGCGATGTTGGTATAGTTATTATGCGCAACGATTACATCGAAGCCTTGATCTCGCAGAGAAGTCGCGACCAATAATGCTATTGGATTGGAGCCAACGACCAAAATACCATTGGTGGCAGGCTCACGCACACCCAATAAGTTACCGACCATTTTTGCGCCCAAGCCTTGAATCATGACCGTACCGATAATGACCATAAAGACTAGCGGTACTAACAGCTCAACACCTTGAATATCATACTCTTGCAGACGTATAGCAAATAGGGAAGAGATGGCGGCGGCAACGATACCACGTGGGCCAATCCAACTAATCATCAGCTTTTCATTGGTTTTGAGATTAGAGCCAATGGAAGATGCCCAAACGGATAGTGGACGCGCTATGAACATAACGATGGCAAGTAATACAAGTCCTGCAAAACCTACACTCATCAAGCTTGCTAGCTCTACACGAGCAGCAAGAATAATAAATAATACAGAGATTAATAAAACGGTCAGCGACTCGTTAAATTCCAAAATCGTATCGCGTGGGAATTTTGGCCAGTTCGCAAGCGCAACGCCGAGTACCGTAACAGTTAAGAGACCAGATTCGTGCTCTAAGTGATTCGATACCGAAAATAGCACTAAAACAAAGGCAAGGGTGAAGACGTTACGCAGGAACTCAGGCACCATATGACGGCGCATTAAGAACGCTAATACCCACGCGCCCGCCATACCGAGTGCTGTCGCTAAGACAACAATTTTGGCGAATAGCAAGATACTGCTGGCTTCACCACCTGAGATAATGTACTCGTACACCAATACTACCGCAATCGCGCCGATAGGATCGATGATGATACCTTCCCATTTGAGGATATTAGAGATGGTCTTATTCGGACGCACACTACGCAGTAGCGGCATAATTACCGTCGGACCAGTCACACAGACTAGCGCCCCAAATAGTAGCGCAATGAGAGGATCGACATCGAACAACAGATAAGTCGATAATGCCACTATAGCAATGGTAATTAGTACGCCGACTGACACCAGCATCTGCACTACGGTACCGTGCTGCTTAATTTCATCGAACTCTAGGGTCAACGAGCCTTCAAACAAAATAATTGCTACACCCAAAGAGATAATAGGGAACATAAGCTCGCCTAAAACCAAATCAGGGTCGAAGTAACCCAATACTGGACCGACAATAATGCCGATGAGTAACAAAAACAAAATGGACGGTTGCTTTAAGTACCAAGCCAACCATTGGGCGGCGATGCCGATCCCAACCACGCCGGATAACAATAGGGCGGTATCCATAAATTAATCCTTTTATAAGCTTGTCATACTGCATATACATTAGGGTGTGCTTACAATCTAACAGCGGCTACTTGTAAACGTCAAATAGACCCTAAGTTTTGCTATAGCAAATGGTTATTGCAAACGGTTATAACGGTTTTATTTACCGCTAATCATCATAAAGGGTATTCAGGCCATAGGGTAATTGGCAAGAACAGTCGTAGAAATCAACATAATAGGAAAAAGCGTTCAGAGACCTATACAAGTCATCTGATAATGCACAAACAGATAGAGCGAAACAATAAAAGTAAAACCTATAACTTGATAAATTTATCAAAGAAATAAGTAGTTTTTATTGTAGACTTTTGTCTGTTATTTAAATTATTTGGCTTGTTATCATACCATGATTTAATTTTGCTTGTGTTAAACGCACTGCGCGTGTGGAGATATTAAGCTATTAATGACAATGTTTATTTACGATAAGCGGCATCACTTCATAAGGTGTTTTTTGTATATACTCATCTGTATACAAGGAAGCAGGTACGTAGCCATGACGAATGTTATCCTGCATAATATAAACACGATAGAACAGTCACTAAGTTTTTCTAAGATAAGGATATCTTGAGAATGGGACAGAACTTACGCTGTAAGTGTATTGACTTATAGATAGTAATAAGAGTTAAGTGAATGTATAGCAGTCTTTGTGAGTAGACGTTTATTCAATAATAATGCAGATTGGTGTTTGATAGTTTAGTGAGAATAAGCTGACATCATCATATAAATGACTAAAACATAAAAAAATGAAACTCAAAATAATTGAACTTTAAAAACGGGGAATAATAATATGAAGAGTCAACCAATTGCTCATAGGATACAGCGTAAACTAAAGGCTAGCCTGCTAGCAGCTTCGTTAAGTACGGTTATGATTACAGCTGGTACAGTGGCTATCAGTGCAATGACTATCTCCAGCGCCCAAGCGGCAGTCATTACTGCTGATTTTTCTGATCTTGTCCAGCAAGTAACCCCAGGCGTGGCGCGAGTCAACGTTACCAAGACGGTCAGTGAAGCAGAGCTGGCTAAAGCCCAAACCGCTGACTTATTGCGTCAGTTCTTTGGTGACCGCATACGTATCCCTGAACAGGCAGCAACACCAGCAATTGAACATGCTTATGGCACGGCGTTTTTTGTGACGTCTAACGGTTATATGCTGACCAATCATCATGTAGTGGAAGGCGCAGATAAAATTACCGTTACGCTAAATGATCGTACAGAGCTTGATGCCACATTGATTGGTAGTGATGAGCGCTCAGATGTAGCTGTGCTAAAAGTTTCAGGCAGTCAATTCCCAGCTTTGCCTATTGGCGATTCTAATATCATAAAAGTCGGTGAGCCAGTATTGGCAATTGGTTCTCCATTTGGCTTTGATTATTCAGCCTCTGCTGGAATCGTGAGCGCTAAGTCTCGTAGCTTTTCGCGCGAGACCAGCGTGCCTTTTATTCAAACTGATGTAGCGCTCAATCCTGGTAACTCAGGCGGGCCATTATTTAACCAGCGCGGTGAAGTGATCGGCATTAACTCACGAATTTTTAGTGGTACAGGCGGCTATATGGGCTTATCGTTCTCTATCCCCATAGATGCTGCGATGGATATTTATGAGCAGCTCAAATCTAACGGTGAGGTAACGCGTGCTTACTTAGGTATTTATCCGCAGGATATAGATCGTAATTTGGCAGAGGTTTATAAGTTGGCACGTCCACAAGGCGCACTTTTGACCCGCGTATCGCCAGACTCGCCAGCTCAAAAGGCAGGACTTAAAACAGGCGATATTATCTTACAATATAACGATATCAAAATAATGCGAGCATCTGATCTCCTAAATCTCATTAACCGTGGCAAACCTAATGAGACGTTTCGTGCGCAAGTACAACGTGATGGTAAACAGCTGAACGTATCGGGTAAGCTTAGTCATGCGCCAAGTGATGTCCAAGCGCAAGGTCGCGATCAGCAAGATAATGAGGTGCGTGTAGGCTTGCGCTTACGTAACTTGACCCCTGAAGAGCAAGCGGAGCTAGCTAGGGATGGTAAGACTGGCGTGCTAGTCACCGCGGTTGATCCAACAGGATTGGCGGCGCGTTCAGGTATCATGGCAGGGGACGTCATCACCAACTTACATCAAAAGCCTATTGCTAAAGCTGCAGATTTTTCTAGTGCTATCTCATCACTACCGACCAAGGGCGTTGTGACTATTGAAGTTATGCGTCAAGGTATACCAGCGATTATCGGTCTACGTATTGAGTAAGGTCAGTTGTGAAAGGACAGTAACGAATGATAGCTGATGGGGCTTGTTTATCGTGGACATCGCCCCTTATAATGGCTGGTTTTTTATCATAAGTTAGTATTAGGGTTTTTTATTTTTGTACGTCTATATTATAGCTAGGTATTCATGATTGACCACGCCGTTTATACGCTAAGTATGCTTACCGCAACAGCACTGTTAGCGTACGTGATACTGTGGTCAGGGTTACAAACTTTTAATGCCAATCCTAGCAAGCGCTTTATGCGCATATGGCCAAAGTTGGCATTGTATTATGCGGCTTACACCATGCCGATTTGGGCGCTGCTATTGGTGATCGGTCGAGCACAAAACGTGACGCCAATGCTGGCGCAGTTATCACTACCGATAGTAGTGATTGCGATAGTAGCGATGGGGTTATATTTTTATACCGTTATCGTGCAGCCTAATTGTTTGCGCCTGCACCACCAAACGGTTGATATTGGTTTGAAAGCACCCTTGACCGTAGCGGTATTGGCAGATTTACGGATTGGGTTATATAGTGGTAAACCGCGACATATACGTAAACTTGTTGCGACAATCAACGAGTTATCAGCGGATGCGGTATTGATTACTGGTGATTGGCTTTATTATCCGGGTGCCGATTTAGTCGGGCAACTGATGCTCTTTAAAGGAGTCAATAAGCCTATTTATACGGTAATGAGTGTTTCAGACTTGCGCTATCAGTCGATGAATACCACCAAACAGGGGCAGCCATTATTAGAAGATACTTTAGCTTGCGCTTTTGATGTGCTCGACATTACCTATATTGGTCAGCAATGCCGCTCCCTGCCGCCGATATCTACCCGTTCCGCTACAAATAATCCTCAAAGTGTGCGATCGCAAGGCTCAAATCTTGCACCTCATATTGCGATGTTGTGCGGTTGGCAGGATATGCCGCCTTATTATCTTAAAGGCGCAAGCTTACAAGTTGACAATGCACAGTCTTGTAAAAATCCAGTAACCAAACCTTCTAAGATAGATAAATCTACTCAAAATATCACCGCCAATAGTGATGTCATTGTGGTAGCCGACAAAGCAGAACTTTGTACTAAAATCGAAGAAGCTGTGTTACCAGTTATTATTCTTGCCTCACGCTTTGATAGTATTACAGATTTGCCAAAAGCATTGCAGCCAAGACCACTACTGATTGCAGCTGCTGCAAAATCAGTAAAACCGAGTGACAATTTAAGTCACTCATCGCCGCAGCAACGTTCTAATAGCGAGGCTGGTATTAAATCCACTATTGTCTCTTATACTGGTTTTGATAATAGACGCGGTTTATATCAACATGCTAGCGCACAGGTATTCGTGAGTAGTGGTATTGGTACACGTGGGTCACCATTTCGTCTGCGCCGTCCCACCATCGACGTATTGACGATTCGTTGAGAGTAAGCAAAAGGTTTTACCCATGCTGATAAGTTGCGCTAGACTTAATTGTGAGCCAAGAAGAAAAGTTAAGTTTGAGTTCTCTACAAATAATAGCCAATTGAAGCGCAATTGTTAGTGAGCGATTAAATCAAAATATGCTACACTATCGGGCATTTATATTAGTAGTTGATGTTAATATTTAATGAAGCAGGGCAGCAGTCCTTGCACACGACCTATCATGTAATAGCTTTAACCAAAGCTAGGACAATACAGTAAGGCACAGTTATGAGTACAGCATACGACGACATCAAGACCCGACTACAAGGCTCAATGGTAGCTTTGGTAACGCCCATGCACCCTGACGGCAAGGTCGATTATAAACGTCTGGCAGACCTCATAGACTGGCAGATCGAGCAAGGCACCCATTGCCTCGTTGCGGTTGGAACCACTGGTGAGTCTGCTACCTTATCTATGCAAGAGCACAGTGATGTCATTCAATATTTTGTAAAGCATGTTAACGGCCGCGTACCAGTCATAGCTGGTACGGGCGCCAATAATACGACTGAAGCTATTAAGCTGACCCAAGACGCTAAAGAGGCTGGCGCAGACTGTGCGCTGTTAGTTGCACCTTATTATAATAAGCCGCCACAAGAAGGCTTGTACCAGCATTACAAGGCTATTGCTGAAGCAGTTGACATACCGCAAATGCTCTACAATGTGCCGGGTCGTACGGTCGTAGACATCGCACAACAAACCGTAGAGCGTTTAGCTGATATCGACAATATTGTAGCTATCAAAGATGCAACTGGTTCTGTTGGTCGCGGTGAGCAATTAATTAAAGCTGTCGGCGATAGAATTGTCATCTTATCTGGTGATGATGGCACTGCGCTTGATTTAATGAGAGTAGGCGCAAAAGGTAATATCTCTGTGACCGCCAACGTCGCTCCCAAATTGATGAGTGAAACCTTCACAGCCGCTCTGCGTGGTGATTTTGATACAGCAAATGCGGCACACGATATTGTTAAGCACTTGCATCGCGATCTATTTATTGAGTCGAGCCCTATTCCAGCAAAATACGCGTTACATAAAATGGGTATGATAGATACTGGTATCCGTCTGCCGCTAGTATGGTTGGCTGAAGAACACCATGCCACTATTGATACCGCTTTAGTACGGGCCAACTTACTATAAATATCGGCTAGAAGTTGATTATAGATGCGGTGCTAAATATTACCAGCACCGCCTCCATATGAGTGTCGATTGCTAACTCTGAGAGATAATATGATGAAAGCATCATTAACTACCCCAAAACGACTTACCGCTATACTCACTTTGGTTTTAAGCAGCACTTTAGTATTGAGTGGCTGTCAAGCTACTAAAGAGCTACTTGGCAAGCGCGACAATGGCAGCTTAGAATATCAAGACAGCAAAAAACTTGCCCCACTAGAGCTGCCTGTAGCTCAAGAAGCCGCGCCATTTGTACCGTTATACCCAACACCAAATCTTGGTGCCAACACGCTTAAATTACAGAACCAATCAGGCAAACAGTATCAACTACCAAAGCCTGAGCGTGCAGTTCCAGTGACTGCAACACCTACTAATTAAAGATTTAGATCCCCAGTTATACCGCCAGTCTTTTGGCGGTAGTTGCGCGTTTTTATCATATAAGTTTGAATGAACAGGACCCTCCACCATGCAAAAGCAACAATTGCTCTATAAAGGCAAAGCAAAATCTGTCTATGAGACTGACGACAATGATTTTCTAATCTTACACTTTCGTGATGATACCTCTGCCTTTGATGGCAAGCGAGTTGAGCAGTTGGCACGTAAAGGTGAGGTAAATAACCGCTTTAACGCTTTTATTATGCAAAAGTTAGCAGAAGCTGGTATCGAAACTCATTTTGAAAAGCAGCTGTCAGACAATGAAGTATTGGTTAAGCGTCTCGATATGATTCCAGTGGAATGCGTCGTGCGTAACTTCGCTGCAGGTAGTCTGGTACGTCGTCTGGGTTTGGAAGAAGGTCAAGCACTTACGCCACCTACTTTTGAGCTATTCTATAAAGATGATGCACTTGGTGATCCAATGGTCAACGAATCATTGTCGGTGACGTTAGGCTGGGCGAATGAAGAGCAATTGGCGCAAATGCAAAAGCTAACTTACCAAGTTAACGATGTACTTAAAGCCTTGTTTGAAGCTGGCGACTTGATGCTAGTGGACTTTAAATTAGAGTTTGGTGTGTACCATGATCGCATCGTCTTAGGTGATGAATTTTCGCCAGATGGTTGCCGTATTTGGGACAAAAACACTAAGAAGAAACTTGATAAAGACCGCTTCCGTCAGTCATTAGGTGATGTCATTGAAGCTTATGAAGAAGTTGCTAAGCGTATTGGTGTGCCATTAAGCTAAATGCCTTATTAAGCTCGTGCTGAATACGGATAAAATAATTATAAAGAACTGAGCCCTGCGCTCAGTTTTTTTATGCAAAAAATAACTGAACCACCAAGAAAGATACACGACTAAGAGGCCTTATTATTCATATAATAAATTTTATTTTTTAAAACAGGCTGATTGATACCTATGTCTAAAGCTATTACAACCACTGTGCTAAAGCCAATATGGTTTACTCGTCCAACGTGTGTGGTTGCCGCTGACTTGGTGGGTAAGGTGCTTTGTAGACAGTTAACTGATAGTGATGGAGAGGTCAAAACATTGCGTATGCGTATCTCTGAAACCGAGGCTTATATTGGTGAAGATGATCCTGCCTGCCATTCGCATGCAGGCACCCGTACGTCACGGACTGAGATTATGTATGAGCAAGGTGGGGTGTTTTATGTCTATCTTACTTATGGCGTACATCACATGCTTAATTTAATCAGTGGGCCTGCAGAGTCACCTGAATCGGTATTAATACGAGCTGGGTTTTTAACGGACTGTAGTGATCGATTGATAGGTGAGCAGCATCTTAGCGCTGACAAACAATTAACGCATTCAAAGCAGTTTGCTGGCCCAGGTAAACTGACTAAACGTCTGCAAATTGACCGCACTTTATATAGTAAAACTATTAGTCCTGCATCAAATGTCTGGATTGAAGATGATGGTTGTCAGCCGCCGTTATCGCTACGTCCACGTATCGGCATTGATTATGCTGGTGATGCGAAAGACTGGCTACTGCGTTACGTATGGACGAATCATCCTTCTTTATCAAAAAAGTAAAGGGTATGATTGTTTTGCATGATTTCTTTTTGGGTGATTTCTTCATCAAGTTAAAGCTATGAGGCCAATGTATGTATAAATTGACGGTTTTTATTCCAGACAGTGCTTTAGAGCAGGTCAAATCTGCACTATTTAGCGCGGGTGCTGGGACTATCGGTAATTATGAGCAGTGCTGTTGGCAAGTACAGGGAACAGGGCAGTTCAGGCCATTGGCAGGCAGTACGCCGCATATTGGTATGCATGACAAACTTGAAGAAGTTGATGAATGGCGAGTTGAGATGGTGGTAAATGAGGAGGTTATTCATAAGGTTATTAGCGCGTTAAAAAATGCTCATCCTTACGAGACACCTGCATATGATGTCATCAAGGTTTTAGATTTTTGAGGGTAAGTTTTGCAAAGGCAACAGTAATTGCTTAAATATCAGAGACGAAAAAAAGGCCAAACAAAACCAAAGACTGGCTTGTTTGGCCTAGGGCACCAAAACTTTAACGATGCCAAAAGCTTAACTTCGTGCTAATGCTGATTTCATTAATAATCAGTCTTTTTTAACCTTGATTACATCGAGGTTGGGATAGCTAAGCTCAATCTCATAATCTTGTCCGCCACGTGTTGCCTCAATCTCAAAGATGCCACGTTTTTTCTTCTCATCGAGTTCGATATCTGTGACTCGATAGCCCATCGCACTGACCTTTCTGATCGCACGCTGCCTAATCACTGGATAACGTGATTCGTTTTTGAGCCTATCTTCGACATTGTGACCTTTCTTTTTACCCTTGTCTTTGTACTGACCATTACCATAGTTTTGCTTGTTGTGTTTGTTCTTATCTTTATGATAATCATCGTTATCTTGCCAGTCGTTTGACCAGTCTTTCTTAACTGAACTAATACGCTGAAGGTCAGGATAAGTGTATTTTAATTCGTAAAACTGATTTTTCTTTTTCGCATGGACAACAAGTATTTGGCGACCACGATAGTCATCAGACCTGATATTTACTACATCGTAACCGCTGCGACGTAGCTCTTGGCGTAATTGCTGGCTAGCACGACTGAAACTACCATCACGGTAGACTGGTTGATTATCGTAACCTGATGCCACAGTACAGCCGACGGTTGCGCCTAATAGCGTTACTGCCAAACCTGCTGAGACGGCAGTTTTCATGGTTAATCGAGATAGGAATGTCATAATCTATTTACTCCTCTAGTGAATCAAAGCTCAGTATGCAAATATTTTTTTATCATTACCATTTGTTAGATTATTCTAGATTTATAATGGGTATGACATATTAGAGTGATTAAGGAAATAGCTTCTTAAACTCTCGTATTCATTTGTTATTCTGCTCTTTGAAATAATTTCTTACATAAGCATAGTAGTCTACAAAACTTGATAACAAATGTCGGTAGCGTTAATAAAGTGTAAACGATATGTGTGCGCCCGTAAGAATTCAATGACTTTTGATCAATGTTAATCAGTAAGTAGTAGGTTTATCGCTAACTAGCTAGCGATTTTCACTATAATTAAAGGTGTATAAAGAAAATAAGATAATAAAAATTATATTATTCACAGTGGTTTCGTTGCTAGAAATTTCAGTAGAAGAGAAAGAGTGTAAATAGGGTATAATTTTGACTGAAGTGATATATACCTCTGCAAGTCAATTTGTATGGGCATTCTATCAATTGATTTGCATGTAAATTTGTCGTTTGATCAATGAAATGACTAAAAATTTACTGTATAAAAATTAAGAATATATCATTTTGAAATATTCGTGTAAGCATATGCTTACAAGCAATGACGTTTATGCGACTTAACAGGAAGGTGATAATTTGACACTATAGTCACACGGCATTAGGGAGTGTGACTCAAGGATTGAGTTAACCGCATTAAGGATAATGAGTCATTTACTAGCATCAGGATGATAATAGTAAATGAAGTAAGGATTCACAACCTTTGCTGATAACCGTAGTAAAAAGGGCAGGATGCCCAGTATCACAATATGCTGAATATTATGCAAGGATGTATAAGAAACAGTCGTGATAGGTAACATGGATAGTTAACAATAAAACCGCATAACAATTATTTGCTATGCGGTTTTATCGTGTCTAGACATTGAGAAAGTCTTAATAGATTAAACATCTCATACTTCTTTTATTTTTTAGTCGTTGTTCCAAAAATACCTACCAAACTTTATATAAACACTAGTCAATAAAAAACCGCATGAACTCATGCGGTTTTTTGTTTAGATTAATAGCAATTTAGTATTTATTTTCGCGGCGCCAGTCGTCTACTTCACGTTCAGCATCATCTTTACTGTGACCGTAACGCTCTTGAACCTTGCCTACTAGTTTGTCGCGACTGCCTTCAACATGTAGTAAATCATCATCAGTTAGGTCAGCCCATTTTTGCTTAGCTGAACCCTTCATTTGGTTCCATTCGCCTTTTAGAGTATGTTCGTTCATTGTTATTTTCCTTCTTTTAATTATTAAATTGAATTTTGAGACGTTTCTTCCATCTGTCTTTCTTTGATTTGTAACTTTACTCAGTAGCTATCGGTAAATATCAATAGGCTAGCTAGTGATATCTAATATAGGCGTTCAAAATTGCCTTGTCTGTATACGCAATGTTTAGAGTGTTGCTCTTTTATAGAAATTAGCATGCCTATGTTATGAGTCGCATATTTGTGTAATAACTAGCCTAGTTTCCAGCAAAATACGTAAAAATAGTAAGCAAATTTAAAAGTAATTAGTAAAGATATAAAGGCTCAGTAAATATTTTTTTAAAAGAATTAAGCTTTGCTGCAGATTTAATTATAGACTTATTGTCTAAATGACTATAGCCTTATAGTTGAAATAATAAATACATTATATGCTTGATCAAGCTACGGTAGATTGACAGTGAATACACTTAAAGTAGTAAGTTATACAAAAACGGAAACAAAGCGTGAGCTGGCAAAAGCGAAAACGCGTCATACCCTGCTAAAAAGTGCCTTGCAGCTGTATAGCTTAGAGGGTACTTATGGCATGAGCATGAATAAAATTGCGAAAGGCGCAGGTATTGCCCAGCCCAGTTTTTACAATCATTTTGATAGCTTAGATGCGTTGCAGCATGAGTTGAGCGAACAGCTTAAAGATAACTATTTATCGCCCATGCGTATGGCTTGGGTGAATATGCTAAAAGACTATGCAACGCTGACCAGAGATCAATTCAATCAGCGTTGTCAGCACTGTTTGACCATGATTTTTGATGCAGCGTTTCAGAATATCGAATTGTTTCAACGCTTAATCGAAGACAGTCTGCGCTTTGGTTCAACAGTAGAAGATAAAGGCTTGGGAAGCCTAATTAGCGAGATACAAACAGAGTGGACGGATATATTCATGCAAGGATTACAGTCAGCCGAGTGCTCTTTTGAGAAATCTGAAGTTAACCTCTGTGTCGATATCGCTGCTGCCCAAGTACATGAATTGATATTGGGCTGCCATCAACAACGTTATTCACGACAGCAAGCAATTACGATGTCGAGTAAGAACTTTGATTCACTGTTCAGCAGTTTTTTTACAAAAGAATTGCGAAGAGTAAATGGCTAATTATTTAGTAGCTAGCCATTAAGGTTATTAAAGATATTGAAGTCATAAAACGGAATTTATATCGAAACAAGATATTAGAAATAACAGGGAGCGCGACCATGGCTAATGAACAAATCAAGACGAATGAGCAAACCCATTTTAGAACCTGCAATTTATGCGAAGCCATGTGTGGCATCGTCATCCAGCACGATGGTGACAAGGTGTTATCGATTAAAGGCGATAAAGACGATCCATTCTCCAAAGGTTATATTTGTCCAAAAGCGACTGCCTTGCAGGACTTGCATGAAGACAATGATCGCCTGCGTCATCCGGTTGAAAGAACCGCTAACGGTTGGAAAGAGATTAGCTGGCCAGATGCTCTAGATAAAGTGGCGGCTGGTATTCAGTCGGTACAGAAAAAACATGGTAAAAACGCTCTTGGTATTTATTTAGGTAATCCTAACGTCCATAATCTGGGCGGCATGTTAACGATTAAGCATTTACTCACCAGTATAAAAACGCGTAGTCGTTTTTCTGCGACTTCTATCGATCAACTGCCGCACCATATCGTGAGTATGCATCTGTTTGGGCATATGCTGCGCATTCCTGTGCCTGACGTCAATCGTACCCAATATATGCTCATCATTGGCGGCAATCCACTAGCGTCTAACGGCAGTATTATGACCGCACCGAATATGCGCCAAAAGCTAAAAGATATCAAAGCACGTGATGGCAAAGTGGTGGTAATAGATCCAAGACGAACAGAAACAGCAGATATTGCTAGCGAGCATCATTTTATTCGCCCAGCGACCGATGTCTTACTCTTGCTCGCCATGCTTAATGAAATCTATTTACAAGGTTATGCGGACAAAGCGCGCGCTAAAAATAATAGGGCGGCGGCCTTAGCACCAGAGATTGAGCGCATTGCAGACTTTGCTAAAGACTATAGCGCCGAATCCGTAGCTGATATTACTGGCATTTCTGCAAATGAGATTAAACGACTGGTCAAAGAGTTTTGTGAAGCCGAAAGCTCCGTCTTTTATGGGCGCATGGGCGTATCAGTGCAAGAGTTTGGCTTATTAAGTCAGTATCTCATTATGGTCATTAATATTGTCACAGGTCGCTTGGATGAAGTTGGTGGCCTGATGTTCCCCAATCCTGCAGTCGATGTGGTCAATAACTCAGGCCCAGGCTATTTAGGTAAGCGCCATAGCCGCGTGAGTAATTTGCCTGATTTTAATGGTGATTATCCAGTGGTTGCGATGGCGGATGAGATGCTGGTAGAAGGCGCGGGACAGTTAAAAGGATTTATGACTGTCGCTGGCAACCCTGTACTCAGCACGCCCAATGGTGAAAAATTAGACGAGGCGTTTACCAACTTGGACTTTATGGTCGCTATTGATTACTTTGTCACAGAAACCAGTCGTCATGCGCATATCATTTTGCCACCAGTCTCGCCGCTAGAGCGCGATCATTATGACGTTACCTTTAATAATTTTGCCGTACATAACGTAGCTAAATACTCAAAAGCCCTATTCCGTAAGAAAAAAATTGCCAAACATGACTGGCAAATCTACTTAGAATTGGCAAAACGTTTAGATAAAAAAGCACCACTGGCAACCAGAGTTGAGCGTCTACTAGTAAAGGTTTTGGGACCGAAGTTTGTGCTCAATCAGGGACTAAAGCGTGGGCCTTATAAAGGTCTAAATTTAAAGAAACTAAAGAAAAATCCGCATGGCATTGATTTAGGGGCTCTCAAAAGGATGTTGCCAGAAGCTTTAAAACATAAGGACAAGCAAATACATCTTAACGTTGATTTTTATAAAGCAGATTTAGAGCGTGTACAGGAGATGGTGCAGGACTATGATGATCAGCAGATTCTATTGATTGGTCGTCGCCATGTACGTAGTAATAATTCGTGGTTGCATAACAGCTATCGGTTGGTAAAAGGTAAGCCGCGCTGCACGCTTATGTTGCATCCTGAAACGGCTAAAGAATACGGTATCGAGGACGGTCAAAACGTAAAAGTTACCTCACGCGTTGGCAGTGTGAATATCATCGCAGAAGTCACCGATGAGCTGATGCCAAGAGTGGTGAGCATCCCGCATGGTTGGGGTCACGGCCGTAAAGGTGTGAAACAGAAGATTGCTCAAGCGCATGCAGGCGTCAGTGTGAATGACTTGACGGACGATACGTTAATCGATCAGTTAAGTGGTAATGCGGCGGTCAACGGCGTACCTGTGCAGTTAGAAGCAGTTGAGCCTGAAGTGGTTGATTTGGAGACTACTGATTCAAGCGTTGATTCCGAAACTGAATCTTCCAACATTGAATCTTCCGATATTGAGTCAGGAAATGCTGCATAAAATTAGCATTGCGCTAAATTGAAAGTCTAACATTTGAACAAAGAAGGCATCTATAAGGGCGTCTTTTTTATATCTATTATTCGCTTATGGTTTATACAAGGCGAATACGTATTACGTATGGCTGGTAAAAATTTTCTTGCTTGCTGTGCGCTATGCCAGACAGAGGCTGCGAAAATTTCTACCAGCCAAAATATATTGGCTTTAAAGATACTATCTATGAGAACTCACACCAACAAAGTCAAAATCGACTGGCGGTGTTTCGCCCTGTATCAATAAGCTAATAGCTTTTGCCGAGCCACAAGCATGCGTCCAGCCAAGCGTACCATGACCAGTATTGAGCCATAAATTGTCAAAACTAGCGTTTGTATTGTGACTACCGTGACGGACTTGACCCTTATGCGCGCGTCCTATTAACGGTACGTTTGATGGGGTCATCGGTCTCAGTCCTGTCCAATATTGCACAGAGTTAGCAATGATGCCTTTCGGGAATAGCTGCTGTACACGGCGAGTGATAGCTTCACAGCGTGTGCTATTCAAATCCAAATTGTAGCCATTGAATTCTGCCGTGCCAGCAACGCGCAATTTATCGCCAAGGCGTGAGGTCACGAGCTTAAACTCATCATCAATGAGACTGACAAAGGGTGCTAGGTGAGGGGCGCGCGGATTGATTTGATAAGTGGCCGAGTAGCCTTTGGCAGGGAAGATAGGCAGGTGAATATTGAGAGGCTTCATTAATGCAACGCTATAGCTGCCAAGTGCCAGTACATGGCTGTCTGCACTAAAGGTTTGCGCATTTTCGCCCTTGGGACGGATAGTGATGCTATGGATATGCGGACTAGTAGAGTGGGCGTCAGCGTTTAACGTCAAAACCTCCGTATCATATAAGAACTGCACGCCAGCCTTGGCGCAGCGCTCAGCTAAGCGCTGAGTAAATAGATGGGCATTACCTGATTCATCACGGCTGGTATAAGTAGCGCCTTTGAGCTTATGGGCAACAGGGTAGAGCGCTGGCTCCAGACTGACGGCATTATTGATATCAATGATATGGCGTTCGCAGCCTAGCTCTTGCATACGCTGTGTTGGCACAATGGCGGCATCAAACTCAGCCTGGTCGGTATAAAAATGCATGATACCGCGCTTTTGCTGCTCGTAATCAATACCGATATCAGTACGCAGCTGCTGCAAACTATCTCGTGAATATAATCCTAGACGTACCATTTGTACCAGATTGGCATCAGCTCTATCTGCGCGGCACTCTTGCAAGAACTGCATTGCCCACTTAAGCTGCGCCTTGTCAGCGCGTAAGCGATACAGTAGCGGCGCATCCTCTTTAAACAACCATTTAAGCGCTTTCATTGGGGTAGTAGGATTGGCCCAAGGCGTCGCGTGCGAGACGGATATCTGCCCACCATTGGCAAACGAGGTCTGCATTCCCGCTGCCGATTCTCGCTCAATGACAGTCACATCATAGCCTGCTTGGCGAAGATACCATGCAGTGCTTACACCCACCACGCCTGCTCCGAGTACCGCAATATGTGTCATGAGGAAAATCTCTTAGTGACTGTTTTAGCTGCTTATTTGACAGTTTGCTGCGGTTCAAACAAAAGCTATTGTGGACGCGCAACATCGGCTTGGAGTGCTGGCGGTAATTCTAATAGGGTAAGTTCACTATCATCAAGGTGTGCTGGGCGTGCAACAACTAATGCTTCAAAGCCTTCGGCAGTAGCAACGGCATTGACCACTTGGATTTTATCAAGCTTGTCACCTGCTGCTGGGACATCACCTGAGCCTTTCACATAATGTAAAAATGCTTTGGGTGCCGCTTTAAAGTAAATGCGAGCAATGACTTCTTGACCCAAATAACAGCCTTTATCGTAGTCCATACCACCGCGTTGATGGAGGCGCAGCTCTTGCGGCTGAAATTGACCTTGCGTTGCTGCCACGATCCAATAGTTACCGTTTTCGATACTGCACTGCATCCAAGCTTGAGTATCTGCTGGCGTATTATGATCGTCCTTATGACTAAAGGTCGGCTCATCAGCGAGCACACAAGGGTAAATCGCTATCGGTGCGCTAGTCTCAAACTTTGAAAATGCCCCGAACTTTTTTACATGCGCTTGAAAAGACTCAGCGCAATCGGCACTGATCACTACATCAAAGTGCTTTTCCGCTTGTTTTTTAATCCAAATACCGAATTCAATACGACCTTTTAAATTGCTAAGCGCCGCTGCTTGATAGCTAAGTCCGAGCTTGGTGACATCACAAGTCAATTGCCCTTGTAAGAATTTTTCGGCATCCTCGCCTTGGATGGTTAATTGTGCAAACTGCGGCAAAGTCGATACATTTAAAGATTGAGTCATTGTTATTATCCTTCTGATGGAAGTTTGTCCTAAAGATAGAGGTATTAAAACTATATAAGGCTAGGAAGAGTACCACAAAAAACAAGGTCATAAAAAACGCTGTGGTTAAGCTTTAAATTGGGCACAGCGCCCAGTTTTCAACCGTACAAATTGGTTAAAGGGTACGAGTTACGGTACAATGTTATAACTAGGCTAGAGTCTAGGCTGGGTCTAGAATAAACCTAAATGATGATGGCTGCCGAGGAAATTATGAGCTTACCAAATTGCCCAAAATGTGATGCTGAATATACGTACGAAGATGGTGCGTTACTGGTATGTCCGATGTGTGCTCATGAATGGACGGCGGATGAAACGGATGCGGCGCAAGCTGAAGACCAAGACGCGGTCATTCGTGATGCGGTCGGTAACGAGCTGCAAGATGGTGACGCGGTTACTGTCATTAAAGACTTAAAGGTCAAAGGATCGTCAAGCATTATTAAAGTAGGTACTAAGGCAAAAAGCATTCGTCTATTGCCAGATGCTACTGACGGCCATGATATTGACTGTAAACTTGATGGCTATGGTCCGATGAAGCTTAAGTCTTCGGTAGTTAAAAAGGCTTAAATTAATACGTTTCGTTTAAAAAATGATACTAAAATCTGATAATAATTAAGCAGAAAATTTACTTTTCATAAAATAATAGAAGTTACTAAATAGTAAATTAGTGAATAGAAAGCCACTAAATAAAAGACCACTAAATAGAGAATAACTATGAGCACTAAAAACGAACAGCTTTTCGCACAAGCAAGCAAGCATATTCCCGGTGGCGTCAACTCGCCAGTCCGCGCCTTTGCAGGGGTAGGTGGTACGCCAATCTTTATGCACCGTGCTAACGGTAGCAAAATCTATGACACCGAAGACAATGCCTATATCGATTATGTCGGCTCGTGGGGACCAATGATTTTGGGTCATGCGCATCCAAAAGTGATTGATGCCGTAAAAAAAGCGGCTGATGATGGTTTAAGCTTCGGTACACCAACACCGTTTGAAACCACGGTTGCAGATAAAATTTGTGAAATCGTCCCGAGTGTTGAGATGATTCGTATGACCAGCTCAGGCACAGAAGCGACCATGAGTGCGATTCGTCTGGCGCGTGGCTATACCCAACGTGACAAAATTGTCAAATTTGAAGGCTGCTACCATGGTCATTCAGACAGTCTGCTAGTAAAAGCAGGTTCGGGCATGCTTGATATTGGTGAACCAACGTCACAAGGCGTACCAGCGGATTTTGCTAAGCATACTATTACGATTCCTTATAATAATCCGCAAGCGATTAAGGATTGCTTTGAAAAATGGGATGAAGAGATTGCCTGCGTTATCTTGGAGCCGATTGCTGGCAACATGAATATGGTCATTCCGACCCAAGAGTTCCATGATACTTTGCGTGCAGAGTGTACAGCGAATGGTACAGTACTTATCTTTGATGAAGTGATGACAGGCTTTCGCGTTGGCCTTGGCGGTGCACAAGCGCATTTCGGTATCGACCCTGACTTGACTTGCTTTGGTAAAATCATCGGTGCAGGCTTACCCGTTGGTGCTTTCGGTGGTAAGAAAGACATCATGTCTTGCATCGCGCCACTTGGCGGTGTCTATCAAGCCGGTACGTTATCAGGTAACCCGCTGGCGATGCGTGCTGGTATCGCTATGTTTGAAGACTTAACGGCAGACGGTTTCTATGATGAATTATCAGCGAAAGTAGACCATTTGGTTGATGGTTTTCAAGCGGCGGCTGACAAGCATGGTATTAAGCTGCGTACCAATAAATTGGGCGGTATGTTTGGTATGTTCTTTGTCCGAGACAGTGAGACGACTGTACCGCAGAACTTTGATGACGTGACAGAATGTGATATGGAGGTATTTAATACTTTCTTTCACGGCATGTTAGATCGCGGTATCTATTTGGCACCGTCTGCTTATGAAGCTGGCTTCATGTCTATCAAGCATAGCAATGAAGACATCGAAACTTCAATTAAAGCGGCTGATGAGATATTTGCAGAAATGGCCAATGCTTAACCTATTCTGATTGTTCCAAAGTCATAAGCACCATTAATAAAAGCAATAAAAAACCAGTACCTTAAAAGGTGCTGGTTTTTTTGTGATTATCTACTTTTTATGCTCATCTAATTACTTTTGATGTTTTCAATGTCGGCATCTAATTGCATGCGTCGTTGTTGTGTATAAGTGGTCAAACAACCATTGAGTACCATTTGATAAGCACTACCGCCACGAACCGAATGGGCAGAAAACTGGCAAGCTTTGTCTCGAAAATCAATCCATGCCAGTTGCACCGTTTTTAATTGCTGTTTCTCAGAGCTATCAAGCAAGCGCTGAAAGTTGCGGTAAGACTGGTTCAGTTTTTGGTCTTCTACGGCCAACTCAGCTGCAGTACACTGGTTAATATCGGTTTGAGTATAGGCGTTATCGCAGGTGTTTGCTGCGAATGCTTGAGCACTGACAAACAGTCCTGATGACAGTAAAGCAAGGCCGCCGACTTTTTTAATATGGTTCATAATAAACATATAACCTCCTTCCTTGTATGAAATGACATTTAGCATAACATGGCTATATCTCGAATTTATGAGTGGTTTGGTGAGCGTGTATACGTGATTGCACCTACATTTTTAAGCTAATCGATCCAAGTTTTTGCCCTACATACTGCTAATCAAAAGCGATACGTATAGACCAAAAAATACTGCTAATGACGAACCCAATAAAGTGACTCAGTCGCTTAAAAAATTATTATTAGATTGTGCTATTCTGAGAATAATCATGATAATTAAGCAAGGACGCTAACCGATGAATAATAGCTTTGACAATAATGCGCCTAGCAGCACCGTCCCTCCATTATGGCAAGCAGCGTATGAAAAATATGGACTTAGAAATAATCTAAATGTGTTGGAAGATAAGCACAGTCTGATAGATTTACTACAACCAAAGATTGATCAGTACAGAGATTCTGTGGCTTTTAGTATGGGGCCTGCAAAGCTTACCTTTGCGCAGTTAGATATCGCTAGTCGCCGCTTCGCTGCTTTTTTGCAAGCACAAGGGATAAGCAAAGGCGAGCGTGTCGCTGTACAACTGCCAAATATATTGCAGTATGCCGTGGTGTTACTTGGTTGTTTGCGGGTGGGTGCGGTACTGGTCAATGTTAATCCAATGTATACCCACTATGAGTTGGCGCATCAGCTGACTGATGCTCAAGCCTGTGGTCTTATCGTTCTCGATGGTATGAGCACAGCTTATGAGCAGTTAGAGAATGACGTTAAGGCGCAACTAAAATGGGTCGTTAGATGTTCTATAGATTCTAACGCTGCACCTTCTGATAATGATATTGCCTTATTAAGTCAGATTGGCTCAAATCAAACCCACTCAGCCAATGATTCACATAGCGTACCAGTATCAGCAACTGCTACTGAATCATCGCAAGAAAACATAGCACCTGATAACATAAAGTTTGCACACATTATGCAATTGCAGCGCGCAGAAGACTTGAAAGACGTCACTATTGAGCGCGAAGATTTGGCCTTGTTGCAGTATACCGGTGGTACGACAGGTAAGCCTAAAGGTGCGATGCTCACGCATTACAATGTCATGGCAAATGTCTGTCAGTGTTATGCGATGTTTGGCAGTGCGATTGAAGCGGGACGTAGCGAGCAGATTAAAATACTCAATCCGCTGCCGCTCTATCACATCTTCTCATTTACTGTTTGTGGTTTGCTTGGTATCTATGGCGGTTGGGAAGATATATTGGTTACCAACCCACGTGATATCGACGGATTAGTCAAGATCATCGAGCAGCATCGTCCGCATGTTATTCCTTCAGTCAATACTTTATTCATTGGTATGCTCCATCATCCAAAATTTGCCAGCCTTGATTTTAGTCGCTTGGCGTTATCTATCGGTGGTGGCACCGCGATCATCAAAGCAGTATCTGATCAGTGGCAACAAGTCACCGGTATGATTATCAATGAAGGTTATGGTATGTCTGAAACCTCTCCAGTTATCTCTTTTAATCCACCTGGGATTAGCAGTTTTAATGGTAGTGTTGGTTTGCCGTTAGCAATGATGGATATCAAAATCATTGACGAAAATGGGTCAGCTTGTGCTATTGGAACGCCTGGAGAAGTGGGCATCAAAGGCCCACAAGTAATGCGGGGCTATTGGCGCCAAGACAACACTGATACTTTTACCGAGGATGGCTATTTTAAATCAGGTGATATCGGAGTGATGGATGACGAGGGCTTTTTGACGCTCGTTGATCGTAAGAAGGATATGATACTGGTCTCAGGATTTAACGTTTATCCAAACGAAGTGGAAGCTGCGTTGACTGAGCATCCAAAAGTGCTTGAAGTGGCGGTGATTGGTATTGAAGATGAGCACAGCGGTGAAGTGCCTAAAGCTTTTGTAGTCAAAAAGGATTTGAGCTTAAGCGTCGAAGAGTTACAACAGTTTGCGAGCGAGCGCTTAACAGGTTATAAACGCCCGCAGTCATACGAATTTATCGATGAATTACCTAAGACAGCAGTAGGCAAAATACTGCGTAAATCTTTGCGTTAAATAAGCATCTTACTAAGCCAGTCTAAGCTCTCAAAATATAAAAACACTAGGCTGCAATGTTTAGCAGCCCAGTGTTTTTTATCTATATCTAATATAGCAACTTAAAGGCTTAGCTTTATCGTGCCTTATCAAATTTACGATCTTTTAAGCTTAAGTTACCACGCAGTACATCGGTATACATACGAAAGTCGCTAGCAAAGCTCTTTAGTGGAAACTTGAAAGAGGCAGGTTTGTTTTTTTCAAAGAAAAAATGTCCAACCCAGGCGCAGGCATATCCTGCAGCAATGCCTTTTAGTAATGGTTTTGGCGAACGGGTTTTGACTGACTTTGCCAATCCCAATAAGCCAAAACTACTACCTGCAAAGTGCAAACGACGGCAAGCCATGTTTTGATGCTCATCCAAATAGAAATCATAAAACTTCTGCTTTGTTGGGCTCACTGTCTTTATCAAGTCTCTATTGGCTTTGCCGATACTTTGAGCGTCGGTATTTTTAGTAGTGTTTTGTGTGGTAGTTTGATTCATTTGTTTAGCTTCCTTGCTAACTGTTTATCAAAGACAGGTGTTAGTTCTGATAATTAAAAGGCTTTCTATTTAAATAAAACTTATAGACTGTCATTAAGTGACTGTTATTTATTACAATCTTGATGACTTTTAATGTAGCAAACCGATATCAGTAACACAAGTAATAAGTCTTGATGGAGTGTCTGTTATTTTATTAATTATGTGCTTGACGTTTTACCATAATTTGCGTCACTTGCCACTTTTTGGCATAAATGCTTTAATGGCAAAAATTGCGTCAAATACGTGAGCAGTTTGGTGTAATAAGCACGCGTTTATGTGCTTGTGGCTTTCACACATCTTAGTCGTCTCATTTTGACCAATATCTTCTTTCATTTATCTGACAGGGTAACTATTTTTCCTATGCTCAATAATGACATTATAGATTCGCCGCTTGCTGATGATGAACTGATGGCTGCCATCGATATTGGTTCGAACAGTTTTCATTTAGCTATTGCCCGTCTTGATCACGGTGAAGTTCGAAAAGTGGTTTCCATGTCCGAAAAGGTGCAGCTAGCGGCAGGACTAGATGAGCATAATATTTTAGGCGCTGCTGCTGAGAAGCGTGGTCTTGAATGTCTTAGCCGTTTTGTCGCTCGTCTTGATGCCGTATCACCTGAGCGTATTCGTATCGTAGCAACGAACGCGTTACGCCAAGCCAAAAATGCCAATGATTTTATAAAACGAGCTAACGAAATACTACCGAAGCCCATTGAGATTATTTCTGGACGCGAAGAAGCGCGACTGATTTATCTTGGTGTCTCACATACTAATGCTAGTAGTGATAAGCGCTTGGTTATTGATATTGGTGGTGGTTCTACTGAATTTATTATCGGACAAGGATTTGATCCGCTACTGACTGAAAGCTTGCAGATGGGCTGTGTGGCCTTTACTAAGAAGTTTTTTGCAGATGGGCAGATTACCAAAGAAGCCTTTAATAATGCCATCGTTGCCGCACGTAAAGAAGTGCTGGCTATTAATGGTCAGTATCAAAGGGCGGGCTGGAGTAGTGTCGTGGGCTCTAGTGGTACGATTAAGGCGGTGCGTAATGTACTGGTATCGAAGGGCTGGGCAGATGAGCAAGAGCGTGTCACTTATCAAGGCGTCAAAAAGTTAGAGAAATTGCTGATTAAGATTGGTGATGTAAATGACATTGAGCTGGAGGGTGTGAAAGAACACCGTAAGGCAGTATTCCCAGCAGGCGTAGCCGTACTACGTGCCACTATGAAAGTGCTTGGCATTGAGACTATCGCTTACTCTGATGGGGCGCTACGCGAAGGTGTGATGTATGACATGCTTGGGCGCTTGGCTAGCGAAGATGTACGTGATCGCAGTGTGTTGGCACTAATCAAGCGCTATTCGGTGGATAAAAAACAAGCCAGACAAGTGGTCAGAACCAGCAAACACCTTTTTAAACAAGTTAAAGAAGATTTGCAATTGACCAATGATGATGCTGACGTATTGAGACGTGCGGCATATTTGCACGAGATTGGGCTAGCAATCAGTCACAGTAGCTATCATAAGCACAGCGCCTACTTACTTGAATACTCAGACATTCCAGGATTTTCACAAGTAGATCAAAAGCGTATGGCGCAGTTGATGCTCAACCACAGACGTAAGCTAAAAAGCGATGTGCTTGAGCAGACCTGTAACATTGGCGGTGATAATCTGGTCTATTTATGTCTATTTTTGAGGCTCGCAGTCTTGGCACACCATAGCCGTAGTGAATATGAGCTGCCGGATATACGGCTAGCAATAACTGCTCCCAACTGCTGGCAAATTACTGTCAGCACCGATAAAACACATTATGCTTTTTTGTTTTCAGACCTTTGCGTTGAAATTGAACAATTTGCAAGATGGGGTATTAAGCTTAGCGTTGTTGAAGCCACGTTACCAGCGTAGCCTGTATGTCTCAGGTAGCTAAATAAATACATTACAAAAGCGTTGTTCGCAGTAATGCCACGGTATATAAATTGTGCTACTATAAGTTTTATTGAGTTTACAACTGTACCTTATTTCTAATTGCTAGTAACAGTTACTTATTGATAGCTTGTTAGGGTCATTTTAATGAGTCATCAATTTAGCCTCAAATCAATTATTACATGTGATATTGCATCTTATAAATCAGATAAAACGACAAAAGGGAAACGTCTATGAGTACCGTCTGGGATAGCGTTCAGCTTGCACGGCATGCCAAACGTCCATTATTTATGGACTATGTTAATCAGCTGTTTACAGAGTTTGATGCATTGCACGGTGATCGTGCTTATGCTGATGACAAAGCAATTATTGGTGGCTTGGCACGCTTTGATGGTATGCCAGTAATGGTCATCGGACAACATCGCGGTCGTAGTACTCGCGAGCGCATTGCTCATAACTTTGGTATGGCCAATCCTGAAGGTTATCGTAAAGTGATACGTCTGGTGAAAATGGCAGAGCGTTTTAACATTCCGGTCATGACTTTTGTAGATACGCAAGGTGCTTATCCAGGTATTGGTGCTGAAGAGCGCGGACAGGCGCAAGCAATTGCTGAGAGTATTGCGGTATTTTCAAGTCTAAAGGCGCCTATTATCGTCACCATTATCGGTGAAGGCGGTTCAGGTGGTGCATTGGCGATTGGGGTTGGTGATAAAGTAAACATGCTACAAAACAGTATTTACTCGGTCATTTCTCCTGAAGGCTGCGCGTCTATCTTATGGAAGACTGCTGAGAAAGCGCAAGATGCCAGTGAAGCATTGAAGCTAAATGCCATCAATCTTTATCAAATGGGTTTGATAGATGCGGTCATCGAAGAGGGCGAAGGCGCACACCTTCATCCACAGCCAGTGATGAATTCGCTAAAAGCGCTTCTTCTTGAGCAGCTAGATGAAATCAAAGATATGGACGCAGACGTTCGTTGTGAGCAGCGTTATGAAAAGCTAAAAACCTTTAACTCAGAAGTCATGTTGCCTTGCTGATTTAATATAAAGCTTTTCATATAAGATGCTTAACCTTAATGCTAAAATAAAAACGTGTCATTTTATGGCGCGTTTTTTTGTTTATAAATGTGAATAAATAAGACTGATTATGACTAGTAGTGCCATCTTGCAATATCCTATTGAGCCAGTAGCAGCGTTGCCAATTGATGATGATTTGGCCAAGGCCTTATTGGCCAGTATGGCTGAGTATAGAAGTCAGCTACACGGTCGGCGCATCTGGCTGGCATGTAGTGGTGGCCGTGATTCTTTGGCATTAGCAGCGCTATGTGTGCAGTTATATCGACAAGGTAAACTGCCGTTTTTGCCGCAACTATTGCATGTCAATCATGGGCTACAAGTAGATAGCCATTATTGGGCGGAGCATGTTGCTAAGTGGGCGCACATTCAGCAAGTACCTTGTCAGGTGTTAGTCGCCAAGGTAGACGGTCATGATGAGCAAGCGGCGCGGCAAGCACGTTATCAAGTTATGCGCGCCCATATCAATCAAGAGGATGTTCTGCTCTTAGCCCATCATGCTGATGATCAAGCTGAGACGGTTTTAATGCGCTTGATTCAAGGGGCAGGGGTCAATGGCTTGTCGGGTATGCAGGCGTGGCGAGTACAATCGCAAGGCGCGCATCGCAATGTATTGTGGCGACCTTGGTTGTCGGTACGTCGTGCTACCATCAGTCACTATGCTCAGCAGTTAAAGCTGCCTTATATCGATGATCCTACCAATGAGGCTGGCGATAATGTGCGTAGTGGCTTGCGTCGCGAGGTGCTTCCAGCGCTCACAGCTTACAACACTAATGCAATAGCCAATATTGCTCGTAGTGCGCAATTACTCGCGGATGCTCAGGCTATTGTGAGCGATCAAGCAAAGCAAGACTTGCAGCAAACGGCTATTGTTCCGCCCGCTACTGTTTCGAGTTATCCACCGTTTCAGCGTGTACTGAATATTGATGAGCTACATACATTGCCTGTTTATCGGCAACGGCAATTACTGCACACTTGGCTAACGCAAGATGAACCACTGCCACCGCCTAAACAACTTGTAGATGATGTCTTAAGCTTAACTGAGCGTAATGATCACGACCATCAAACCCAATTAGATTGGCAAGGACGTACCCAACCATACAGCATCCGCCGTTATCGTCAGCAATTATATCGTCTTAGTAGCACTTGGCTCGAATGGCTAGCGTTACCACTTACTGGACAAACGCAAACTTTACCTCATTCAAGTTTGGCTCAAAACGTTTTTGCCAGAAATAGCTTGTCTCAAGATAAGTCAGCAACAGTTACATTGCGTACAGGGAAAGGTGTTGATTGGCAATTAGAGATTGCGCTCAATACCTTGATACAGTCTATAAGCGATAAGTTTATAAGCAATAAAGATGAGATTGATCTGAAGTTTGCGCCATTAGGTCGGCAACAGCGCGTTCAAACTGCTCTCGCCACGCGTCCGCAAGCAGGAAAAAAACTCTATCAAACGCTTGGAGTGCCTGTATGGCTGCGGGATAGCTTAGTGGTCGTTAGTGCTGCATCTGCTCAGAAAGATGAAGAGTTGCCGTTATTGCTAGTATCGCCATTTGAAAGTTGGGTGCTAGGAGCTGATAAATCATTAGCAAACGCTAGAAACGATAGTAATACTTTAGAAAGTGCTATCAGAAATGTGCTAAGCGTAAATGAATGAATTTGACTCAGAATGGTTTAAGAAGTTAATTCATCATTTTTTCTTATCATTTTGATATCTATTATTTGAGTACCTTCGTAGCATTCTTGATTATCTTCTCCACTATACTTAAAGCCTAATTTTTTATAGAAATTAATAGCAGTCACATTAGCGTCCAATACCCATAAACAAAAATGGGCATTGCTATTAGATTCTAATATGTCCTGCAACGACGTTTTCATTAATTTGGTGCCTATACCTAGTCCATGAAAGTCGGGTAAAACATATAACGTAGTGATTTCATAATTGTTATTATCATCAAAGTATCCAATAAATCCCAAACTATTATGACTAGCATCATATGCTATCCAAACGATGACATCGGGATGAGATATCAATTGCTGCCACATTTTCGTCTTTTCAAATAAGCTGTTTTTATCTTTAATAAAAGACTCAGGTAGCAGACCTAAGTAAGCGGCTTGCCAACTTTTGAAGTGGATGCTAGCTATATCGGCAAAATCTTCAAGATTAGCTTTACGAATAAAAAACATCACTTACTCCAGAAGTAGTCCGAAAATTATTTAAATAATAGGCTCCTTAATCTACCAAGCAAGCTATGCAAGAGTCTGTAACCATTAAGTGTTTGAACTGGTCCTAACATCACTGCTAGCGTCATCAATTTATCAAACAGCTCCCGTGGCAGTATGGTAGACTAAGTGTCATTTTAGATGTCACGATATACTTTAGAAAACTATACCTTTGAATAACTTGAGTTTTGTTAGTAGGGAATAATAATGTCAGTACTAGATAATAAAAAGATCAGCTTTATCGGTGGCGGAAACATGGCGCAAGCTTTAATCAGTGGGCTTATTGCCTGCGGTGTTAAGCCTGAGCTAATAACCGTATCAGCACCTAGCGCCGAGACGCGTGAGCAGTACGCTGATCAAAAAATGAATACAGTTGATGCCAGTGTAAATCCAAAGGCTGCGGTCATTGATGCTGACGTCATCGTCCTAGCGGTAAAGCCCCAAGTTATGAAAAAAGTCGTCAGTGAATTTGCTGATGCCCTAGACAACCAGCTAGTGATATCAGTGGCAGCGGGGCTATCGACTGATATCCTATCTACCATGCTTGGTGGCTACCGTAATATTGTACGCGCGATGCCAAATACGCCTTCTAAAATACAAATGGGCGCAACTGGGTTATACGCGACTGATGATATCAACGAAGCACAGAAGCAGCTGGCAACAGCAGTTATGGAAGCTTCAGGTCTGGCCATGTGGGTAGATGATGAAGAGCATATGCATGCGGTGACCGCTGTTTCTGGTTCAGCACCGGCCTATGTGTTTTATTTTATCGAATCGATGATTGACGGAGCAGTTGCGTTAGGTCTGGATAAAGAGCAAGCATCCGCGTTAGCTATTCAGACTGTATTAGGCGCAGCCCAGATGACTATTGATAGTGATGACAGTCCAGCCGAGCTACGTCGTAAAGTCATGTCGCCGAATGGCACTACGCAAGCGGCTATCGAATCCATGCAGAGTAATGAGATTGGTCGCCTAATTGCTGAAGCAATGCAGGCCTGCTATGACCGTAGCCAAGCACTAAGTAAAGAAAATGAATAGTCTAATAAGAATTTAATTTAATAAAAAAATCCTTTAATATAAATAAGCCACGGCTGTAATGGCATTTAATAGTGGCACATTGAGTAGCGTTTCATGAACAACATGTTGTTGCAAATTTTTGATTTAGTCACCACTTTCGCCATGATGCTGGTGTTTATCCGCTTTATGCTGCAGTTTGCAGGGATGGATGCAAGCAATCCTATGATTGCCCCTGCTTATAAAGCCACGCGTATCGTAGACACGTTTGGACGCATTTTTCCGACGGTTGCTCAAGGTCGTATAAGCATTGCGGCGATTGTGCTGATGTTTTTAATCCGATTGATTGATATCTCTGGTAAAGCCGCGTTAACGCATAAAGGTATTGCGCCTGCACCGTTGTTTTTCGCTGGTACCACCAGTTTGATTTTAGACTTTTTACGCATGTGCCGCTATTTAGTTATTGGTTCTATTATTGTGAGCTGGATTGTGGTGTTTACCAAATCTGAGCATCCTATCATTGGTATCATCATTAATTTGGCTGAACCTATCTTAGCGCCGTTTCGCCGCATCACGCCAAACTTAGGCATGCTTGATTTATCGCCAATGGTTGCCTTTGTTGCTTTTCTTCTGCTCGAGATGTTTATCGGCGGCTTGGCAGCGAGCTTCATGCCAATGTTGGGCTAAGCAATATTTCGTATCCAATACTATTCTTAAAAATATTTACTATAAAAAGGACGCTCTCTTAATAGGGCGTCTTTTTTTATGCCTGTTCTCATTTAAGTTTACTTTTGAAAGGTGATAAAGCGGTTCGGGATCAATTGTGCGCTGCTATCTTCAGGATGTGGATTATCTGCTGCAATCAGGGTTTGCGTAATCCAGCGGTCAGCAGCTTTGACCGCAGCAATCAGCTCGTCACCCATCGCTAAACGTCCAGCGATGAAGCTGGCTAATGAACAGCCAGAGCCATGAAATTCGCCTTCTAAGCGTGGCAAAGTACTTTGATGTACCATTTCACCGTGCACATACAAGTATTGCTCAATATCGCCACTATCAAAGTCGTGAGAGGTTTTAACCAATACAGCATGACTCCCTTGTGCACATAATTTTTGCGCAGCAATATGTAGATCTTGTTCACCGCTTAATGCGCGTAGTTCATGAGTATTTGGCGTGATTAGCGTAGCGTAGGGGAGCAGCTCTTTGAATGCTGTGACCAACGTTTGCTCATCGCCCAAGCTACCACCACTATTGGCAACTAACACAGGATCAAGGACAAAAGGCGTATCTTCATTGATAGTCTGCTGCGCAAATAAGCGCGTCAACATAGCAATGTTGTCTGTGGTGCCAAGCATGCCCGATTTAATAGCGCGAACTGGTAAATCATTAAGTACCGTTATTGCCTGATCCTTTACCAGTGTTGCAGCACAAGCGTCAAAGCCAAATACCTGTTGCGAGTTTTGCACAGTAATAGCAGTACAGGCGACTGCGGCATGTCCACCTGCTGCTCCGATTGCTTCAATATCTGCTTGTAGCCCTGCACCACCTGAAGGGTCTAATCCAGAAAAACATAACACCACTGGTCGCATAACGTTCCTTTTCGTATTTTATTATGATTATCAAATAAGACAGTCATTTGACTACTCTCAAACGACTACTAAATAGTTAATGTGTATTTACCAATTATTATTAGTTATTAATCACTATAGCTAGCCTAATCCTAAAAAGCCATAGTAGTAGGCTACATCTTCAATTACGGGTTCTTCGATTACGAATCCTTCAATTGCAGATACTTTAGTTATAAGTGAGGTAGTTATAGATAAGCTACTTCAAAACCATTCAAAACTCAGTTAAAGTTCTAAAATAAAGGCTTATAGACCCCTTAAAATGCCTATTATCTAAAATTAATCAGAAAGTGTCATGAAAATGACGGGTAACGCTTGCAATTCGTTTCGGCTTTGTTATAATACTCGCCCACGACATAAGACGTATCATTAGCATCGATACTATGTTTAGAAAGGATATTTGTTTAAAAGTATTTTTACAAATATCTTGATAAGTGTCTTAAATCGTTCGGTGAAGTGGGTGAGTGGCTGAAACCAGTTCCCTGCTAAGGAACCATACGTGTAAGCGTATCGAGGGTTCGAATCCCTCCTTCACCGCCATTTATTCGGTTTATTGTTAGATTATAATGCAGTATATCGATGTGAAATAGTTTTAAAAAACTGTAATAGAAAATATCCTATTTTAAGTAATAAAACATATTGACATCAGCTGGATTATCTATATAATAGCCAACCTAATTTACTGTAAATGTTATTTAAAAAGCAGTGAATGATGTGCAAAATACGCGCCTGTAGCTCAGTTGGATAGAGCACTTGGCTACGAACTAAGGGGTCGGGAGTTCGAATCTCTCCAGGCGCACCATTTGCATACTAGCTTACTTGTTAATATAACTGCTAAGCTTAAAGAACATCTAAATCAATCGCCTGTCTTATGACAATTTGGCGATTTTTTTATGTCTGCTATTTTTATAAAAATACTATCTTTGTTTTCAACTAAAATTCTCTTTCTTTGTCGGTCTTCTCTTATCATAATGTACGATAAGTACCTGAATTACGGTACAATAGCAGCACTATTCATTGCTTGCTATGAGCTTGTATCATGTCAAAAAGTACGTCGAAAGCTGCCACTAAGTCAAAGTCTCAAAAAAATACTCCTCAACAACAGATGCCTCGTATTGAAGAGCCTACGATTGCCAAACCAATGGCACGTATCGTCGCTATTCTCTATGATGGGATGTTGATTTTGGCGTTATTGTTCTTAGTAGGGACAGTGCTAACGGTCATTGGGACGCTGCTCACTATGGAGACAGGGACGCAGTCTGAACAAGCACAATCGCTGCCGACATGGTATCAGAACTTTATTATGACCCCATCCTTTATACTAACGCTAGTGGCCTTTTACGGTTTATTTTGGCGTCGAGGGGGTCAGACACTAGGCATGCAGACATGGCGACTGAAAACCGTCAATAACGCCGGACATCTGCTAACGTGGGGTCAATCATTCAAACGTATTCTAGCGGCTGCTTTGATGCCGTTGATTTTTGGCATTATTGGTAGTCTGATAGGTGGCTCACGCGCTATTTTACTAACCAGCGCATTTTTGGGCCTAGTGTTTAACTACGTATTTTGCTTATTTAATCGCCGAGGCTTAGCGGTACAAGATATGTTGTCAAATACCATTACTTTAAAAATGCCAAAAGTGGCGCATGAAGGTTTGTGGCGCGGCTTTAGAAACCGTAAGCAAAATAAGTAGCTGAAAAATGTCATTGTTTGAGTAACAATTGATAAGAACACGATTGATTACATATTTGCCGTCTGAATTAGCCATACAGTATAGCCAACGAAGAATAGTATCATTGTGATGCCAGATGTACGGCCAAATTTGCGGTTGGAGATAAAGGCAAACACACACATTACAAAGAGCAGCGAAGTAATCAGCCCCATTACCAGTACATCACGAGATAAGATCATTGGATTGGTTGTAATCGGTGCAATAATTGCTGCTAGTCCTACTACCCCTAGCGTATTAAAAATATTAGAGCCGATAATATTACCAAGTGCCATATCGTGCTCACCATGACGAGCTGCGGCAAGACTTGCGACCAGCTCTGGCAAGGATGTGCCAATAGCAACGATAGTCAGCCCAATAATCAACTCACTCAATCCCCAAAATGTCGCTACCTCAACTGCGCCCCATACAATCGCACGTGAGCTCAAGACTAACATCAGCATACCTACGAACAAGCTCCCTAACCCGCGTGCTAAGCTTGGCTCTATATAGCCTGAGTCTGTAATTTTTGCTGTCGCGCCTTGTATTTCTGTTTCCGTACTTCTTATATCCTTGCTTTCTACTACGACGTTGCCTTTGGCGAGATTGTTTTCTTCAGGGTTATCATTATATTCTAAGCTGCCCGTACGTAAGCTAAGCACGATTTGAACGCCTAAGACGATTACTAATAAGACTAATAACAATATGCCATCAGCTAGGCTTAGTACGCCGTCACGCAACTGCCATGCTGCTAGAGCAGTAATCAGCAGCAGCATGGGCATGTCGCGCGCTATGATGCTCTTATGGATGATGATAGGGCTTATGAGGACTGTCGCGCCTAATACCAGCGCAATATTAATAATATTTGAGCCATAAGCATTACCCAAGGCAAGCTCAGGACTACCGTCTAGTGCTGCCAATACCGATACCACCATTTCAGGTGCTGATGTTCCTAAACCTAAAATCAGAACCCCAATCAGAAAACTTGGTAGCCCCAGCTTTTTTGCTAATGCAGTTGCGCCATCAATAAAGACATCAGCGCTCCAAACGAGAATCGCTAAACCAACCAGTATTGCAATAACTGCCAACCACATGAGTACTTTCCTTTACGAATAATGAATGAGTAATTTGCTTTTAGTTGATATAAAAAAAGCCGAACCACCATTTGGATTCAGCTTTTATATAGAAATAAATATTTTTGACAGATCCAATACTAGAACACGCCCTAGCTATTGATAAAGATAAGTACTTTTGAGTACCAACTTTAACGACTATTAAGTATTAGGCCACTTGTACAGGGATAATATTGGCGGTGTCTTTGACCGTATTATCTTCATTGCAATAGACTAGTTTTGGCTGATAAGTCTCGGCTTCTACTTCATCAAAATGAGCATAGGCGCAGATAATGACGATATCGCCTAAGTCAGCCATATGGGCTGCAGCACCATTCAATGAGATGATACCAGAGCCAGCTTCAGCGCGAATAGCATAGGTGCGAAAGCGCTTGCCATTGGTCACATTATAGATGTCGATTGATTCATTTTCACGTAGACCAGCAAGATCTAGCAAGTCACCATCAATACCGCACGAGCCTTCATAATGAAGCTCAGCATGCGTGACGCGGGCACGGTGCAATTTGCATTTAAGCATATTAAGTAGCATGAATTGCTTCCTTAGCGTAACAAAAGTAATCAGTTAATGGGGACAAACAGATATAAATAAAAGGTCAATTCAACACCTTATTGGTTTATTTTGCACCATCTGCCCAAGTATAGAACGTAAAATAACACTATTAACTACTCCATCAAAACAGGTACTGTTTTTAACTAGTAAGCATCGAATTTTGAGCAAGAAGTAGTAAGTTTTAAACAGAAGGTATAATACCGTTCAGTCAGGCAGTTTAAAACCATTAATTTGCGAACGCGCGCGTTCAATATCACCATCTAATAATAAAGGTAGCGCCTCAAAAGCTGCAGTTAGCGCACTATCAATAGCGATTTGCTCATCAGGTGACGCTTTAGAGAGCACATGTCCGCTAACTTTAGACTTATGACCCGGATGACCAATGCCGACACGCAAGCGATGAAAGTCATTACCAATATGCGGAGTGATATCACGCAAGCCATTATGTCCGCCATGGCCGCCATCTGTTTTGAGCTTAATGCTGCCAGCAGGAATATCTAGCTCGTCATGGGCAATCAGTAACTCGTCATTATCAATGCCATAAAACTTGACCATTGGTATCACAGACTGTCCAGATTTATTCATAAAGGTCGATGGCATCAATAGGCGCACATCATGACCATGAATCTGCCCACGTCCTGTTACCCCGTGAAATTTTTTGTCAGGGGAAAGCGTAATATTGAACTGCTGCGCTAAATGATAGACGAACCAAAATCCTGCATTATGACGCGTAAACATATACTGCTGCCCAGGATTTCCAAGACCGACGATAAGCTTTATGGACATGAGAATACTCTGCTTCAATTCAATAAATAATCATGCACGAATAAATGAGACTTGTATCATTCATTTGTTACATTCTGAGAAAACATAGTTTGCAATCCTAATATTCACAAACTGCACTTACAAAAACAGCAGGAGACATCAATCCCCTGCTGTTTTTTAATTAAACGAACCTTGTATTACATAGCAGACGTTAGGTCGCTATGTAAAGGTTGTTTATTATTCGCCGTCTTTGTCTTCATTAGTAGCTTCTGCGCCTTGCTCAGTGGCAGGTACGTCAGCTGCATCAACATCTTCAGCGTCTTCGTCAACTTCTTCAACCGTTGGTGGCTGCATGTTAACGATAGTACGATCATGCGCATCTTCCATATCAAGATCGAAGATAATAACGCCTTCAGGTAGTTTGATGTCTGATAGACGGAACAAATCACCGATTTCCATACCAGATACGTCAACTTCTAGGTATTCAGGAAGCTGTGATGGTAGGCAAACGATTTCGATATCAGAAACTAGCGTAGATAAGACACCACCAGCTTTAGTGCCTGGCGCTTCTTCACGACCAGCGAAATGCACAGGAACGTTCATGTTAATTTTCTGACCTTTTACAACGCGCTGGAAATCAGCATGCATTGGGAAGCCTTTAGCTGGATGGCGTTGTAGGTCTTTGATAACAACTTGATGCGTTTCGCCGTCAACATTTAGAGTCAAAATGTGTGAGAAGAAAGCTTCGAATTCAAGTGATTTTACTAACTCGTTAATTTTGATAGAGATAGCTGTTGGCTCTTCACCACCACCATAAATGATAGCAGGAACAAGATTCTGCTTACGTAGGCGGCGGCTCGCACCTTTACCTTGTAGCTCAGCAGAACGATCAATTGCGTTTAGTTCAAAATGATTAATACTCATGGATATAATCCTGTAAAAAGAATGAGGAAGTGTCTGGTCATAAAAAAGTGGATTTGCGACCAATCCACTAATAGGTGGTGATGGTTAAGATTTATAGGTGTGAATAAAATTCGTAACCAGTAAATTTAGCCATTTGCTTATCGTAATGATTTTTATGACATTAATTATCAATTTAATCGTTACTTTTAAGCATGATCAGCACTTTTGAGAATGCCAACCAGATTAAAAGACAAATGGTCGGCACAGGCGCGCATTATACGTGGTTTTGTAGCAATAATAAAGACCTACGCGAAATGACTGTGCAATCCTAATAGGTAAAAAAAGCGCCAAGTGCTGACACTTGACGCTTTTTTTTAAACTTAAGCAGTGTTTTATAACGAGCATTGCCAAAAGAAAGTAGGGCAAGTACTCAGTAAAAACCTAAGCATCAAACATAGCGCTGATAGATTCTTCGTTATTAATACGACGTAAGCTCTCAGCTAGCATTGGTGCGATAGAGATCTGACGGATTTTGCTACAAGCTTTGGCCGCATCAGATAAAGGAATAGTATCGGTAACCACGACTTCATCTAATGCTGATTCAGAAATATTTTTGAGCGCATTACCTGATAGTACAGGATGGGTAATATAGGCTAAGACGCGACGTGCACCGCTTTCTTTTAGCGCTTCTGCTGCCTTGCATAGAGTACCTGCAGTATCAACCATATCATCGACGATGACACAATCACGGTCACGTACATCACCGATAATGTGCATCACTTGTGACTCATTGGCACGGGCACGGCGCTTATCGATAATCGCCATGTCGGTATCGCCTAATTGCTTGGCCATAGCACGTGCACGAACAACACCACCAACGTCAGGTGAAACCACCATGATGTTATCGTAATCTTGTTTTTTGAGATCATTCAATAGAACAGGGGTGGCATAGATGTTATCAACAGGAATATCAAAGAAACCCTGGATTTGATCTGAATGCAAATCGACAGTCATAACGCGGTCAATACTAACGATGTTGAGCATATCAGCGACGACTTTGGCCGAAATAGGTACACGAGCTGAACGTGGACGACGATCTTGACGAGCATAACCAAAGTAGGGCATCACAGCGGTAATACGACCCGCGCTTGAACGACGCAAAGCATCGGCCATCATCATGATTTCCATCAAATTATCATTGGTAGGTGCACAGGTAGGTTGCATGATAAACACGTCTTTACCGCGTACGTGTTCTTTGATTTCTACAGCGATTTCGCCATCAGAAAAGCGAGTAACATCAGCTTTACCAAGAGGAATGTGTAGGTGGTCGGCTACGGTTTTCGCTAATTCAGGGTGGGCATTACCCGTAAAAATCGCCAAATAAGGCATGACTGAAGTCCTATTGATTGACTCAAGCAGCGACCGCTAAGCAGTGTCTAACTGCTCAAATGAAGAAAAGTGTGATGAACGTTACAGCAGAAAATGGCAGGGGTAGCTGGACTCGAACCAACGGATGTCAGGATCAAAACCTGATGCCTTACCAACTTGGCTATACCCCTGTAATGTTTAGGCTTATCGAACGTTAGCTACTAATATAAAACATTAGCATAACGCTATTACCTAGGAGACCGTCTAAAAAAAACGGCATTCCCTAACGGTGTTCGTTGCGAACTATACCGAAATTGGGAGGGTGTTGTCAATTACTATAAGCTAAGTAATTACTAATAACAGTACTTATTACCAATATAGATTGAGCAATACACTTAAAATATGGCAGGGGTAGCTGGACTCGAACCAACGGATGTCAGGATCAAAACCTGATGCCTTACCAACTTGGCTATACCCCTATTGTGGCGACCTATTATAAGTAAGTTTTCAGATTTTGCAAGTCATTTGCGGCTTTTTCTGGCTTTTATTCGTAAAGAGCAAACTATGAAGTGAGTTCAGCAACTTAGTAGTGAAAATTGATAACAATTATCGGACGTAATTATTTCTAATTGTTTAATGAATTAAGTGCAGCCTACTTTGTAGTTAGAAAGGATGAGAAAATCGCGCCTCTCGCTTGTATCTATCCATCCGAGCAGGTCGGTCGCTATTGATTGAGCGCAACCTACATTCCTACACACGTTTAGCGCACTAGTGTGAAGAAATTCAAGTAGGATGAATATGAATAGCGTCACTAACACGCATTAAACGAGGAGAATGACATAACTTATATTCTAACTCAGCCTAGTAAGCATCATATTGAATTGACCATCAATGGCAAAATTAGCAGTGATGATATGAAGCATCTACTTGATGAATGGATGCAAGCAACGGCTTCTATGAATCAGACTGACTCAAATACCGAACTACAAAACGCTACCTTGCTTTATCGCATTAATAGCTTTGCAATGCCATCGTTTTCGGCGGTAATGGATGAGATGAAACGTATGCCTGAGTTGTGGGCAACAATGAAGTATTTTGGCAAAATGGCAGTGATTAGCGAACAGCAATGGCTACAAAAGGTGGCTGAAATTGAAGGCTGGATGATACCAAATTTGGATATCAAAGGGTTTAATCCTGAAGACGAATCAGCTGCTAGGATTTGGTTAGGGATTCAAGATTAGCCTGTAGATTGAGCTCGAGTAGGGTGCGCCCATCGCACCATCTTTAAGCGATCCATAGCTTTTCGATGCGTAAAATGCATCCTACACAAGTTAGCGTTTAAGATGGTAAATTGTTTACCACATAGGCTGGACAAGGCGCATCTGCAACCCAATTCGCCAAAAGCTTTTTATCAGTAATCACACTTGCATCCAGTGGCAGGAATACCGCGCTACCAGAGCCAGTCATGCGTGCTGTACCCAATGCTACTTCTTCTAAGCCTTGCAAATAACGTAACGCTTCATTAACGGCAGGGGCGAGGCTTTTCACTACGGAAGTAAAGACATTGTGGTAGGGTGCAAGTAGATTTTGCGTATAATTCCTAGACTGATTTTGGATAGTCTGTATTGATAGTGGTGCGATATCATGCTGTAATTTAGGATGAGCGAATAGCTTAGCAGTATTGACGTGGGCATCAGGAGTCAATATTAAATAATGCTGATCTGGCAAATCAATGGCTGTCAGCTCCTCACCAATACCCATCGCAATAGCATCTTGCCCGAAAATAAAGATTGGCACGTCTGCGCCAATCGTAGCACCAATTTTTATCAGCTCATTTTGAGTAAAGTTAAGCTGCCAAATCTCATTTAATGTCAATAAAGTAGTCGCGGCATTAGAAGAGCCGCCGCCCAAGCCTGCACCCATCGGCAAATGCTTGTCTAAGGTTATTTTTACTTGGGGTAGCTGCTTAGGTAGCTTGTTTGACTGTATGGCAGTCGCTAGTAACGCACGTGTGGCTTTAAAGATTAAATTGTCTTCTATACTAGTAGTTATCGTTTCTGCGCCAGTTAACGCCAATAACTGACCACATAGCTTGTTAACGTCTAACGAATCCTCAGTGCTAATAGCCACCGCGTTATCTGCGACTAAAAAATGCAAATAGTCGCCCCAATCGAGCAGGCGAAATACCGTTTGCAGGTTGTGATAGCCATCAGCGCGCTTACCAGTGATATGCAAAAATAAATTAATCTTTGCAGGTGACAAACGGCTGATCACTTTATTGGCAGTGGTAGCATTCTTAATCATAAATAGCAGTCATTATTCTTTATATTTATTAACTACTTTGGTGGTTAATAGTCATGATAACTTTGTGGCCTTCAGGCTGCACGGCGCTAATCTTAGCAGGTAGTTTATCTGTACCCTTGTAAGTGAAGCTTGCCGTCCATTGACCATTGACCGAGCTGATTAACCTACCTTGCGCGTCTAGCTGTGGCGCAGTATCTGAAGGTGCTGAACGCCCAGATATCCAGTAGGGCATCTGCGAGATAGGCGCTTGCCAGCCAGTTGCTTTTTGTAGCAAGGTTTCAGGATTATCAGCGGTTAACGTACCTGTCTTTTCACTGACCAATGTTGCCGTTTGGCCGTTATATTCGATATTGGTTTTGCCAATGCCTAAGGCCCCAATTAACTCGATAGCAAAACGCTCGTTTTGCTGACCCCATGCATAAAAGGCGCTACCACCTTGCGCTTCGGCTGTCCCATTGGCAGGAGTCGTTACCCCAATTTTGCCGGTGATATTAAAATTATCGAGCTTTTGTACTTGTACGATAGGAGAGGTGGGTTTATTCGTCGCACTTGTACCCTGCAAAGACTGACAACCAGAAGTAATTAATAACGCAGCGGTAACTGCACCAAACGCCGCTAACTTTTTAGGTTTATGGCTTATTGCTGTTGAGAAGGCTGACATAGGTGTTCCTCAAAAATTTACAAAATTAAAATCAAAATAAAGCGATGAAAAAATACTACGCTCAATTTGTTACCCAGTTATGCCCTGTTGTTAAAGACTTATTGGCGGCATGAGTAACGATTGTATATAACACAAGCAGATGAATACCGTTAAATCGACGAAACATTAATAGAGCTGTACGCGATCATTGACGTTATGTTGTCCGAATGAAAAGCGCTGTTGCAAGTCCTCTAATAATGCATTGACCTTATCGCTTTCGCCTAATCCTTGATAAGCGCGCAGCAAGAGTACGCCTGAACGCAACGTTGGCAGCACATCATAAGGGGTTTGTAAGTAACTAATTACTTGCCCATAGTTTTCATTAGCCAAAGCACTGCTAGCCAATACGTTTAGAGCTTGCAGATGCAGCTCATTATCGTAACGTGGATCATCGAAACGAACTTGGACAATCGCTTGTGCAAGCTCTAACCCTTGTTCAGAGTTTTGATCATTAGATAACAGCAATTGTGCGTAGCTGAGCTGGTAAGATAGGTTGCTAGGATCTAGTGCTTGCAAATGATTGAGCAAAGTACGTTTAACGATATAGTCATTGCGATCGTCAAGCAATTGGACCCGGGCGAATACTATCGTTTGGTTATTGGGGTACTTGCGACTGACGCGAGTCAATAGCTGTAAGGCTTCATCAGCCTTATCATGCTGCCATAGGATATTCGCTTGTAAAACATAAGTTTCAGGCGCAAAGACTGCAAATTGTTCACGGAGCTTGTCTAAGGTTTTTATTGCAGCATCAATATTGCCATCTAGGAGCTCAAAGTCGACGACTTTTTTACGTGCAGCCAGTACCAAGTCTTCTTGCATGACGCTATTTAAGTAGGACTTGGCCTGCTCGAAGCGTTGCTGCCGCTCCGCGCTAATACCTAAATAATAGTAAGCTTGATCAAGATAGGTAGGAGTTTTTGCCAACATGTTAAGCAGTTGATCAGCGCTACGATATTCTTCAATATCTAAGCTGACTAAAGCAGCCAATAAAGTAATCTCTGCATCATCATTAAAGCGTTGATGGGCATCAAGTAGTAATTGCCACGCTTCTTGGCTTTGCTTTAAATCAAGCAAATAGCGAATTTCATATAGGTATAAACTCTTACTATCAGGATTACGCAGGCGTGCTTGGCTGACATAATTGATTACCGTCTCTGCCGGTTCGATCTTGCGCAAGATATCGGCTTTTAAGGTAATAAAGGGAACATAATCAGGCTGACCTAATAAGGCTCGATTGATATGGACAATTGCTATCTCATGCTCATTAAACTGATAGAGTAAACCTGCTTTTAATACTGAGAGCGAGGCATTTTGTTCACTATTAATTGGCTGTAAGGCTTCTAGAAGCTCACGTTGATCTTTGTCTATCGTTGGATAAATACCAATCAATATATCACTCAAATCGGTACGTGGATCATAGCGTAAAATACGGTTTAAGGACTCACCCGCCAAGGTGTAATCGTGAGCTTTAAGCGCTAAATGCGCCACATAGAACCAAGCAGGAACATGGTCAGGGTTTTGATCTTGCCACATTTTGGCAAATTGTAATGAGTCACCCACATTATCATGACGCAACGATAAACTAAGCGCGCGCTCAAATACCACTGTCGCATCTTCTTTAAAAGACTGCTGTTTATAAAGCGTTAATGCACGCTCAATATTACCGCGATCAGCAGCAAACTCAGCGTCTAGTAGCGCATATAGGCTAGGCTCGCTAAGCTTTGGTTGTAACACAGTCGCTGTGGGTAAGCTAGTAATGTTGACTGTGCTATTTGGGTATTGCTCCTCTGACTTATCTTCTAACTCATCACTATCATCAAAATTATTATCAAAGCTATCAATATCGTCAGTATCTTCAATTATTGAGCTAGGCATCAATGGAGATATTGTCATCTCAGCACCATTTCTATGAAACACAGCATGTCGAGTGCTGTTGTTTTTGATAGAACTATCAGCAGCAGCAGCAGCAGCAGCATCATTAGCAATATCTACTATTACTGTCTCAGGTGTACATAATAATGACGGCGTATCGACGAAATTTGCATGAGCAGAAGTTCCTAGGCACAACCAAGCGGCTAACAATAAGGTTAGCTTGCGGCGCTGACGTAGACGAGACAAAATGCTGTCTAACAAATCCTGAATACTAAGCTGACTGTCATATGCAAGTTGCAGCGCGAGTTTTGATTGAAATAACAACCCAAAAAAAATCATAGAATAATGGTATTCACCAGTAAAAAAAGACACTTTATTATAAAAGCGGATGACTACAGTAAACAATAGTACTCATGTTAACTGAAAGCCAAAATAACCGCTATTAGCATCATGATAAGATGTTCAACTGCTCTAAAAAAGCAAACGTATTAAAAATTCTGCCTTAATAATAGCATACTGATTATTGTTATCAGTTTGAGATTGGCTACCCTCAATTTTTACTTCAGACTGTCTACTAGGTTCGTCTATACAGAATAATAAGTCTCTATATTGGGTATCAATATAGTAGATATTAATGATAATAATTAAAAGCAGATATTGCGGTTGATTTGTTGTTCATGTGCCCAGATACAAGCAAACAGCTATCGCAGATAGGTGAGTGTTAAATAAAACCAGTAACAATGATATAATAAGCGGTTTTATATTCAAAGCATCTGCTATATAACCTATTTAAATCAATAACGTCACGTCATTTATGCATCGGCTAACGTCCGACTGTGGTGTGTCTGAGCATGTTTTTGCCAGCTGCTTTTTGACACCTTGTGACAGTTGATGATATCAGTGAGCGTTATGTTTATGGTCTATCGATAATGAGATTAGTGGTCATTGGGGTTAATCACAAAACTGCACCAGTCGCTCTACGAGAGCGTTTGGCGCTTGTGGGTGAAGATGTGAACATCGCTCTTGAGCAGTTAGAGGTCTTTACTGATGGTAGCGTGATTGTTTCAACTTGCAACCGTACTGAAATCTACGCTCTAGTGCCTCAAACAACATTGCCTCACTCATCAGCCTCGCAAATTCCAGAGTTACAAGTTATCGATAATGATTTTGCATCAGATGATAACACGCTTAGTAGCGACACTATTGCCAGCTCCAGTGTTTCCTCAGCTGCCATTAGCGCTCACGTTATGCAGATTAAAACATGGCTTGCCAACTTTAAGCAGTTGTCGTTAACTGAGATTGATCCTTATCTATATGTGCATCGTGATACGCATGCGCTTACCCATTGGCTACGAGTCGCCGCTGGCCTTGACTCAATGATATTGGGCGAACCGCAAATTCTCGGTCAGATAAAACGGGCCGTGCATCTTGCGCAAGATGAAAATGCATTGAGCAATCAATTGGGCTGGGTTGTCGATCAGGTGTTTGCAGCGGCTAAACGCGTACGCAATGAAACCCAAGTTGGCGCTCAAGCTGTATCGCTCGGCTTTGCAGCGGCCAAACTGGTCACCCAAATCTTTGATGATTTGCCTAGTCGCACCTTATTGGTGGTTGCGGCAGGTGAGATGAACCGCTTAGTGGCGACCCATATTGCAGGGCTTGGGGTAGGGCGCATTATCATTTGCAACCGCAATCCTGAGCGTGCCGAGGCCTTGGCGGCTGAGCTACGTAATCCCAACCGCAGGGTGGAGGTTAGATCCTTACAAGAGCTGCCACAAGTATTGGCAGAGGCTGATATTGTGAGTAGCTGTAGTGGTAGTATGGATTTATTGATTGATAAAACGATGGCCATACAAGCGCTAAAACGTCGTCGTTATCGGTCGATGCTGATGATAGACTTGGCAGTACCGCGTGATATCGATTCAACCATCAGTCGGATAGATGATGTTTACCTCTATTCTGTCGATGACCTGCAACATGTAATCGCAGGCAATCTTGAACAGCGTAGGCAAGCGGCTGTCGATGCTGAGCTGCTAGTCAGCCAACTGGTCGTTGAGATGGAGCGAAGCTTCCAAGTACGGCAAGTAGGGAAAGATATTCAGCATTATCGGATGTCCACTCATACCCAAGTTGATAAGCTGCTGCATGAGTCTATTGCCAAGCTTGAGCAAGGGGATGCGAGTGCTGAAGATATCATTACTGAGCTATCACGGCGTCTCACCCAAACGTTAACCCACGCGCCATCGAAGCTTATGCGTAAGGCCGCCCGCGAAGGCGATAGTGAATTACTAGACTTTGTGGTATCGGGTCTGCATGATGCCTATCGTAAACGCTAATAAGCGGCTATTAGTTGCGAGAAAATCGTAAATTGCGCAGGCTATATCGTTACATGAACAAACCGTTGTCAACCGACATTATCAGTGCTAATATCAAGCTGTCATGTTGGTATTAAATGATAATAAGGCGGTCTTAGCTATCAGTATTACCGCGCTTATTTTAGTTTAATATGTTTTGCTTTGACAAGTTGTCAGTGACCATTATTACTCGCCTACCGCCGCGTAGCACCTATAATGGCGCAAACGTCATGTATGACTTCGTTTTTCATAAAACCTAAGATGTACAAGACACAATCACCAACGGCAATAGCGCTAGGATAAAGTGCTATATCGTCAATCCTATGTCATACCCTCTATCATTATTTGGTATTCATTAGTTGATATCTGTTATTCAGCGATTACTCAACCATGATTCAACATTGTTACCTAGTTAGTTATATCTATATTAGCGCCTAAACTTAGTAGCTAAATTATGCTGTAACCAAGCTTTGTCACAACCAAAGCTTAATAACATCTAAATAATCTAACAACAAACAAGGAATGTCCCATGACTGCATTACGTCAAGATATCGACCCAGAAGGTTTATTAGAGTATTCAGTGGTTTATACTGACCGCGCCCTTAATCATATGTCCAAAGTCTTTCAGCAAGTAATGAATGACTTATCTAGCGAGCTCAAATCAGTTTATAATGCTGACGCAGTCGCCATCGTTCCAGGCTCTGGTACTTATGGCATGGAAGCAGTTGCCGCCCAGTTAGCAAAAGATCAAGACTGTCTAATCATCCGTAACGGTTGGTTCAGCTATCGCTGGACGCAAATTCTAGAAAAAGGCAACATTGCCAAGTCGTCTACGGTTTTAACCGCTGATCGTACTGAAGATACCGATGCGCCAAAACCGTTTGCACCCGTCGATATCGAAACCGCCGTTGCTAAAATTAAAGAACAAAAACCAGCGATCGTTTTTGCTCCGCATGTCGAGACATCAGCCGGTATCATCTTGCCAGAAGATTATATCAAAGCGTTAGCAGATGCGACTCATAGCGTCGGTGGCTTATTAGTGATTGACTGTATTGCTTCAGGTTGCGTCTGGTTGGATATGAAAGCGTTGGGTATTGATGTGCTTATCAGCGCCCCGCAAAAAGGCTGGAGCAGCACTCCTTGTGCCGGTCTCGTTATGCTAAGCGATGCTGCTGTTAAAAAAGTAGACAGTACCGAATCAAATAGCTTTAGCCTTGATTTAAAGCAGTGGTTAAATATCATGCGCGCCTATGAGAATGGTGGTCATGCTTATCATGCCACGATGCCAACTGATAGCTTGCGTCAGTTCCGCGATACTATTAATGAAGCGAAAAAAATCGGCCTTGATAAATTGTGTGACGCGCAGTGGGAATTGGGCAAACGTGTCCGTAAAGTACTAGAAGATAAAGGCATTGAGAGCGTCGCTGCCGATGGCTTTAAAGCTCCTGGGGTGGTCGTTTCTTATACTGAACGTGACGATATGCATAAAGGTAGCGCCTTCGCTGAAGCTGGCATGCAGATTGCCTCTGGCGTACCATTGAAAGTGGGTGAGCCTGAGAGCTTCAAAACCTTCCGTTTAGGATTATTCGGCTTAGATAAGCTGACGGATATTGACGGTGCGGTACAGCGTTTTGAGTCAGTGCTTGACGAAGTATTGGCTAAATAATACCTCTATCTAATAAGATACTTCTAGCTAAAAAATACTGAGCCTTTGTAATACTGGGTTCAGTATTTTTTACCTTTTTATTATGTTTTATAATATAATATATTTTAATAAATCATAAACCAAGTAAATACTTAATAAAAACTGATAGGTAATGCGTTATGAGTATACAAGTAGACTGGCAAGCATTTACTCCAATCTCCCTAGTAGGTGGTTTAATGCTAGGGGTAGCGACCGTCATACTGCTACTGGGTATTGGACGTATTGCAGGTATAAGTGGTATTTTTTCAAGCCTGCTCAAACCCAAGCGCGTCGAGATGTGGCAGGTATTATTCATACTTGGTCTCGTTGCCTCGCCACTGCTGTATAAGCTGGCAAGACCGCTCCCTGATGTGGAAGTCAGTACTTCTTTACCATTATTAATCGGCGCAGGTTTGCTGGTTGGCTTCGGTACGCGTCTAGGCTCAGGTTGTACGAGTGGCCATGGTATTTGTGGTAATGCGCGCATGTCACCACGCTCTATGGCGGCAACGGCGACTTTTATGTTCTTTGGTATCGTGACCGTCTATATCGGTCGACATGTACTAGGGCTACTGTAAATGTTAAGCGGTATAGGTAGCATATTGCACAGACGGCGCTCAACACTGTTAATAAAAGATAATAGCGAGATACAACAATGCTAAAAAATATAATTGGATTACTGGCAGGGTTATTGTTCGGGTTTGGATTACTGGTATCAGGTATGACCGATCCTGTGAAAGTACAAGGGTTCTTAGATGTCTTTGGTGCGTGGGATATCTCTCTAGCACTGGTGATGGGTGGTGGTCTTGCGGTGGCGATTGTCGGCGTACGCTTAGCCAAGCGTCAACAGACCAGCTGGATTGGCACCTCAATTGATATGCCCAGCAAGACGGTTATCAATAAAAAGCTATTAATCGGGGCGATGTTATTTGGTATCGGTTGGGGTTTGGTGGGTATTTGCCCAGGGCCAGGTATTGTACTGCTTGGTACCGGACAGTGGCAGGCTTATGTATTTATTCCAGCGATGATAATAGGGATGCTGGTTTATCAATGGCTTGAGCCAAAGCTTAATTAGCATGGGCTTGGTTGATAGCTCTCAAAAATATTATAAGAAATAATAGCCTTACTTATTATAGAGTCAATGCAGTGTTAACAACAAAAGGTCAGCCTAAATTCAATTAGGCTGACCTTTTTTATGACTTCAATTTAATAGCCAATAACTTAGAATGTTACTGGCTATTAAGTTATTGGCTATGTTGCACTTGGAGTAACTTTTGGGGTTTCATGAGCCAATGACTTGGCCGCTTGACGCAGCTCAAATTTTTGTACTTTACCCGTACTGGTTTTTGGAATTTCAGCAAAGATGATGTATTTAGGTACTTTGAAACCCGCTAAATGCTGTTTGCAATGCTCCATCACGGTATCGCGCTGCAAGGTGCTGCCTTCATGAATCTCGATAAAGGCCACTGGTACTTCGCCCCATTTATCATGCGGGGCGGCAACGACAGCACAGCTTTGAATCGCAGGCAACTTATACAAGACGTTTTCGACTTCGATACTAGAGATATTTTCGCCACCTGAGATGATGATATCTTTGAGCCTATCCATAATTTTGATATAGCCGTCAGGGTATTTGACACCCAAATCACCGGTGCGGAACCAGCCATCAGCAAACGCTTCTTCGGTCGCCTTACGGCTCTTTAGGTAGCCTTTCATCACCATATTGCCGCGTAATGCCAGCTCGCCCATTTCCTCACCATCAGCCGCAACTGGTTCAGTCGTGCCTTGTTTAAACACCTCAAAGCCAGTCATTAGATGCGAAGTCACGCCTTGACGCGATTTTTTCTGCGCACGTGCAGCAACATCAAGCTCATCCCACTCTTCTTGTTCAGCGCAGACAGTGACTGGTCCATATACTTCAGTGAGACCATAAACATGAGAGATATGAAAACCCATGGCTTCCATCTCTGCCAGCATGGTTTCAGACGGTGGCGCCCCAGCGACCCAACCATTAACTTGATGGTTAATCGCTTCTTTATACTCAGGCTTGCCACTTGCGATCATATTATGTACGACAGGCGCTGAGCAATAATGAGTCACTTTATGCTTAGCAATCAGCTGCAAAATCAAATTGCCGTCAATTTTACGCAAGCAGACGTTGACGCCAGCACGCTCAGCGATAGTCCACGGAAAGCACCATCCATTGCAATGAAATAGTGGGAGCGTCCATAAGTACATTGGATGTTTGGGCATATCCCAATCTAAAATGTTGGATACAGCATTGAGAGTGGCACCGCGATGATGGTAGACCACACCTTTAGGCTTGCCTGTGGTACCAGAAGTATAATTGAGCGCGATAGCTTCCCATTCGTCTGCTGGCTTTTCCCAATTATCTAAGCTGTCTGAGCTGGCAACCAACTCTTCATAGCTCATCTGTCCAAAACGCTCGACATCGACAGCAGCATCTGTCGCATGAATAACAATTAAGTTTGGAAAAGCTTCGTCGATAATCTCAGCATGCTCAGCAAATTCGCTATCTAAAATTAACACTTTTGCTTCTGAATGCTGTAAACAAAAGGTAAGAGCATTGATATCGAGACGCGTATTTAGGGTACAAAGTACGCCGCCTGACATCGGTACACCAAAGGCACACTCGACCATCGCTGGGGTATTCGGCATCATGACCGCGACCGTATCATTCTTATCAATACCAAGCTTACGCAGGCCATCAGCCAATTGTCTGCAACGATCATAAGTTTGTTGCCACGTTTGGGTGAGATCATTTTGCTCTAAATCGTCATAGATGATAGCGGTCTTGTCAGGATAGACTTGCGCACTACGGATAATAAAATCAATTGGGGTAAGCGGTTGGTAGTTGGCTGCATTTTTGCCGAGACCCGTGTGAAAGTCGGTCATAGGGATAGTCCTTTATCTTTATCGTATTATGGATTTAGCGGTTTTTTATATTGGATTTTGCATGTTAATAGCTATCTTTACTAACATTTAACCCGTTTATTATAGACAACTGTACTTAGAAAGCGAGCTTGTTTTGTGGCCTTTACTTAACTATGCGGCATAAACAAAAGGCATGGCAAATAATGTTATGAACATGGTGTTGTAAACATACTGTTCACTCGTCAGTCGCTTGTCTGCGTAGCTGATAATAATAGCGGTGTGTTACGATAGAATTAACACTGAATCATTAAATATTTAACATTCTTAAGCCTAATATACCTCATACTCAATGACATGAATACAAGAAAGCCGAAAGTAGGCTGTACTACCGTATGGGAAATTAGGTTGCCGATGACATCAGATTATTGTGAGCAAGTTATAACAGTTACAACCCATTAATTCATAAGGACAATGATATGAGCGCCAGCCCTAATACCGCAAGCCCAAAAAACTCAAACACTAAAACTTCTGATCGTATTGCTAGCACTGACACAACTATGGATGCTACCAATGCGGCTAAGCATTACCCTCATCTATTTGAGCCATTAGATTTGGGCTTTACCACCCTCAAAAACCGTGTGGTTATGGGCTCTATGCATACGGGACTTGAGGATCGTTTTTATAACTACGGTAAACTGGCGGCGTATTTTGCGGAGCGTGCCAAAGGTGGCGTAGCGATGATGATCACTGGTGGTATCTCACCCAATCGTGAAGGCTGGTTGTTGCCTGCTGGCGGCACCATGAATACGAGAGCTGACGTCATCAACCATCAGCGTGTCACTCGTGCGGCGCATAAATATGATAGCAAAATCATCATGCAAATCTTGCACAGTGGTCGCTACGGCTATCATCCTTTTGCCGTATCAGCCAGTCCAATTAAATCACCAATTTCGCCATTTAAACCGCGTAAGATGAGTATTAAAAACATCGAGCAGACGGTGAAAGACTTTGCACGTTCAGCTCGTCTTGCCAAGCAAGCGGGATATGATGGTGTCGAAATCATGGGCTCTGAAGGCTATCTACTTAATCAATTCTTATCACGTCATGTGAATAAACGTACTGATGAATACGGCGGCAATATTCAAAATCGTATGAAGTTTGCGGTTGATGTGGTTAAGGCTGTCCGCGCGGCAGCTGGTGAAGATTTTATTATCCTATTCCGTTTGTCAGTTATTGACTTAGTCAAAGACGGCAATGTCATGGATGAAGTCATCACTGTGGCTAAAGCGCTAGAAGAAGCGGGCGTGACTATCATGAATACTGGTATTGGCTGGCATGAAGCGCGTGTACCAACGATTGTCACTAGCGTACCACGTGCTGCCTTTGTTGACTTTACCGCTGAAATTAAAAAGCATATCAGTATCCCGATGATGGCGGCCAACCGTATCAATATGCCAGACACCGCTGAAGAAATCGTCGCTAGTGGTCAGGCCGACTTGATTCAAATGGCACGTCCGTTTCTCGCTGATGCCAACTGGGTTAATAAAGCTAAAAATGGCGAAGCTGACCGTATTAATACTTGTATCGCGTGTAACCAAGCTTGCCTCGATCATACCTTTGAGAATAAACGCTCAACTTGTCTGGTCAACCCGCAAGCGTGTCATGAGACCGAGCTGGTCTATAAGAAAACTAAAAAGCCGCAAAAAGTCGCGGTCATCGGTGGCGGTGTTGCTGGCATGTCAGCGGCTCACGTTGCAGCGCTACGTGGTCATGACGTCACTCTATTTGAAGCAAAAGACATCTTGGGTGGGCAGTTTAACTATGCCAAAGTCATCCCTGGTAAAGAAGAGTTCTTTGAGACTATCCGCTACTACATCAATGAGCTTGAGCATTTAGGCGTCGAGATTAAACTTAATACCAAAGTCGATAAAGCAATGCTTGGGAAAGCCAAATTCCATCATGTCATCGTCGCTACTGGCGTGGTGCCAAGAAGCTTAGCAGGTAAGCTTGAAGGTGCTGATTTGCCACAGGTAATGAGCTATGCAGAATTGCTATCTGGTGAGAAATCAGTCGGTGATACGGTCGCTGTCATTGGCGCTGGTGGTATTGGCTTTGATGTCAGCGAATATCTCACTGCGCGTCATGGTCAGCCGCTCGATGAGCTAGATCCTGAAACGCTGAAAGATCCAAGCTATCGTCCAAAGGCGCAGTCGATTAGTGAATGGCGCGAAGAGTGGGGTGTCACGGCTAACCCTAGCTATCAAACTGATGGTGGCTTGATTAAGCCTGAAGGCATCACGCCTATTCGCCAAGTGTACCTCATGCAGCGCACTAAAGGCCGCTTGGGTCGCGGCCTCAATAAAACCACAGGTTGGGTACACCGCGCTCATGTCAAATCGCATGGCGTCATCCAAGTATCGGGTGCACAGTACGAAAAGATCACTAATGAAGGTATCTGGATAATCAATAACCAAGGTCAAAGCCAGCTATTACGTGTCGATAGCGTGGTGGTCTGTGCCGGTCAGGAGTCAGTGGTAGAGCTAATGCCGAATGTCGGTGATGCGCCAGACGCACAATACCATTTAATCGGTGGCGCGAAACTGGCGGCTGAGCTGGATGCCAAACGCGCGATTCGCGATGGGGCAGAGGTTGCGGCGGCGATTTAAGGTTTGGATTTTAAAACAATAGTAAGAATAATGAAACGGTAGGGTAGCGATCTCCTACCGTTTTTTTTCTATTTTCTTAAGATGGTCGCCGCAATTGTATTTTATTCAAAAATTTCTATATCGTAACCAAATGCTAACAGTTGATGCATTCCGACTTGTTCAAAATTTTGAATTGGAGAGTTCTTATGTTGTAGTAATTGATCGAACAAATTAGTTCTACAAATTCTATAACTTTGTTTATAGGATCTTTCATGACTCCTAAAGTTGCTCTCAAATTTTATGCTCTCAATGAAATTTATAATAAATGCTTTAAATACTTTATTGCTAGAAAAAACGTCTAGATCCATTGAATCAACTCTGTATTTAAATTCTATTAAATAATTATCACATGTTTCAGTCGTTGAGTTACTCATGGCATCGAAACCAGTAAATTGTGCGTAATACATATTGGTAATTTTTGTAAGGCTTTTTATATCTACAAGTTTACCGCCTCCTCCTATATTGTTTAATTCTATTGAAATAATTATTTCTGTTAATTTATATGAGCCTTTTTCGAAAGGTAGCGACTTTATAGGTTCTTCCAGCAAGTCAATTTCGTTTGAAATACAACTTTCTTTATGTAATAACTCAACTTTGAAAGTATGTATTTTGGAAAGAGTGAAAACTGGTATTTTCGCTTTGGCTTCTAACAAGTACAGATTGAATTGTTCTTCATTGATACTCAGTTGAGATTTTAGTGCTTCTGATTGCTCTTTGAGAGCTTGTTCCGAACCTTTTTGAGCCTTTATAGATTCCTTAAGTTCAAGACGTTGCAGCCTAAGTTCTTGACTTTGGATTAGATAAGCTTCTATAAAACCATAAAATGCTAATATAGAAAATATGCCTGACAAAAATGCACCAATGTCGCCGAGTGATAATGAACCTACTGTATTATCAGGAGAGCAATTTAGCCAAAATAAAAAAATGACTCCACAAATAACAAGCCATCCTATAGCGATAAGTTTAGCTCTCTTCGGTATTTTTATTTTCAGCTCATTATATATAGAGTCTTGATTGTCCGACATTGTCAGTCACCTTAATAGGCTGTTATAAGGAAATATAAATATATATTGTATAAGAATTATGAACCATCAATTCTACAATCTAACCTTCCATCTTTCTAACCAACCACTGCTCAAAAACACCAATTTGCGCTGACAACTTAGGATGCGCTTTTGCTCGTCTATTGAATTTACCTGCAATATCATCTAGCGTGAAATCAGTCTTCGCGGTTGGTATAGTCATAATCACTTTCATCAAAGTTTAAAAAATCTGTGATATTATTCAGTTCAGAAAGTAACCAACTTTCCTTTGTAATCAATTCTTGTTGGTATATTTCAAGATCTTTATTTGGTTCTAGGTCTACAGTCCATATAAATAAAATAATAACGAAAGCAATAAGTGAAATATCAGATAATTTATATTTTTTACCTCTTATTTTCACTGATTATTTTCCTACATACTCAATAATATTTTTCAAAACTAGGTTATTTAATCTGTTTTAAATATTCCAAGTAGTTAACTAATTGCTCTCTATATTTCTCATTCGATTTAAATTTTGGAGATTCAATCCACTTATTACGATTATGAATAATGGATTCTAAGGTAAAGTCCTCATAACCAGACTCCGCTTCACAACAAGGACATATTTCATATAATGGGAATTCACCGTCAAGACCCCATGGCAAGAAATCCTCATCATAGTAACCGCATATTTTACAACTGTGTAACTCTCTATTGAGCATGAAAATATTCCAAATTAGTTGAGTAGGGATGTGTGGAAGCATCAGGCTTAAAAATTGTTCGAGGTGCACCATCTTTCGTTTTGACGGCAAATGTGTTTGTTTTCGGATTATATAGAACCGTATCACCATTCTTTCTGGTTTTATTTAAAGTTCCACGCGGAGGGTCACTGACAAATTCTTGAGCATGACGATAGTAGTCATTTTGAGATTTTAGCTCAGGAAATTCTTTGCTATGTTTACTCCAATGCTCTGCTAGGTTTGTATTAGGAGCTCTTTTCTTAGTAGAAGTCCAGTCGAAACCTTTTTCAGAGTCTCTGTAGATATTGTTATTACTTACCGCTCGTTTTCGAATCACGTACTGTCCAGCTTTAACGCTAGTCTTAGCAGATAGAGCACCCCAACCTAGCGGAAATGACATAATGTCAAAAACCAATCCCGCTTCATCTCCAATTTTTTGCACACCTTCATGGTATTTCGCACGATCACCATTGACATCTATCCATAGAGAATTAAGACGTTCTTGATAAATTAGCTCTTCAGGAGTACCTGCTCCTGCCCAAAGCCCACTGTCTTTCAATGCTTGTTCAGTAGATACGTCAACCCAAATCCCTAACTCCTCATCAGACATTTCATCTTCAGAATCTTTATTGTCAGAAGCTGCAAAGCTAGCAAACATACTATCTGGATCCGATTTCGCAAACACCAAAGGCGTTGGCTGCTCAACCCCAAACACCTCAAAATCCGATTCACAAAACGACTGTTGAATAGCAATCAGCTTAGCGCCGCAGCTGGTCACATCGCCGCCACGTGCGATGGGTGCACCATCGACAATAAATGACGGGTCACCACTAAGAATAGTAGTGACTTTTTTGCATTTCTTACAGATGACTTTATCGCCTTTACGCGAGACAGGGATGCCGTTATGAGTGGTGTGCGGTGAGCCGGAGATTACCGTCCCACCATGAGAGGTCTTTGCGCCAACGGTGATATAGGCTGCCATAGTGCTACCTTGCTTAAATGCCCGAAGTTTAGATTTTAAAAAAATCTATTATTTGCGTGACATTATAGATGGCTATAACGCTAAATATCAAACTTAAGTTTGTTTAAAGGTATAAATTATATGGTAAGCTCAATCGGCGTGAACTATGAAGGCTTTTGAGTAATTGACTGCAAGAGGAACTTGACTCTCTTTATTCATTATTAATAACAAGCAAAAATCTAACCTTCCATTTCGCTAGTCAACCACTCAGACACGTCATCAATATGCGCTGCCAAATCAGAATGCGCTTTGCCGAGCTCAGCAAGCTTGGCTTTTACTTCATGTCTATCATATTTAATATCAGTCAGCGTCTCTTTTAATAGGTCAATTAATTCAACGTTTAGCGCATCAGAGAAGATGACCACCTCGCTAATCACTGCGTGCTTCACATCAAGATGCAAATCAATAATACCCCAATCAAAGCGCGTCTCAATGTGATGCGTAAATTCAGGGGTCTTGCCAAAGCGCCAATCCCAATCCGTCATTTGTTGATAGTATTTATTCAGGTTAGGCTGCTTGGCGAGACTGGCTTCATCCAATTCTTCTACTGGCGTGGTGTCGCCATAATCAGTGTCACAATAATACTCACAAAATGCATCAATAATTGCATTTGATAAGGTCTCGTGATTGATGTTTTCATTAAACTCAACCAAGTTGGCAACGCGAGCGCGTACGGACTTAATGCCTTTAGCTTTGAGCTTAAGCGGATGCGGATTAAGATAATCGCCCAGCTTTTGCATATTGGCATTGACGAGTAACGTGCCGTGATGAAAGCTACGATCCGCCGCATGTTTAAAGGCGCTACCTGATATCTTCTTATCACCGACTTGCATATCGTTACGACCAGACAATTCAGCGTCTATGCCGAGCTTTTTTAATGCATTGATAATAATGGTAAAGTTCGCTTCTTGGTCGTAGTCGTCTTTGGGCGATAAAAAGGTAAAGTTGGTATTACCCAAATCATGAAATACCGCGCCGCCGCCACTCTGACGCCGTGCCAAAAATACATCGTCTTCTTCCATCTTATCGATTTTGCATTCCACCCATGGGTTTTGCGAGCGCCCGATGACCACGGTCTCGCTATTGCGCCATAAGAATAGTGTGTGCGAGTCGGGATTGAGGGTATTAAATATCCAATCCTCGGTTGCTAGATTAAACCAAGGGTTGGTCACGGCAGACTTTAAGATGCGCAGTTTCATTACTTATCCTTTTTATTATTAAGATTATTAATAGAAGCTATTGTTGCTGATGCGAGGTTGGAATTCAATGGGGGTGTGGTAGGGAGGATGGTTTTAGGATTTGAATATTGAGAAGAGGATTTATAAGATTTTGGGGAATGGTTAGTTGCTGGAGCCAATCCTGCTATCCGCTTGTATCTAACTTGTCGATGGCGTGCGGACTGGTTTGTCTGGTGGCGTTCCAACATTCGAGCGATCACCCCCAGCCATAGTCCGAAACGCCATCGTCGGCGTTAGGATACCGCTACTATCAGGGCTAAAACGCTTCTGAAGTTGACCAGTAATTGTTTGAGCAAAGCTTGGACGTAATTTTGAGTTTGGCGTAGGGTGGGTTAGCCCAAGCGTAACCCACCGTATAGTTCCAAGAAAGACAAGTTATATACAAGACTAAATTAATATAAAAGGTTAAGCTTACAAAAGTAATTTTACTGTTAATAGATATGGAACCACATGATTTTATACAAATACATGTCATTATCAGGTGCGATGAAAGCTATCGAAACGTCATCTATCGGTTTTACGCACCTAGAAGATTTTAACGATCCTTTTGAATGTACTGCTTTTGGTTTTAAAGAGAAACCGAATTTTATGGTAAGTCCTCAAATAGCTCAAAACGCTTGTAAAAATAGATTCTCTCGAGGATATGCCGTATTGTCTTTGACCAGACAACCATTAAATTCATTAATGTGGTCTCATTATGGGGATTCTCATCAAGGAGTTGTTATTGGAATTGATGTTGACGAAGCTAACTTCCATTCACTTTCCGATAATTTTATTCCATATCAGCTTGGTGAAGTAATATATACAAAAACTAAACCACAGAATGATTTAGATATAATTAATGATGATGAGTTAATGGATATTGGCAAAAATATTCTGTTCGAAGGAAACTTATTCAACCTTGCAAAAAGAGCTTTTTTATACAACTCATTAGATTGGGCTTATGAAGAAGAGGTGAGAATAGTTAAAGAAGTCGAAAGTCTGAAAGCTAGCTATCATACCAGTGAAGGAGTTTTTGGAGACTTCAATATAGTCAGAATACAAGGCAGACCACTATACTGTTTTTCTATTCCTCAGAGCTCAATAAAAGAAGTTTATTTAGGGAAGAACATTTATAAAAATATATCGAGAACGGCAACAGTCTCTCAAAATGAATATGAGTCTTTAATTCAGAGCTGGCAAGACCAAGACATTGAAGTTTACTACTCTGAATGCGAATTAAATTCTTGGAATTTAAAGAAAAGGGCTAATAGATGATTGCCTAATTTCGATGGTGGGTTACGCCTTGTCTTCATTATCTGCGATAATTTAACAAGTCTAACGCCACCCTACGGCGAACATTTTATGTCATTCGAGCGTTCATTAGCGCTCGCCAAAACGACTATCTTCGTAGTCATCACCTGCCCAATTCAAATCATAGCGACCATTATCAACCTCACGCATAAACGTTGAATGCTTCCAATCAGCAGGATTTTCAGCGTAGCCATGTTTGACAGCGTTATAATGAATGTAATCCATATGACGATTGTAGTCTATCTCGTTTTGAATGGTATGTTCCCAATAGCGTCTTTGCCAAATGCCAGTTTCACTCTTGCCCTGACGGCTTTGATTTTTGGTTTGTTTGATGTGTATGGGTAATTGTCTACTAAAATTACTTTTGAATAGTCTGATACGGGTAGGGTAGTCATTATCGTTTTCAGGAAGCGTCCAAATGGTATGGATATGGTCTGGTAAGATTATGATAGCATCAGTAGTGAATGGCATTTTCTGCTGTGTTTTTTGATAGGCAAGACGTAGTTCATTGATATAAGTCGTGAGTAATTGGTTTTGGCGATCGCGTAAATTGATAGTAAAAAAGTAAGTGGCCCCTGCTTGATAGTTTCTGATGTAGTTTGGCATAGTTTAGGGCTTATATTATTCGGTGGGTTACGTCTTATCTTCATTCTCTACGAGAACTTGATAAGTCTAACCCACCCTACGACTTTAAAAATCTATTAAATAGTATTATTTTTTTAAATATTCCTCATATTCTTCTTCACTTATTTCTGTAGCGAAATCAATATGAAGCTTTTCGCGCTTATATACCCGAATAAAATATTTATTATCAATCTTAAAAAGCTTGTCGGGTGGCACAGCAGATGAATATCTACTAGACCAGTTCAGCCATGAGCGAAATGTTTTTTGGCTATGATGACGTTGAATAGCTTCTTTAAGTTCTATATCTCTATTATCTAACTCGTTAAAAGTATCTTTTGTGATTTCTATCGACCTTTCACCGCCTCCGTGACCTCCATTTTGAAAGCTAACAAAGTACCTATCTTCCATTACATATAGAAAGTAAGCTTCTGAAGCATCTAAATGTCTAATAATTTTTAAGCTACTTTTAACGTTAGTATTCACAATTATTCTCCTGTTGTAGATTACCCAAAATCCTCCCTCAAAATAGCCGCCATATTACGCTCGGCAAGTCCGGTGATAAACACATACGGATTGACGCCAGCACTGCCAGGGATTAACGCGCCATCTTGCACATAGATATTTTCGTGCCCTTTGACGCGTCCAACTTCATCAGTCGCCAAGCCTAATACGCAGCCGCCGAGCGGGTGATAGCAGAAGTTATCGCCGAAGCCTTTGGTAAATAACAGACTTGATGTCGAGCCACCATTAGCTTTGGCGAGTTTTTCGATCAGCTCTTTAGCAGCATTTACCGAGTACTCGTTTTGCTCGCGTTTCCAGTTAAGTTTGACGGTTTTGGTGGCTTTGTCGTAGTAATAATTACCGCGTTAAGGATTATCCGTGATAGCAAGATATAGTGTCGTCCACGTCTCAAGCCCTAGCGGCAATGGCGCGAGTTCGGCAAAGATTTTGTACTTTGAACCGTCTCTATCGCCGTCCCACATGTTGATGCCTTTAACGGGAATGGTAGATTGGGTGGTGCCAGCGGCATGGACGAAATTGCGCCCCGTCATGATGTTGCCGTTTGGTCCCCAGTGTTTGCCAATATGTTCGTTTAAGTTGTTTAATTTGCCTTCAGCTTGGCTTTTGAGTAGCAGCTCTGAGGTACCCGTACTGCCAGCATTTAGAAACAGCTTATCGTAAGTGTAATGTTCAATTTTATCGATGCCACCAGTAGTATTGAGGACGTGAACTTCTAATCTAAGTTGATCATTATCGAGCGCTTGAATGCTATTGACTTTGCGTAGAGTTTTTACGGTGACGTTGCCAGTAGCTTCAGCGTCTTTTAGGTAAGTTAAATCGAGTGAGAACTTGCCTGCATTATTGCCGTAGATGACTTCACCGCCGAGTCCCGATTTATAGACTTCACCTTTGGCTTCACGTTGCATATAGTCAAAGTCGTAGCTATTACCGAAGAATTCGGTTTTCATGCCGGCTTTTTCTGCTTGGCGTTCCGCAGCGCGGGTAAATTCGTAATGCTCGGATTGATTAAAAAACGACTCGGGGATTTGACTGACTTTTAATTCCTTCATGGCACGGGGAAAATAAGTGTCGTACATCTCGTCGCTATCTATCCAAGGAAACACTGCTTCAAAGTGCGCGCGCCTCGGCTGAATGGCAATCGCGCCATTGACGATAGAGCCGCCACCGTAGGCGCGTCCTGCGAAGACTTTCATGTCATCATATTCGATTAAATCCAAAACGCCGGGGTATTTTTTGATAGGGATTGGAATCGGGATAGGGGCGTTTGGCATATTGCTAAACCAGCTCGAGCGTTTATCCGCAGTAATCATTTTGCAAAAAGTATCGTGCTTGGGCGTTCTATCCCAGCGCATACCCATCTCAAGTATCAGCACTTTATGCCCTTTTTCGCTTAATCGCAGGGCCGATACTGCGCCTCCGTAACCACTACCGACGATAATATTAGGAAAATGTCCAACTTGGGTGACGGTAGTAGGCAGTTTTGGCTGCTTGGCAAGCGTTTGGCAACCACTCATCGCCGCGGATGTACTGACTGCCGCTACACCTAAGCCCATTGATTTAATAAACTGTCGTCGTTGCATATGTTTTCCGATTTTGTAGCTGATTTTGGAATGAGTTTTTTATAAGCAACACTTTAACGAACATAAGTTTCTTTATTATTACGCTGACGGAATTTGTTTAACACTTGTTAGTCACTTATCAAGGTTTTATAGATCAATCCCTTCACTAATATCAGGTAGCAATTCATTAACTTGATGTTGCCCAAATACCTTAGCACCGCGGGACACGGTTGCAATACCGACACCTAGCTTTGCACTAATCTCTCTTTGCGTGACGCCTTGCTGTAATAGGGCAAAGATGGTTAAGCGGTTGGCTAACTCCGTCTGTTCCTTTTCCGTCATGAGCGCAGAAAATATCGCTGATAGACGTTCTGTGTCTTCAGTTTCAACCAGTAGCTTTAGTAGATAATTATAAGCATCGCTTGCCTGATTTTTTGCCTGACGGTCATCTTGTAGCATTTCAATATACTCTTAAATGAATCAAACCCGTTAATAAATACTTTCGGATCAATTCTAGTTATTGACCTTAAACAGGACTTAACTTAAAATATGTTTCAGTGTACTAGAACATAGATACAATGGCCTTATTATAACGCCATAAAAATAATTTGCTTGAATAATTTTTCAAATACTAAAACTTCAAATACTAGGGTTTAACGATGACAACAGAAAATACGACAGACAGCTATGGCCTACATCACTCTATTTTGCCGAGTAGCGAGGGCTTATATGGTGAGTTCGGTGGCAAAATAGGTCATCCAGAACTTGCCAAAGCCATGGAAGAAATCGAAGTAGGATTTCGTGAGATTATCAAAGACGAAGATTTTATCGCTGAGATGAAGCGTTTGCGCGAGACTTACGTCGGCAGACCAAGCCCGATATTTCATGCCAGACGCTTAAGCGAACATTGCGGCGGCGCGCAGATTTATTTTAAGCGTGAAGACCTAAATCATACTGGCGCGCATAAGATTAATCACTGTTTGGGTGAAGTGTTATTGGCGAAGAAGCTCGGTAAAACCAAAGTCATCGCGGAGACAGGCGCAGGGCAACATGGGGTGGCATTAGCAACCGCAGCGGCATTGATGGGTCTTGAGTGTGAGATTCATATGGGCGTGGTCGATATTAAAAAAGAGCATCCTAATGTCAGTCGTATGAAAGTATTGGGCGCTAACATCGTCCCTGTATCACGCGGGGCAGGGACGCTAAAAGAAGCGGTCGACAGCGCCTTTGAGACCTATCTTAATGAGCTTGATAGCAGTATGTTCGCCATTGGCTCAGCTTTGGGCCCTGCACCATATCCTGAGATTGTCAGCTATTTCCAATCAGTCGTTGGACGTGAAGCCCGCGTACAATTTTTAGATACCACTGGTAAATTGCCTAATAAAGTGGTCGCCTGCGTCGGTGGTGGCTCTAATGCTATCGGTATATTCAGTGGCTTTTTGGGCGATGAGAGCGTTGAAAAAGTAGGAGTGGAGCCAGCTGGAGAGGGTTTAGATACGCCCAATCATGCTGCAACGATGACATTGGGTGTGAAAGGTGAGATTCATGGCTTTAAGTGCTATGTGCTACTCGATAAGGATGGCGAGCCAGCCCCCGTACACTCGATTGCCTCTGGTTTGGACTATCCCGGCGTTGGCCCGCAGCATTCGCTGTTACGTGATATGCAGCTGGCGACTTATGAGTCGGCGACAGATGCAGAGTGTCTAGAGGCCTTTATGGCGCTATCACGATTAGAAGGTATCATTCCCGCTTTGGAAACCGCCCATGCCATTGCCTATGCGATGAGAGTTGCCAAAGATATGTCACCTGATGAGACGATTTTGGTTAATTTATCAGGGCGCGGCGACAAGGATATTGATTTTATCTTGGATAAAGTAAAGTTATAAATAATTAATTACCGACAAATACATAAAACAGCACCTATCAAGCGATTAAAAAGTTATCATCGTGGCGTTTTTAACGACATAATGTTTTTAATAATATAACTTTTTACGACTTAGCATTCTTCAAAACTTATAGTCGGTTCAATTTAAAAGTGGTACAAGGCAACCGAGTGCAGATGTATATCTAATACTTCAATCGAGGTTAACGCTGTCACACTTTTATAGTGGATTGACTATAGAAAATGTAGTCTAAACGCTTAATAGGATTAACCAGTGACTAAACGCGACCTCATCATCTTTTTTACCCTCTCTTTTATGTGGTCGCTGTCTTTTATATTTTATCGCGTCGGTGTGCCTGAGTTTGGCTCGATAGCATTTGCAAGCCTACGGGTGTTATTTGCAGGGTTGACCATGCTGGTTTTCGTTTTGCTCAGCTCAGAAAATCGACGCGGCATTCGCGAAAACTGGAAGCTACTGACCGTTGTTGGTCTATTCTCTACTGCCATTCCATTTGTGCTGTTTTCATTCTCAGCACAGACAGTGAACGCCGGTGTATTAGCGGTGCTGAATGCCTCTGTACCTATGATGAGTGGCTTTATCGCCAGTACGTTTTTTAATGATAAGCTCTCAAGAAAACAAATCCTTGGCTTGTTTATCGGTCTTGTAGGTGTCGTCATTTTGATGAGTGAAAGCTTGTTTGCTGGTAGTGATCAAGACTCAAGTCTGATGGCGGGATTATTGCCGATGGGCTATGCTCTATTGGGCTGCGTCGGTTATGCGACCGGGGCAAATATTACCAAAAATTATTTGCAAGGCTTATCACCGATTGCTATCACTGCTGGCTCGACCATTATTGCGAGCATGGTCATGCTACCTATTGGCCTGTATGCGTTTCCGTATGGTAAGAGCATTAGTCTACAAGCTTGGGTATCTGTCATCTGTATCGGGGTATTTTCGACGGCAATCGCACTAATCTTTATGAACCAGCTTATTAAAAATATTGGTCCAATGCGAGCTACGAGTATTACCTTAGTCATTCCAATTTTTGCGATATTCTTTGGTTATGTATTGCTGGGTGAAGCGTTAGATTTGGGCGCGATTATTGGCTCAATAGTGATATTGGTTGGTACGTATTTGTCTTTGAACTTGTCATTAATTATATTTAGGAAAAAGACGGTTTAGTTATGGAGCGTTAGACTGTTTTTACTTAGCGTTAAGTTGTCCATTTAGGTTTAGGTGGCGTATAAGCTGCCATTTTATCAAAGAGTTCTATGATATCGTCTGATATTATCAGCATATCCAGATACTCTTGCTTCATAAAACCACTGGTCACCATGGTCTCAAAAAAGGTAAATAGGCCATCAAAATAACCGTTCACATTTAGGAAGCCACAAGGTTTATTGTGCAGTCCTAACTGGCCCCAAGTCCAAACTTCCGAAATTTCCTCTAATGTTCCAGGACCTCCCGGTAGAGCGATAAAACCATCGGCAAGATTTGCCATAATGGTTTTGCGATCATGCATACTTTTTACCAAAATAAGCTCGTTGACTCCAGTATGAGCCAGCTCCTTATCTGCTAAATGATCTGGAATAACGCCGATGATATGCACACCAGCAGCGATGGCTGTATCGGCCAGTGTACCCATCAGCCCGATCTTACCGCCTCCGTAGACGATATTCAGCTTCTTGATTGCCATTACTTGAGCCAACTCAATTGTTTTTTCTACATGCTTTGGATCTGATCCTTGTCTTGATCCACAAAAAACGGCAATACGCATTAGGTTCCTTAAGTGTTTTTTTGCATAAGTTTTTTTACATGAATGTTCTGTTTATCGATATTTGAGCAGTGTAATTATTGCCCAGTCTCGACTACACAAGTGACGCCATGCAAACAGTTTCTATCTTTAACTGTATCACGCAGCGAAGGTATGTCTAACGCTTTATTTAATTGATAATGCGTCACTTCCCATTCATTTATTTTATGACCGTTTTCATCTTTATCAGGTACAGGGTATAACTGATGACGTTCGCTATCTGACTGCTCCATAAATACCAAAAGTTTTTGCACATCTTCAGCCAGTTGACTGTCAGTACGCTTGGCCAGTTGCATCATCAAGCGTTCATCTTTTAAGAGATAGAATTTTCGTATATCGTCATCAATCCATTGAATGTTCTCTGAACCAAAAAAGAGTAGATAGCGGTACGTATCCAGCAAAGCGTTAGCATCATCATAGAAGCTACTCTGTGGATAGCGGCTTATAAAATCTTCCCAAAATATAGCACGTTCAACCAGTTCTTCAAAAGATATGGCAATCGCAGGATCAAACCAGAATATCTCTTGGTTGTCTTGCGCCATGCGCTGGATAAATTCACTTTGGTCATCTGATAGATAGGGGGTGAACATATCAGCCATTGACGAAAGGTCGTGATGAAATTCAAAATGACCTTCGCCCATATATCGTACACTAACGTCAGCTCTGCTCCTTACCAAACTAATAAGGTATCGGATACGAGGATTGACCTGCTTTAATTGTGCTACCGTCAATTTTCCATCTTGTTCAACATTTTCCATTACGGTGAAGAATGCTTCATCATCCATAGAGCTATCAGCACTCAAAAAACGTCCATACATCGCTTGGTAGTATTCTAGCCATCGCAGTATCTCAGCGTTGTCAGCCACTGGCAAGCAAGCATCTATTTGGCGCTGAACTGTATGAATATCTTCGATTTCACTCTTATTATCAATAGCATTTATCGTGTCATCGAGCTTGGTACAAATGAGCTGCTCTTTTAATGTTTTTTCAGATAACTTTACCAATGCTTTAGTGAGTGCTTTTGGCGTTTTTGCTTCCACGAGAGGTTGGGTACTTGGTGACTCTACAGATTGTGCTGACGTTGAAGTCGTATCTGATGAATCGTTTTTATCTGAAGGGGGCTGACAAGCAGTGATGCCAAGCAATAAGCTTGCACCTATGATGAGTGTTGTTTTGTTCATTTGCACAGACTGCATCCTTTCAGTACTCAATAGAGTACTAATCTTAGTTTTTTGAAAAAGTCTTTTGCCTATTAAATATGCAAAACATTGGTTTAAATATGAAATCTAATAGTTCAATAAAGAACTATTGTTTACTTATGATTATTCTACTCTTTTATAGTCTTTTGAGATAGCCAATGTAGCCCTCTTTAAGAATTAGATAAATGTGGAAAGGTGTTTTTGTTTGTAAAGCTTGCTTGAATAATAGTAGATATCCCCTATAAAGAGAACGGTCGTTCAATATAGCTTCTTATTTGATAGGTATTTATTTGAATATAGTTTCTTATTCGACAGGTTCTTATTTGATAGATACTTATTCAACAGGCACTTACTTATTGACTAAGCAAACATACATTTTGTTGACCTAATGACTCATAAAGATTTCATAGTTATCAGTAAATTACTTTATAGTTATGAATACCACTTTTACCCATATTTTTTATAACAACAAACAAGGCATACCATGGCTTACGATAATTTATTTGAACCAGTAAAAATGGGCACTCAAACCCTAAAAAACCGTATTATTATGGCACCACTAACTCGTCTGCGCGCTGTTGAGCCCGGCGATGTACCGACTGCATTGGCAGGCGAATACTATTCGCAGCGTGCGGCAGGAGCAGGCTTGGTCATCGCAGAGGCGACGCAAGTCTCTTTTCAAGCAAAAGGCTATGCAGGCGCGCCTGGTATCCATACTAAAGATCAAATGACCGCGTGGAAAGCCATCGTCGATAATGTCCATGCTAAAGGTGGCAAGATCGTCGTACAGCTATGGCATACCGGTCTTGTGTCGCATGATAGCGTACAACCTGATGGTAAAGCCCCTATCTCGGCATCAGGTGTCGAAGTTGGCGCTCGCACCTCTTTACGTGATAGCGATAATAAAGCGATTCGCGTTGAAACGACGCCACCACGCCCAGCCACCGCTGATGAAATCAAGCAAGTTATCGCTGATTTTGCTCATGCTACTAAGACGGCACGCGAAGCAGGCTTTGATGGCGTAGAGGTTCATGGTGCACATGGCTATCTATTGCATCAATTCTGGGTTGAGCAAACCAACAAGCGTGATGACGAGTACGGCGGCAGTCGTGAGAACCGCGCGCGCTTGACTTTAGATATCATTGACGCATGTGTTGCAGAGTGGGATAACGATCATGTCGGTGTCAGACTCTCGCCACAAGGAACATTTAACGCAGTAGAAGCAGGCTACGATGAAGATGATAACATCTGGCTGGTTGAACAGATTAACAAACGCGGTTTGATGTATCTCCATCTCTCTGAGCCTGATTGGGCAGGTGGTACGCCATATAACGATGGTTTCCGTCAGCGTATTCGTGATGCCTTTGACAATACGATTATCGCCGCAGGTGGTTATACTGCCGAAAAAGCAGAAAGAAACGTACGCAAAGGGTATATCGATGCAGCCGCCTTTGGTCGTGATTTTATCGCCAATCCTGATTTGGCAGAACGTATCCGTCAAGATGCTCCGCTCAATGAGCAGCATCCAGAGAGTTTCTACGGTGGCGGCGCTGAAGGCTATACCGATTATCCGTATTTGGATCAAAAACAAGCATAAGTGTACGCTTATTTTTAAATGTTAAGACAATAAAGAGCCGCCTTACTATGACAGTAAGGCGGCTCTTTTTGAGCTTGTATTAATGGTTAAACGTTTTAGTTATTAGCCAAAGTTACCTGTTTGATAATCACGGAAGGTTTGTTGAATCTCATCTTGGGTGTTCATGACGAATGGACCATAACCTGCTACTGGCTCGCCAATAGGTTCACCGCTCATAAGTAACAGCTTAGCAGGTACAGAGTCGTTGCCGTCCACTTGATAAGTTAACGTAATGGTATCGGTAGTACTTGTATTGATGCTACTTGTATTAATAGTATTCTGCTCATCTTTAGCGTCTATTCCAGTAGGCTCAGCAAACTGAACCAGCTTGCCCGCGTCAACCAGAGTATCGTTGATGAGTAGCTTACCTTGTTGCACCAATATCATAACATTATGGGTGTTCGGCACTTGTAGCATCGTTGATCCTTCGCTATCAAGCTCAATATCCCATAAGTTGATTGGCGTAAAGGTAGAGGCAATACCGGCTTCCCCTTGCAACTCACCTGCGATAATAGCCGCTTTACCAATCGCACTATCATTGCTGTCGGTTAACTGAACGACTGCCATCTCATCACGTTTAAGCGTCTGATATTTAGCATCAGTTAGCTTGTCTTTTTTGGGTAGATTGACCCACAATTGCACCATACTAAAGACGCCGCCATTCTTTCCAAAATTTGGTGAGTGAAATTCTTCATGAATGATACCGCGTCCTGCGGTCATCCATTGCACATCACCTTTTAGGATATCACCGCGACCACCAGTTGAGTCCGCATGGCTAATCTCGCCTTCATAAGCAATGGTTACCGTTTCAAACCCTTTGTGCGGATGCTGACCGACACCATGTGGCTGGGTCTCATAATTTGGATTGGGCGCAAAATTCATTGGTTCGCTGTAATCCAGCATCAAAAACGGATCGCTATGAGCGTAATTAAAGTCAGGGGTGCTGTTAGAGTAGTTGATAAAGGGCTTCACATAAAAACCGTCACCAACCCAATGCGAAGGTTTATCGCCGTGAATGTGTTTAATTTGACGCATATTTCACCTCGTAATTTTATTTATTTGAAGTATTATTAGACTAACTACTATTAATAATATCTACATCTATGAAGTAATATATGGTGTATATCTACACAATTATCAAGAGGCTGTCATTAAGAAGCTATAATCAAAATCAACTCAAGGTTAAGCGCTGTTTCTGCTTAAATCACTTCTTATAATGGGTTTACCTTAAAACCGATACAGTGCGACTGGGATGAATTTTTCGTAGCCTCTGTGATAGCAGCAAGCAAGGAAAATTTATACCAGTCGCACGTGGCGATTAACGTATCGATTTTATTTCGAACTGACTATACTAATTAAACCACTTCACCGCAGACAAAGCCGCTTGCCCAAGCCCATTGGAAGTTATAGCCGCCAAGCCAGCCAGTGACATCGAGCACCTCACCGATAAAGTATAGACCGTCCTGAAAGTTGCTCTGCATCGTTTTTGAAGACACCTCATCGGTTTTTACGCCGCCGCGCGTAACCTCAGCTGTACGATAACCTTCAGTGCCAGAGGGTTTGAGTTGCCAACCATTAATAGTAGCCCCAAGCTCGCCTAGGCGCTCATCTTTAATATTGGCAAGCTCTTTGTCTTTGATATCGTCCCACAGTGTCGTTTGTAGGGCCACAAGTAGCTTTTTGGGTAGAGCGTTGTCCGTATAATCAGCCAAGACGGTACGGATAAGCTGCTTGGGGTGTGACTTTTTATGAGAGAGTAGGAGGGTGGTGATATCGGTATCAGGCAGCAAATTAATACTGATGTATTCGCCCGTCTGCCAATAATTGGACAGCTGGAGCATGGCAGGACCAGATAGACCGCGATGGGTAAATAGGAGCGGCAGCTTAAACGAGATGCGCTCGTTACTGGCAATCACCGGCAGGCTAATGCCAGACAAAGCACGGATGAGCTCACCCGTCTTATCAGTGAAAGTAAAGGGAACAAGGCTGGCATCGGTGGACATAAGCTGATGCCCAAACTGCTGCGCTAGCTCGTAGCCAAGACCACTCGCACCCATTGTTGGAATAGATAAGCCACCAGTCGCAACGACTAACGATTCACAGCTGTATTTGGTTTGCGAGGGTTTAACGTCATTGGCAATATCTTTTTTACTGAGTTTTTTGGTGGTCAATAACTCAAAGCGCGCGCTATTCTTGTTCGCATTAGCATCGTTAACATCGACTTTATCAATCTGCGTATTAATGCGTATCTGCACACCTACTGCGGCGCATTCATCAAGTAGCATGGTTAAGATATCTTGTGCTGAATCATCGCAAAACAGCTGACCGTGCTCACGCTCATGATAAGCAATTTTATGCTGTTCAACCATGCCAATGAATTCCCAGCTGGGATAGCGGCTCAGTGCTGACTTACAAAAATGCGGGTTGGCACTGATAAAGTGCTCAGGCTCGACGAAGTAATTGGTAAAGTTACAGCGTCCACCGCCCGACATCAGGATTTTCTTGCCGACTTTATTGGCATGATCAAGCACCAATACGCGACGGCCTCGACGACCAGCGGTGAGCGCGCAGTATAGCCCTGAGGCACCTGCACCAATAATGATGACATCGTAATGAGAGTTATTGTCCATGGCGGTTTTGGTCCATAAAGCGCTGCTTTTAAACAAACGTAAAAATAAGGTAGAAGCAATGATATAGTCAGATCAACATAAAAAAGATACAGTGGTATTGGGACAAGTTTTTTGTAGCCTCTGTCGGCGTAGGCACAGCAAGCAAGAAAATTTGTCCCAATACCACGTCATACTATCGTGTATCCATTTTATTTAGTATCGACTATAGGAATATGCTGATATAAATATCATTTAAAAAAATGTATTTGGTGTGGCTATTGTCCATATTTAACCTAGGGTTACAAGGGTTAAATGCTTATCAAATTTTTGCTCTGCAAAAGTAATAGAGCGTATAAATACATAAGTAAACAGCTGTACATTGGAATTGTTGTAATTAGTAGTTGGTGTCTTGCATCACTTCTCCTTATTTGTCAAACTAGAATCAAGGCGTCACTCATTATGGAAGATGATAGCCTGTTGTCTGCAACCACCGTCGTTACTGACTAGCTGCCGATTATCACTGTCTGATAGTAATGTTATCGCTTCAGTTTCAGTCAGTCTATTAGATAGTTTTTTCTTTTATTCTCGGTATTTTTTATTCTCAATATCTTTTATTTTCGATATTTTATGCAGACAATAATAATTAAAAAAGGAATATTTTATGACTCAGAAATCTTTTCCTATTACGGCTGAATTTATCGCCGCTGCCAATACCACCGCCGAGCAGTACGCTCACGACTACAAACGATCTGTTGAATCACCTGAGGCCACTGATGCATTTTGGGCCGAGCGTGCCGAGCTGATTGATTGGATAAAAAAGCCGACTATCATTAGCAACGTCAGTTATGATTTGGACGACTTTCGTATTAAATGGTACGAGGATGGTGAGCTAAATATCTCAGTAAACTGCCTCGATCGACACCTTAAAACTAACCCCTATAAGCCTGCTATTATTTGGGAAGGGGATCATCCTTCTTTACACAAGATTATCTCCTTTAAAGAGTTGCACGCTGATGTTTGTCGCTTAGGTAATGCTATGCGCAAGCTTGGGGTCAAAAAAGGCGATCGCGTTACCTTATATATGCCAATGATACCTGAAGCGATGATAGCGATGCTGGCATGTACGCGTATCGGTGCGGTGCATTCGGTCGTGTTTGGTGGTTTTTCTGCTGAGAGCTTAGGTAACCGTATCGTTGATAGCCAATCCAAAATCGTGATTACGGCTGATGAAGGTCTACGCGGTAATAAGCATACGCCCCTTAAAGTCAATGTCGATCGTGCGCTCGATATGGATGGCACTGATAGCGTTGAAAAAGTCATTGTCGTGCATCGGACGGGTAGTTCGATCCCAATGAGTGGTCGCCGTGATGTTTGGTATCACTCTTTAATCGCTGGCGAGCAAGAGCAGTGCGAGCCTGAAGTCATGAATGCCGAAGATCCATTATTTTTGTTATATACCTCTGGTTCGACCGGAAAGCCAAAAGGCGTACTGCATACAACTGGCGGTTATATCACTTATGCGCTATCAACCTTTCGCGATGTCTTCGATATCAAAGACGATGATGTCTATTGGTGTACAGCGGATGTCGGCTGGGTGACCGGTCATACTTATTCCACTTATGGGCCGCTTGCCAGTGGCACGACGACGGTAATGTTTGAGGGCGTGCCTGAATATCCAACATGGGCGCGGATTGGTCATATTATCGATAAGCATAAAATTACGGTTTTATATACGGCACCGACTGCTATCCGCTCGATGATGAAAGAAGGCGATACCTTTGTCCGTGAGTCTAATCGCTCAAGTCTACGCTTGCTCGGTACCGTTGGAGAACCCATTAACCCTGAGGCGTGGGATTGGTATTATGATGTCGTTGGCGGTGGTCGTTGCCCAATCGTAGATACATGGTGGCAGACTGAAACGGGTGGTATCTTGCTCGCCCCAATACCAGGTACGGTAGCGCTTAAACCGGGTGCCGCGATGAACCCTCTATATGGCATCATACCGCAAGTTATCGATACCGATGGCACCGCACTCGAAGGTCCCGCTGAGGGCAATCTCGCTATTAGTAATAGCTGGCCGGGACAGATGCGTACTATTTATAATGACCATGAGCGCTTTTTGGAGACCTACTTTACTGAGTATCCGGGCTATTACTTTACTGGTGATGGGGTACAACGCGATGAAGATGGGCACTATTGGATTACTGGTCGTGTCGATGATGTCCTCAATGTTTCAGGGCACCGTTTAGGTACTGCAGAAGTTGAAAGTGCAGTAGATGCGCATCCTTCTACTGTCGAAGCAGCCGTCGTTGGTATGCCCCACGAGATTCGCGGTGTGGGCATTGCAGCCTTTATTATTCTCAGTATGGGCGAGGTCGCCAGCGATCAGCTAAAAGCCGAGCTAAATCGTCATGTGCGCACTGAGATTGGCCCAATTGCTAACTTAGATGCTATCTATATCGTTGAGGCGTTACCAAAAACGCGTTCTGGTAAGATTATGCGTCGAATATTGCGTAACCTTGCTGCAGGGCAGTATGTCGGACTAGGCGATCTATCCACCCTTGCTGATAGTTCGGTTATTAATAAGATTATCGAAGTGGTCAAAGCTGAACGTGAGGCCAAGCGTTGCTAGCAAATAACCACTAGCGCCACTGTCTGCAATGGCTAACTATTAATCGTCACAGAAGCCATGCTATTTAGAACAGCATGGCTTTTTAATATAAGTGCTACTCATTAATATAAGTGCTGCTAAACAAAATAGAAATCATGCTTTTTGTTTAATGTTTGTGCTCAACACTTTCGTCCAATAAGCTTTTTTTAATTATTGCTCAATCTCTACTAAGGCCTACTGTACCTATGACTGACCATATTTTGCCAGCTACTGATAAGTTTACTGATAATAGCTCAAAGCAAACTAACCATGACAATCAGGCTACCTTGAATAATGGCCTGAACACCGATCTGAACACTGCGCCGAAAGTAGCCATCATTGGTGGTGGTTTGACAGGTCTATTTACGGCGACATTGTTAGAACGCGCCTTTCTTAAGCAACAAACTAAACCTTCTGTTAATTCTTCAGCACTGCAAATTACTATCTTTGAAAAATCACGTAGCGTTGGTCGCCTAGCTACGCGCTATCTCACCGATAGCAATACCAATAAAAACTGGCAATGGGCATTCGGGGCGCAGTTTTTTACGGCAAAAACTTCCAGCTTTAAGCAATTTATCGCGCCTTGGCTAGATTCAGAATTACTGCAACCGTGGTGCGCTCAAGTGGTTAATTTGACGCCAACCAATGCCAATTCTCAAAATGCTCATTCACCTAATGTAGAGAGAAAAGAGCAATGGGACACCAATCACGCGCGTTATATTAGCACCCCTAAAATGACCAGTTGGGGTCGCGCATTGGCTGATGATTTACAGCATACAACTATAAAATTTAAGACCCGTGTTGCTCCAATTAATAAAGCGCAAACGAATAGCGCACAAGATAATAAAGCTACAAAAACTGAGCTGTTTGATGAAACTGGCAGCAGTCTGGGCTGGTTTGATTGGGTTATTTGTACTGCGCCAAACGGTCAGGCAGTAGAGCTGATGGCAGACAGTGGCTTTACGAAGCAAGCCAAAATTATCGAACCAGAAATGCTGGCTTGCTATACGCTTATGTTAGGCTGGGATAACTTAGAGCAATTACCAAAAACGTTCAGTAATGACATTCAATCAGCATGGGATGTGGCTTATATAAATGACTCAATACTCGATAGAATATTTATTGAGCATCAAAAGCCTGCTCATGATGACCTACTTCCAAGTGTCACTATTCACACGCGCAACGACTGGTCCGAAGTGCACGTCGATGATGATATTGAAACGGTTAAAGCGCAATTGTTAGCAGCCGCACAGCAAGCACTAAATTGGCATGAGGGTTATGCACCCAGTCAAATAGATTGCCATCGTTGGCGTTATGCAGCGACAGTGATTGATGTGAAAAATAGAAGCACTAATGAGGCGTTAGGAATATTGATCGATACCCAACATCAATGGATCGCCAGTGGTGATTGGTGCGGGCAAGGCAATATCGAGAGCTGCTATCAGGTGGCAAAAGAGACGGTAAAAGTACTTTGCGCCTCCTAAAATGCAAATACTATTCTAATCACGTAGATAGTAAAATATCCAATGCACCCATTGTTAGAGTTTAAATGCGTTTTCTCTAAAAAGGGAGGGTAGTAAACCATGTTTGGATTCGATTTAGATTTAGACTTAATGGGATACCATTTTTTTCAACTGAGTATTGCCTTTATATTATCACTGCCCATTGCGCTTAATCGTGAGATGAAAGATAACGGCGCAGGGCTTAGAACCTTTCCATTGGTAACTATTGCCTCGTGTGCGTTTATGTTGGTGGGTATGGATATTTACGATGCCACTGGTGAAGCGAGAATCATGTACGCCATCATTACTGGTATGGGCTTTATCGGTGGTGGTGCTATTTTTAAAAATGAGAAAGGCTCAAAAGGGACAGCAACGGCAGCCAGCTTATGGAATACCGGTGCTATCGGTATCTCTGTTGCTTACGGTCGTTACGAGATAGCTATCATCTTGTCTGTAGTTGGTTTTTTAATACTTCAATTTTCGGAGCCATTTAAAGTTAAAAAATAATTGATAGTAGCCGAACATCAACGTTTGCTAACTCTATAAATATGGTGACCAACCCAATTAAAAAATAACTTCTTCAAGACTAATCAATACAGAATTTTTATTATCGAATCGCATTATTTTGCTAAACAATGTCAATTGACTATCTTCTTTTTTTGACCTATGGTTAGTAATACAATCTCAAAAAAATCAATAACATGGAGTGCATTGTGGACAAACGGATTGTGAGTGAAATTACCAAAGAATCTGTCTCAGCGGTAGACATGGCAACCCGCCTCGAAAAAGGCAGCCTTTGTCCGGTTGAGCTTGTTGAAGAGACTTTTGCAAACATCCGAGCTTCTGATCCCGCTATTTTCACAGAATTGCTCGAAGAACGAGCGCTAAAAGAAGCCTATGCTTCTAGACAACGCCGCCGCGAAGGCAATCCACTTAGTGCGTGGGATGGTATTCCTATTGCATGGAAAGACCTTTTTGATATAGAAGGTCGGGTGACCACCGCAGGGTCAGTGGTGCTTAAATCCAACGCACCTGCGACTCGTGATGCTGATGTGGTTGCCAATGCCACTCGAGCTGGCCTTGTATCCATTGGCTGTCTTAATATGACTGAATTTGCTTATTCAGGCCTTGGTCTCAATCCACATTTTGGCACTCCTAAAAACCCAAATGGTACGGGCCCTGATCGTATTCCTGGCGGCTCGTCTTCTGGCTGCGGGGTTGCTGTCGCCCGCGGACTAGTGCCACTGGCCATCGGCAGTGATACTGGGGGATCGATACGTATTCCAGCTGGGCTAAATGGCATAGTCGGCTATAAAGGTTCTAGCGCCGTGTTTCCAAAAGGGGGTACGTTTCCACTTTCTCCAACGTTGGACACCTTTGGTCCGCTTGCTGCTGATCTAAAAAGCTGCATCGGTGTGGCAGAAATTCTAAACGGCCGAGCGGTCGCAACGCCCAAGCCAACACCTATCAATCAACTCAACTTCTTTATTCCTACCAATGTTGTTTTTAAAGGTGCGCAAGAAGCTGTGATTCAGAATTTTGAAGCAGCTGCTCGCGCGCTTGAGCTGGCAGGCGCTACGGTCACTCGCGGAATATGCAGCGAGTTTGACGAAATAGGCACGCTTGCTCGGGAACACGGCTACCTAGTTGGGCCAGAAGCATTAGATCTACACTGGGATCTGGTGCATTCTGAGCGTGCGGCGCAAATGGATCCACGGGTTCTTGATCGCATTCTTGATGCTGGAGATATGTCTGCTCGTGACTTGCTTGTTATTTTAAGAGCGCGCGCCAGATTGATTCAGCAAAATCGCCAACTGTTAGGCGATCAAATTGTTCTATTCCCGACTACGCCTATTACTGCGCCCGAACTTAAACCACTTGAGCAAGACGATGAGCTATATATCTATACCAATGCGTTAATGCTGCGCAACACTGCGCTTGGTAACTTTCTGGACTGGTGCGGCGTTGCCTTACCAAATGGCATAGATGAAAACCAGATGCCTACCAGTATTTTGCTATCGATGTCTGGTGGCCGAGAAAGCGATCTACTAGCGGCGGCACTTTCTATCGAAAGTTTATTAACCCAAAACTTATCATAACCATCTAACGAAGGAGTAAAACAGAGCTAAAACCCCAAAGGAATAAAACCAAACCAAACTAAAAATATCAAGGGAATGAAATATGTCTAAAACTATCATATGTGGATTCGGCACAGACGTTGATTCAGTGGCCGGACAAATCGGCTCATATGGCGGCGGTGAAAGCCCATCGGATATCCAGCGCGGTGTCTGGGCCTCTGAAGTTGGCGTGCCGCGCTTATTGCGCCTGTTTAAAAAATACGATCTACGCACCTCATTTTTTATCCCCGGTCATAGCCTCGAAACCTTCCCTGACATTGCCAAAATGATCGTCGATCATGGTCACGAAGTCGGCGCACATGGCTACTTACATGAAAACCCCATTGCCATGACCCGCGCTCAAGAAGAAGCGGTCATGGAGAAATCAGTTGAGCTGATTACCAAGCTGACGGGTCAAAGCCCGCGTGGTTACGTGGCACCGTGGTGGGAGATGTCAGCCGCGACCCCTGAGATCTTAGCCAAATACGATTTCAAATATGATCATAGCCAAGGCTACCGCGACTTCCAGCCGTTTTATGCTCGGGTGGGTGATAAATGGAATCTCATCGACTACTCTAAAACAGCAGAAGAATGGATGCATCCCATGACCCATGGCGACGAGATTGATCTGGTCGAGATTGGCGCCAACTGGTATATGGATGATTTGCCACCGATGATGTTTATGAAAAACGTCCCCAACAGTCATGGTTTCGTCAATCCACGCGATATCGAAGAGATGTGGCGTGATCAGTTCGATTGGGTTTATCGCAATATGGACTATGCAGTATATCCGTTCACCATTCACCCTGATGTGTCAGGGCGTCCGCAAGTACTGCTGATGCTCGAGCGTTTAATCGACTATATCAACAGTCATGAAGGTGTGGTTTGGATGCCATTTGAAGATATCGCTGAAGATTTCCGCAAGCGCTTCCCGTTTGAAGGTGGTAAGCGTCCGGAAGTTATTTAATAGCATTTAAAAGTAGTGGTTTTTAACGTTGACTTTGGCGACGTTAGCAATATTGTCGCCAAAGTCAGTAATAAGGAGAATAGCGATGTGTAATGCGTGTGGCAACCCAGCTGCCCCAGGACATTGGACAGAAGCAGGTGCCCAAAAGGGTGGTATCCGCCTCAGAGCAATGTTTCATCGGATATCAATACTAAAGCGCGTGCTGAAACCTTATGGGTTCTCAGTTTATGCGGATGGGGTAATCCCGCAGATTCAGCTGATATGTCCAGGTGGTGCTCGCGTCATGGTCAACAACTTAACCGAGCTGTGGGCTGAAGTAGAACGCCGTCAAGGTTTTGCAATCGACCCCTTAACAACGCATTCAATGGCTTGAGTTTAATGCAAATATTTCAAGACAACCGTCTCGATATGGTTCTACTAAGTGGCTATCTGGGTTCAGGTAAGACCACATGGCTGCGTCATGCGCTTTTTACTAAGACGTTTGGTCGTGCGCAAGTTTTTACCCAAGAAGCAGCTCAGCAACCTGTTGACGACTTGCTGTTGGGTGAGGCGATGAGTGTCAAAGTGCTGACCGGAACCGCGGGCACCCCAAAAGGCAAAGAAGAATTAATATCAGCACTACTTGATGTTGCCGAGTCTCGAACAAAAGGACGATCAATCGGTTTGACTACTGCTCAGCCAGACACGCTTATAATAGAAACCAGTGGCTTAGCTGATCCCGAAGAAATTATAGTCGCTATCAAAGAACATCCCATTCTGGTGTACCATTTTGCGCTCAAAGAAATCATCATTATGGCTGATGCGCTACATTTCCACGTGGCACTAAAGACTGACGCTTTATGTCGTCAGCAAATCTTGTCGGCTGATCGCGTTGTGATTGCAAAATCAGAGGAAGTATCCGAGCAGTCTTTATCCAACCTCGTTTCAACCATCAGCAAAATCAATCCAGCCGCACCAATTTCATTATCCGCATTCGGTGTCGAAAGCTCTGTTCCGCAACTCCCTCCACCTACTGAAATCTACGAATCGACTCTCGTTAATATGGGAACACCAACGACTGTGGTTTCGCTGCCGATTCCCAAAGAAGTAGACTGGGTCGAATTTACCGTTTGGCTATCGGCGTTGTTGCACGCTCGGGGTGATACGATTCTACGAGTCAAAGGCGTTTTACAGACAGACGAAGGTGCGCTATTACTACAATCTGTACGTAAGGTCATGCAACAGCCGGAGATTCTGCCGTCTGAGAAAGGCGACTCTAGGCCTGGAGATATTGTATTTATAGGGGAGGGTATGAATCAGGAGGCTTTGCTCATGTCTTTATTTTCCTTTCTTGGAAAAGAAAGTTAGAGGCAGCTTATAGATTGATATAAACTTTGAAAAATAACTGCTAGATTGACAAGAAAATTATCATGCTATGATATCAGCTAACAGAATTTTAGGACAAAAAAAGACCCACAGAGGAAACTGTGGGCTGAGGAAAACTGGCGATGTAGATAGGCTACAGATACAGTCTTTGTTTATTATTGTTATTAGAACTTTGGTACAGCTTTCATTTATAAACCTGAGTGTACAACTGTTTTCGTAATATATTCATAATAGCGGAAGCTAAGTGTTTTTTGTTACTTCAGTTACATGACATTACGTTTAAGAGGGTTTTGATACAATGTCATACTTTGAAACAGTTTTATATCGCGATGAACATGCTTAGAATTTTCTATTCAGAATAATTTCGAGTCATTTGAAAAATAATTAGATAATTGGTTAGTATTTATTAACTTGCAGAAGATGGCATGACGAGAAGGGCGAAAAATGCTAAGCTAGCAACCATTCTTATGTCTATATCAAACTAGGCTTGCCATGACCGAAAGCACACAACTGCATACGCAAAAACCGCTACAGCCGCAAAATAATAAAAGTATTTTTAATTTACCCAATAATCTTACTATTGCGCGTATTTTGATGATTCCATTATTTGTAGCGATTGCCTATTGGCCCCCAGCCATGGGTATTGGCATGCCTGCGATTTCAAATAACGTCATCGCACAGGTAGGGATGAGTGAGTTCAGCGATAGCTTATTGCGACATTTGCTATTGACGGCCGTCTTTATTATTGCCGCTATTACCGATTGGCTTGATGGCTATTTTGCCCGTAAGCTCAACGTAATGTCAGCATTTGGGCGTTTTTTAGATCCCGTCGCTGATAAGCTGATGGTCGCAGCAGCACTTATTATCTTAGTGCAATGGCATCCCAATATTATTATGGCAATAGCAGCAATTGTGATTATCTCGCGTGAGATTGCAGTATCAGCATTACGTGAATGGATGGCAGAGCTGGGCAAAAGCACCAGTGTGGCAGTATCCTACGTTGGCAAGCTCAAAACAACCTTTCAGATGATAGCTATTACGGTGCTCTTATTAAACTGGGAATCACTTGAGCTTATTGGTTATGGTCTGATGGTCGCAGCGGTGATTTTAACCTTATGGTCAATGTTCATTTATCTAAAGGCAGCATGGCCTTATCTTAAACAGAGCGGTTAAATTCGCGGTTAAACCCATAGTATTGCTACTTTTCGAATAAAACTTAGACAAACAAAAACGCCAGGCGCATCTAGGCACTGGCGTTTTTTTATTTATCACACTTAACTGTTAAGACATTACAGCTCTATCGAAAAATTCTCACCTAAGCTTTTCTCAATAGCGGTATCTGTTACCGCAGCGGCTGTCATTTTAAAGGCACTAGCAATGGCATTACCGTTAGCCCAGTATTCAGCACCATGAGGGACGACTTTAATCAGCTGAACTTTAGGATCTTCTTTGCCTTGTTCAAAATAGGCGTTGTACAGCACCGACCACAGCTCATCAAGTTTTTCTTTATCCTCTACCAACTCAGCTTTGCCAGTGATAGATAAATAGTTTTTATCATCTTGACTGACATAAGCCAAATTCACTTCTGGGTTTTTCTTAATATTATCGACCGTCTCAGAAGGACTATGACCGATAAACCAAATCTCTTTGGCGCCGATACTGGTTTCAGTGGTATTCATGGGGCAAGAATGTAGATGGTCCTCATGAGTACGAGTAGTCATCATTGTATATTTAATATCGTTTACCATCGCTTGGAGTTTATCCATCTGCTCTTGTTTACTCATAATAGTTATCCTTTACTATTTAAAATTTCGGAGTTTAAAAGTCATTAAAAAAGCTACTTCAACATAAATCAAAACGTTATAGTCAGTCCTAAATAAAATAAATACAAATATTACAACTCGCTACTGGTATAAATTTTCCTTGCTTGCTGTGCCTGCGCAGACAGAGACTGCACAAAATTTATCCCAGTAGCACTGTGCTTATTCTATAGTGAATCAACTATATGAACATTACTTGTCTTAAACGACAGTTCTTATAAATCCATAACCAGTTATTAATATAGCTAAATCAGCTAATAGAACTATACAGGCAGTCTGTAATGCGCTGTGAAGGTTTGTAATTTTGTATTTATAGGCCATCTTATTGAACAGTATCATCGAAGTTCGTTATATAAAAAACGCCCATAAACGGATGCTTATTGACGCTTGAAATTACTGAATTACTTTATAGGTTTATCCTAGATATTTTTTTACTGCATATTTTTTTACTACAAAGATACTGAGAACTGCTCGCCGATATTTTCAGCAGTTTTGCCGTCTTGTAAGGCAGCAGCAGCCATTTTAAACATATTGACAGTGGAACTACCGCTTAACCAGCACTCTACACCATGTGGTACGACTTTGATTAACTGCACGTTCTCATCTTCTTTACCATGCTCAAAGAATGCATTGTAAACTGGTGACCATAGCTCATCTAATTTGTCTTTATCAGTTGGCAACTCTGCATTGGCACTGATAGAGACATAATCTTTTTCGTCTTGAGAAGCATAAGACAGACCAATTTTGGGGTTGTCTTGAATGTCTTTTACCACGTCCGATTTTTTATCACCGATGAACCAAATCTCTTTGTCACCGATGCTTGCCTCGCTAGTCGTCATTGGCCAAGCATGAATATCACCTTTGCTATTCACGGTGCTCATCATGGCAAATTTTACGTCTTTGATCACATCTTGAATCTTGTCGATATGTTCTTGCTTACTCATAATATATCCTTATTACATTAAAGTTATGATGGTTTTAAATTGATGGGGCGCTTCTTGTTTTGAATTACAAGTTATTTTGAATGACTCTCGCCGTTAATCGTTATAATTATTAGCTGGTTGTAGAATAACGATAGGCACCCGCCCAGTTATATAGGTTGCCCGTAATACGATGTGAGCGTTTGTAAGGTATACAAGTGTTAAGTAAAAAATGTGTCAAGTAAGTCAAAAGTTTGCTGCTATAAAAAGGCTTAGTATAAAAAACATATTTGCATTCAATTTATAGGAGCTACAGGCAATTTATCGCGGTTTATACCTGCTTATTATGGGGCTTCTTGTTATAATACGCGGACCATTTACTTTGCATGGCAGAGATGCCTTGATCTTACGGATTATGCCTTTATGATGACCATCGCCGGACAACCGTTTCTTACCGATTTTCAGACGCAGCAACTCATCAGTCAGTTTCAGCAAAAAACCGAGCTAAATGTCAGCCACATCAATACTCAGCAAGTTTATGTGCTATCACGAGAACTAAAAGGTGATGAGCAGAAAAAAGCGCTGGACCTGTTTGGTATTAAAGAAGATACCCAACTTGCCGCCCCGCAAGACAACCAATTACAAGTCATCGTAGGCCCGCGTTTTGGTACGATTTCGCCGTGGGCAAGTAAAGCGACCGATATTTTTAATAACTGTGATATTAAGATTAACCGCGTCGAGCGCGTCATCGTTTATACGTTGACCATTGATGGAAAAGCAGACGGCGAAATGAGCGCAACTACTAATAACAAGCTGCCAACCGCCGCTGAACAATTATTGTTTGACCGTATGACGCAAAGCTTGGTTTATAATTTAAACGATGTGAATAAGCTGTTCGACGATGAGCAACCAGCGTCGCTCAATCATATCGATGTGATTGGACAAGGTCAGTCAGCGTTAGAAGAGGCCAATACAGAGTTCGGCTTTGCGTTATCAAGCGAAGATATCGATTATCTGATGAATGCTTACGTCAATGAGCTCAAGCGTAATCCAACGGACGTTGAGCTAATGATGTTTGCACAAGCAAACTCAGAGCATTGCCGTCACAAGATTTTCAACGCTGAATGGACGGTCGATGGAGAAGTACAGCCAAAGTCACTGTTCCAAATGATTAAGAATACTTATAAAGCCAATCCACAAGGCATTTTATCTGCTTATAAAGATAATGCGGCAGTAATGGCAGGGTCAGAGGGAATGCGTTTTTACTCAATTCCTACTGACGCTCAAGATCCTAATTCTGCGCATCCTTACAATTTTCATCAAGAAGAAATCGATATCTTAATGAAAGTCGAAACCCATAACCATCCAACGGCGATTGCCCCTTATGCAGGTGCTGCAACAGGTGCTGGTGGTGAGATTCGTGATGAAGGTGCAACAGGCCGTGGTGGTAAACCCAAAGCAGGTCTCACTGGTTTCCACGTTTCTCATTTGCATATTCCAGAGCTTGCTGAAAAATGGGAGCAGTCAGGTCAACTGAGTACTCAGGCTTATGGTACGCCGGATCGTATGGCAACCAGTCTTGAGATTATGACTGAAGCGCCACTCGGCTCAGCCAATTTCTCGAACGAATTTGGTCGTCCAAACCTTTGCGGTTATTTCCGTAGTTTCCAATTGGATACTTCAGCGGCAAAAGACGGCAGCGAGATGCGCGGCTATCATAAGCCTATCATGCTGGCAGGTGGTTACGGCAATATCAAACGCAACCTGATTGAAAAAAATTCGATTCGCCAAGGCGATTTACTCATCGTCCTGGGTGGCCCTGCGATGCAAATTGGTCTTGGTGGCGGTGCGGCATCTTCGGTCGATAGCGGCTCACTCGATGAAGGTTTAGACTTTGCCTCAGTTCAGCGTGATAACGCTGAGATGGAGCGTCGCTGTCAAGAGGTTCTCGATCGCTGCTGGGCACTAGCGGGTAACGATATTGATGCAAGCAACAACAGTAAAGACGGCAACCCAATCGTCTCATTACATGACGTCGGGGCAGGCGGTCTATCCAATGCCATGCCAGAACTGGTCAATGACCATGAAATGGGCGCGGTGCTCAATCTACGTAAGATTCCGTCGTTAGAAGCGGGCATGTCACCAATGGCGATTTGGTCAAACGAAGCGCAAGAGCGTTACGTATTGGCGATTCGTCCTGAAAGCAAAGATCAGTTTGATGCCATCTGTGCTCGTGAGCGTTGCCCATATGCCATCTTAGGGGAAGCTACTGAAGTGCGTCAGCTCGTCGTTGATGACGAATTGCTACCTGAGCAGCCAGTCGATATGCCGATGCAAGTATTGCTCGGTGGTACGCCGCAGATGCAGCGTAGCTTTAACGTACAAGCGAACGAGTTGCCACCGCTTGAGCTTAATGACTTTGACCTAAAAGAATCTATCAAGGATGTATTACGTCATCCTACCGTCGCGAGCAAGTCATTCCTCATTAGCATTGGTGACCGCTCTATCACGGGTATGGTGGTGCGTGATCAATATGTTGGTCGTTACCAAGTCCCCGTCGCAGATTGCGCCGTTACGGCGTCAGGCTTGATTGCGCTTGACGGTCAAGTCATGACGGGTGAAGCGATGAGTGTTGGTGAGCGTACGCCTGTTGCGCTAATTAGCCCAAAAGCTTCTGCACGTCTTGCTGTTGGTGAAGCCATTACCAACATTGCAGGCGCGCGTATCGCTAAGCTATCTGACATCACCATGTCGGCGAACTGGATGGCAGCGTGTGGCGATGATGCGGAAGATGCCGCGTTATTCGACGCGGTATATACCGTTGGCGAAGAGCTGTGCCCAGCACTCGGTATCGCTATCCCCGTTGGTAAAGACTCGCTATCGATGCGCGCCAATTGGACAGATAGCAATGCTAAGCAGGATAGCCAAGACAAATCAGTGGTTTCACCTATGAGTCTAGTTATTACCGCTTTTGCTCCTGTTGTTGATGTGGCAAAAACCCTAACGCCTGAACTCATTAACGGTGATAGCGCGTTTTATCGCATTGACCTCTCTAGAGGCAAACTACGCTTAGGCGGCTCTATCCTCGCGCAAACGGCAAGCCAATTAGGTAATGACTGCCCAGATTTAGCACAGCCAAGCGACTTGGTCGACTTCTTTAACTTTATCCAAGCGGGCAACGCGCAAGGCATTATCAGCGCCTATCACGATATCGGTGATGGTGGTCTGTTAGCGACCATTGCAGAGATGCAGTTCACTAGCCGTCAAGGCATCAAACTGTCATTGAACGACGAGAATCTACTCGGTCAACTGTTCAGTGAAGAGTTGGGCGCAGTGATTCAAGTCTTACCAGAAAACGTCGCCGCTTTAATGCAATTGGCAGAAGAATTTAACGTCAGCGATATGATGAGCCTCGTCGGTCAAAGCACTGAGGAAGACAGCCTAATTATCCAAACGCCGCTGCATATGGGTGAAGATACTCTACGCTTTAGCCGTAGCGAATTACAGCAAGAATGGAGTCAGGTCAGCTATCAAATCGCGCGCCGCCGTGACAATCCAGCTTGCGTGCAACAAGAGTATGACTTGATTGCTGACACTAACCATAAAGGTCTGATCGCTGCACCAAACTTTGACCTCAATCAGAAAGTTGAAGAACCGTATCTAAACAGCCGCGCTGATTCTAATAACAGCAAACCAAGAGTCGCTATCCTGCGTGAGCAAGGCGTCAACGGTCAGTCAGAGATGGCAGCAGGCTTTACGCAAGCTGGCTTTGAAGCAGTTGACGTGCATATGAGCGATTTGCTTGAAGGTCGCATCAATCTACGTGACTTCGACGGTCTGGTCGCTTGTGGTGGCTTTAGCTACGGTGACGTACTGGGCGCAGGCTCTGGCTGGGCGAACTCTATTTTGTTCCATGACGAGTTGCGCATGCAGTTTGTGCGCTTCTTCGCCCGTCCTGACACCTTCTCACTCGGTGTCTGTAACGGTTGTCAGATGATGGCGCAATTAAAGGACCTCATCCCAGGCGCGGACAACTTCCCACGCTTTATCGCCAATCAGTCGGCTCGTTTTGAAGCGCGCACGGTCAACGTCAAAGTCGAGCGTACCAAGTCTATCCTGTTCAAAGGCATGCAAGACAGTATCTTGCCGATTGCAGTGGCGCACGGTGAAGGCTATGCCACGCTGGACAACACCGAGATCGACGGTATGGCAAAACACGGTCAGCTCGCCATGCGTTATGTCGATAGCCAAGGTCATCCAACCGAGACTTATCCGCTCAATCCAAACGGTTCGCTCGGCGGTGTCACGGGTCTGTGTAGCACCGACGGTCGCGTCACCATCATGATGCCGCACCCTGAGCGTACGCTACGTGCCTACAATCACAGCTGGAAACCAGAAGAATGGGACGAGGACGGCGCGTGGATGCGGATGTTCCGCAATGCCCGTGCTTGGTTGCGATAAGATATAGGCTAAGTTGGTTTAGATTATTATTTTAGATAACTGTTTTTCATATAGAAAAGGTGGGCTCAAAGCTCACCTTTTTTGTGTTTGGGGTTTGAGTGTGTTTTAGAAGTAGGGGAGCTATTCCTGCTTTTCGCTACTATCTTGGCTGGCACAGGGGCAGTCGCTAAGGGTAGAGTCGTTCCTGACTCAGCGATAACGCCTCTAACTAAGCGCCTGTAACCCTGTGCTGCACCAAGTATATCCGCTACAATCAGGGCTAAACCGCGCTTCTGAATGACCATTTTATGATAAATTAGTCTAAACTTTAACTTTAGTCCTATTGGTGCGCTGGGCGCACCCTATGAGTTAATTGTTTTCTTTGGAGATTAGAATGAACCATCAATCTGAACCGAATAAAGTCGAAAACAAGTTACGTGAAAAATCAGACGATAATTTACTAAAAAAATGTGGCATTGTAATGCCTATTGCAAGTATGGAGGGCTATCCTGAATCTCATTGGAAAGATGTTAAAAGAATAATAGAATCTGCTATTAAAGAAGCTGATTTTGAAGCTAGATTAGTGAGTGATGCGGATGATATAGGTGTTATTCACAAACGTATTGTTCAAAACTTATATGATAATCCTATGATAGTTTGTGATATAAGCGGTAGAAATCCGAATGTCATGTTCGAGCTAGGATTACGTCTAGCTTTTGATAAACCAACAATCATTATAAAAGATGAGGTAACACCCTATTCTTTTGATACCTCTGTAATTGAACATCTAAGTTATCCAAAAGACTTAAGATATCATGACATTGAAATTTTCAAAGAAAATTTAAAAGATAGAATAAAAAAGACTTATAAAGCATATGAAAATGACCCTGAGAATTATTCTACCTTCTTAAAAAACTATGGTGCATTCAAAGCACCATTAATTACTGAAGAGACAGTTTCTGTTGATCGGTATGTGTTAGATACTCTTAAAGACCTTCAAGTATCTGTAAGTCGTCTTTCTAACTCTATAAGTGGAAGTAACAGGAACCAAATGATGAGAAATAAATCTGTACATAGCTCGGCCTATAGTGCTTATGGAGGGCCTCGTACTTTAGAGTTTTATCTCGATAGAATAAGGGATAAAGATGAGCTATATGTGAATGTACATGAGGCTTTAGAACCAATTAGCCCGCTCATAAAAAATATAAATTTTGATTCAGGAAAAATTTATATTACGGTTACTGTTGGTAATCCTGATTTTGATGTAGTTGAAGAGGTAGTCTCTTCTATAGCAGGATTAGGCTATACTGTAGAAGAGTTTGACCAGTATTACTATAGATTGCATGAAGACTTTTAAGAAATAAGTGAGCTTCAAAGAGCTCGAACAGATATTTAGACGTGTAATTTATTAACTGCAATCGGCTCTTATGGGTGTAATGAAAATTTGATTGATTTTGACTGAAGCTACATCAAGCAAAGTCTGGATTTAGAGCATAATATTATGTGACTATTCATCCTCTGAACCCTTCTGAGCCTCAGCAATCAACTCATGAATCTTCGCACTCTCTCTAAGCAAACAAGCTTCATATTCAGAGAGGGGCTCAACTTCCTGCTTCTTTTCTTGTTCTTGCTTGGCTTTTTCTTCTAGATATCTCTGAAGCTCGTCTTGTTCGTTATGTTGTGAATGACTCATTATTGACTCCTTATATAGTCGATACTCTTAATAGTGAAGTAGCGCTGCTGGGATGAATTTTACGCAGCCTCTGTGTTAGCAGCACGCAAGTAAAATTTATACCAGTAGCGCGCTTATATCTATAACCGTTTACTTCCAACTAATTCTATTTTTTATTATCTGATGCAGCTATCCGATTTAGCATCGCGGATAGCCTTGCGTTATTTTCTTCAATATATTTATCACCCAGCGCGATTATCTCAGCGGGTGATTGCACGGTGTTTGGATAATCTTTCAGTCCACTTTGAATGGCGTTATTGCCATTTACTACCATCTTGGCAAGGCTCTCTTTGGTCACTTCAAAGTGACACTGCCACGTCAGTACCCAAGTACCCAGCTTTTTATGTATCGCGCTTTGATAGACAAAGCCTTGATTCGCCCAAGCATCCGTCGATGCAATAATGCTAGCACCTTTTGGACAGTCAAAACCATCACCATGAAAGTGAAAGACGGTAAAATCCTGCTTGGGTAAATCTTGTAATAGAGGATGCGCCTGACCTGCGGGCGTGAGTCGAATTGGCAACCAACCGATTTCTTTTACCCCAGACGGCTGCACGCTAGCACCCAAACAATGGGCGATAAGCTGCGCCCCTAAGCAAACACCGATGACCGTTTTGCCTGCATCGATACTTTGTTTAATCAGGCTTTTTTCTGTGATAAGCCAAAGGTGTTTTTCCTCATCATGGACGCTCATCGGTCCACCCATTATGATGAGCCAATCGAAACTATCTAGCGCTGGCAGAGCATCATCATCGTAAGAACGACTGACATTAAGAGTATGATTGTGACTATTCGCCCACTGCTTGATAAAGTTAAAGTCTTCATAATCAGTGTGAAATAGAGCGTGGATGCGTAGCGTCATAAGATACCTCATTAGCAAGCATTGATTAACAAGTATCAATTAAAGAACACCGTTTTGCCAAGGCTTTAGAATTCAATCTTAATAAAAGTCATCACGACCAGCATACTTCTTATTGAGTGCTTTTAAAATAGCATAAGTCTCTAAATCCAGCTCGCCAGTTGGACGCTGCGGTCTGAAATGCAATTGAAACGCATAAACCACATCACGACTGGCTTTATCCCATTCGCCTGTATTGTTGATTTGATAGCCGTAATCGCGAAAGGCTTGCTTAATCTCAGGTATCGTTGCTGCTGCAAAGGTGTCTGGATGCATAAAGAATTGCTTATCAAATTCATCGTACCAAGCGCCAATACCGTACTCGAAATACAGTCGCTCCCAAGGGAATTTGGCACCGGGGTCGATTTTGCGTGACGGCGCTATATCAGAGTGACCAACAATGTTTTTTGGAGAGATGTCGTATCTTTTTACCAAATCTTGCACCAGCTGCGCGACCTTTTTAATCTGCAACTCATCAAATGCGACAAAGTGCTCATAAGGACGGTATTCTAGCTCGCTATTTTTAAGCGCGTCACGATATTCAGGTTTAATGCCAGCATTGACAATTTCGATGCCGATAGAGGTATCGTTGAGGATGGTTCTACCTGCAAACCCGCTGTTACCCGCATGCCAAGCCCGCTCGCTTTCGGGCACCAAGTTATAAATTTTATCATCGTCATTGGATAAGATGAGGTAGTGGGAACTTACATTGCCGGTGGTCAATGTTTTTATAGATCTCTCATTATCTGAGACCGTATAGTGCAGGACGATAGTTTTAATGCGCTCGCTTTTGCCTTGGGCTTGATAGGTTTCACTGTCGATAATATAACGCGGTTCTGAGGTGGCGACGCAGCCGATAAGTGGCAATGTCATGAACGATGTTAATACTGATGCTAGTGCTAAAGAGGTAATGTTTTTTGCCATGAAATGCTCTGTATAGGGTTAAAGACTGATTGTAATACTTCCAATGTTTACACATGTTTCTTTGCTATTGATACTCGCCAACAATCTCGCTTAAATTAGATAGAGTCATTATTTAATCTAAGGATATTTTTCGATTTGGTAGCCAAATTTTGTGTGGGCAACTTTAATCATATCTTCGATATTGTCTTTCCCCCATTGACTTGATACGACATATTGAGCGCCATTACTATTTGTTAAAATATCTTTTTCATCTAAGAAGTATCTTTTTCGACCTGTTAATTTAGCTTTATTTTTAGCCAATTCTAAAGTTTCGATTATCGGTTGAGAGTGAGTAACGCTATCAAAATCATTAATTAATGCTGCAATCGGTTTATTCTGATGTTGATTAAAATGATATTTAATAATCTCTAAGGCAAGTCTACCTTTACCTAACTCCATATTGTTAAATTTATATTTTGAATGATCTTTGCGGGTTTCTCTTTTTTCTTCTAGCTTTCGTTTTACCTTAATTTGATAGTCTTCTGCTTCAGGTAAGGGAATGATCTGCTGAACATCGACCAAAATTTTTCCGTTATCGTTATAAGGCTGTATTTTAATGCAAGTAATGTCTAAATCACGGGCATTCAACCAAAGCACTGATGTCGTTAATTCAGCAGAAAAATCTTGTGAAACCAAAATTGTTTTAACATCTTCTGCAAAACCTGATTCATCAATGTTAACCTCAACAAAGTCTTCAATTTCATGCTGTGCTTCTTCTGAAGAGTAGTTAGGATAACCATTTTGTTGTTTGTATTTGCGGAATACTTCTATAGCATCCTCAAATGTCATAGTAGAAATCATAGAAGCATAACGCAAAGCTTGCAGTTCCATATGATCGCCTGTATCAGTCCTTTTTAACTCAATGACGACTAAATTGGCTTGCTTATCGATGGCTAGCAAATCAATTCTTTTCCTTGAACCTTGCCAATCAGCAAATTCCTCTGCTATAACCAGACAGTTAGGGGCAATGATATTTATATTAACCTTAAAAGCTTGTTGCAGATCATCTCGCTCAAAAATAGATTCAATCATAAAGTTGGTAGGCCTGATTGCTAATAACTGCTTATCCTCTAATGCGTAAATTGTCATGCTATTACTCTTTTTATTTGGTTAAAACTAAATTTCCATATTGTTAGGGTAACTGTCTCATCAGCTTTTACTGCAAACTTCTCTTTAGCATAACGTTTTTAAAGTAAATAGTTTACATAGTTAACTCACTCTAAGAATGTTACAGCGAGGCTGATAGAAATTTTCGTAGCCTCGCATCCAGATAAAATACACGACACTTTTATTTTGTACGGGCTATAACGGCCGCTATTTTTAACCAAGACTGACGCTACTAACAGGAATTATCCTCTTATAACCAATCGCACCTAAAACGATAAACACCGCCAATAATATATAAGCATTCAACGATAAAGCAGCAGGCGAGAAGGGTAGCAGTAGCAGCGATATAAAGATGATGCTGACTAAGACTGCGAGATAATTTAACAGGCCCGCTTGATTCTTTCTGCGCTCATTGATTAAATCTGCTGACGTCACATAAGCGAAACCGACAGTAATACCCAGCGATGCCATACTGACAATATCAAGTAGATAGTTTCTACCAAGCCAAGGAGAAAATAGGCAAACCAGACATATTAATATGACGGTTTTTTTCTTACTAAAGAGATGGTTTTTATCGGTAAAAATACTGGGTAATAAAGACGAGTCGCCCATAGATTCTAACAGTTTGACTGAGGATAATATAAAGCCATTGATACCGCTAAGTATCGAGCCAATCATGGCGATGGACAGTAGCCAAATGCCGATGCTACCAATACGGTTATCTATCCCTTCGCCAGTCGCCCAATTGCTATCTTTAATCGCTTGATAATCAAAATTCATATTTAAGGCGGTAAAATAATTGATCAAAAAATAGAATAAAACACCAGCGACTAATGAAATTAAGATAATGCTTTTGGTCTTGGTTTTCGAATCACTAATAGATTTGGAAATCTGCGGTGTGGTCTCAAATCCGACGTATGCCCAAGGCATGACAGCGAGAATAGGTAACCAAGCCAAACTGGTGATGGAGCTACTTTGCATATCAGTGGGCAAAAATGTTTGGGTAGTCGGAGTCGCCCAAAGCGAGCCGAAAAACAGCGCAGTGACTGACACAATCATAAACAGGGCGATATATAATTGGATTTTGGCGCCAACCTGTACCCCGCGCAAATTGATATAGCTAAATAAAATGATGGCAGCACTACATAAGAACACTTCACTGGCGTAGACTTCCCAACCAGCAATCGTGTACAAATAGCCTATTTGTAAGCTACTGGGCAATAGATACCTTAATAGCAATGCGACGGCTGATATGTTGAGCGCCACGATAGAGATATAGCCTATCGCCACGCCCCAACCATAAACATACGCGTGTTTTCTATTGATGTATTTTTCAATCCAATAGATGCCGCCTGATTCATTTTCTGGCGTTTGGGTCAATAAATTAATATAGGCTTGGGCGACCATATAGATGGCTAAAGTGCCAATGATAATGGCGACAGAAGAGCCTAACAGCTGCGACTGCGGCAAAAATAAGTCGCCTGGCATCACATAAGCACCCCATCCTATAATTGCTCCTACGCTAATCGCTATCGCTTGCAGGTAGCTGATGCTCTCAGTTTTTTCGCTCATACAATCCTCTTTGAGAGCCAGATATTCCATGCGCAAACACACTCACTATGCAGTCAGTTTTACGCAAAGAAAGACCTTTAACTATTGTTATAACTTGTTTGAAATCACTATTATAAACGTTGAAAAATTAATCAAATTTTTAGGTTTTATTTAGTAAATGATATTAAAGGTTTTTTCTTAGAAAATCTGTTTAATCCTTTCGGATCTTTTTAGCCAAAACGGTTTTCCAACTCTCCTCCAAACACTCAATGGCTAGCCAAGGTTCAATGACCTCGAGAGCAAATTTTTCTTTTGAGTTTGACAGTTGCCACAGCTTTTCAAGAGTAGCGAACGGATAGGGACGCTCGATTAAATACACTGGCAAGTCAGCGTCAATTATGCCGTCGCGTACCACTTGGAAATACCAACCAGCGATACCTTGTTTGCTCACCCATGCAGCGATATTTGGTACTTTGGTAAACTGTCCGATTTGGTCATTAATCTTGTAGCAGGGGCGGCGCGGTTGCACGATGCGTAATTGCACATTATTGTTTTTATCATCATCATTACTACCATTGACTCCATCTTCACCGTATTCAAAGACATCGCCAATACAAACGGTAGATTCGTCCATCTCTGGCAGACCATCTACCGCTTCGGTAGTGAGATTCTCGCCCAGTGTGCCGATGCGAACTTTTAAGCCAAATTCTGCATTAATCTTTTCATAACTAGCAGGGGGAAGTTGATGCACAGCTTTTAGCGGGCCACCATGATGACGTCGATCAGCTTGTTCATCGGTGGTCAAACCCATAAAGTTGACGGCGACAGGGGCTTTAATCGGCGCTTTATCGATGGCGCTCATCTGCTCACGCGCGAACGGCATGGCTTTACCAGCACGGACGCAGATGAGGTTGGCGATATGTAGAGGCAGGTGTTGGTTAAAGTCAGCTTTGTTGTTTTGGGTAGAAGATTCTATCGATTGTATGCTCATGAATTTTCCTAATTCAAAGTTATTTATTAGGCGAGTGGTTATGTCATTGCTGTCATTAATGCTGGGTATTAGTGATTGGTATTATCTTAGCTTAATCATTTATCTGATTATACGGTCTTAGTATTTTAAAATTTATCAACATCTTAAAATTTAAACAAAAAAAGACCAGAATAGATATCTGGTCTTTTTAATAGTAGTTTTTTCAATGTTTAACGATTATCGCAATGAATAATCTTATTTGTTTTTATTGCGGCGACCGGCTGTTTTCTTTTCACGTGGCGTAGCGACCAGCTCAGCCAATTGATCAGGTGATGACCATAGACCTTCTAGGTCATAGAACTCACGCGCTTGCGGGGTCATCATGTGTACGACGACAGAGCCCAGATCAATCAAAGTCCAGTCAGAGTCCGTGCCGCCTTCACGACCAAGTGGCATAAAGTCAGCTTGCTTAGCTTCAGCACCGACGCTATCAGCCATCGCGCGGACATGGCGCTTAGACGTACCTTCAGCGATCACGATGCGTTCCATTACGTCAGTCAACTCTTCTACATTCATTACGGTGATGTTCTTAGCTTTCATATCTTCTAAAGCGCTTTCGACAACAGTTAAGCACTCTTTTAAGCGTTCATCAGTCATGGTGTTGATCATAAATTTTAATCTCTTGAATCGTAAATATTAAAAATAAAGTGGTAAATCGTCAGTTTGCAGCCGCTAACTGGTCATATATAGCCAGTCGTAAATAGAGATAGGATATGCAAAATGACAAAGATAAGATGATTTTAACGGAATTGAGCAGCAGAATATAGCTGATGGGCGATAATATATTGATAAACAGCAGGATTTAGCCATTTAGCTAATGGATTGGATTCAGTATTGCTCATGATATCATTTATTGGCTGTACAGATGTGATTTGCGTTTCGGCTATGGGCATTATATTTAATCGATTTTCCGTGTTTTGTAATTTTTGGTGCGGTAGTTGCTGGCGTATTTGCGTACTTGATACGGCTACGACAGGACGCGGGTCTATGTAAATGCGTCCTTGATTAATGTTTTTCAAGATAGCGTTATTCGCAAGTCTTTGCGCAGTTGGCATTATTAATTCAGCAGGCGAATTGGTGATTAAATCTTGCAGTTGAGAGGGGAGTTGGGCCACTAGCTGAGGTTGTAGGACAGTGGCGTTCTGCACCATTGAATTTTTATTAATGAGATTTTCATTTTCGTCAGTGCTGTTTGTTTCAGCAATGCTAAAACGGTTAAAAATCCAAAGATTTACATAATCAGTAAGCCTAAGTCCATCTTTCCATTTATTCAAACTACGCGCGCTGTCCATACCCATGATAAATATCAAGCAGTCACTGGGGTAGCGCTCACGTAATGTCTGCACACTATTGATTGTATAGACGGGCGGCGTTTGCCATAGCTCAAGCTCACTAATCTTTAGCGGTGTATTTTGCGTAGCCAGTTTTAACATGGTTAAGCGATGCTCAGGATTGGTGCTTTCGTCTTTAAAAGGCGAGCGCGCATTGGGTAGCAATGATACATGCAGTTTGCGCTGTTGCTCCTCAGCTATCGGTAATAAATCCTGATAGACATGCATCGCTATTTGCAAATGACCTTCATGTACCGGATCAAATGAGCCACCGAGATAAGCACGAATAGCAGGTGCAGCCTCTTTATCAGCTGAGCTAACATCATTTTTTAAATCAGAGTTTATATAAGTGGCTTGAGCTGAGTGCGGCATAATAATTGAGATTGTTACCTGTAGGTGAATTCATATTGATTCAGCATATTAAAGCACGATTGTAATGGGCAGGTGCGTACTTGTCATTAAAAGCAATAAAAAAACCGACCATCATGACGATAGTCGGTTGAATAAAAATAGTCGGTTGAATAAAATAAGGCTTTTAAGCGTGTGTTTAGATAATTAAATCAGGTCGCTATGTGCTTGAATAGCGGTCAGAGCGATGGTGTAGACGATATCATCGATCAGCGCGCCACGGGATAGATCGTTGACAGGCTTGTTTAGACCTTGGAGCATCGGACCCACACTAATGACATTGGCGCTACGTTGCACCGCTTTATAAGTAGTGTTACCCGTGTTTAAGTCTGGGAAGATAAACACGTTAGCTTGTCCAGCGACTGGCGAGTCTGGGGCTTTTTGCTTACCAACGCTCATGACCGAAGCAGCGTCATATTGCAATGGGCCATCAACAGCGAGATTGGGGGCGCGTTCGCGAACGATCTCCGTGGCGCGAGTGACTTTTTCAACATCAGCACCCGTACCCGATGCACCGGTTGAATAGCTAATCATAGCAACTTTTGGCTCGATACCGAATGCTGCGGCAGATTGCGCAGACTGGATAGCAATCTCAGCCAATTCCTCAGCGGTTGGGTCTGGGTTAATGGCACAGTCGCCATATACAACGACTTGCTCAGGCAACAGCATAAAGAAGATCGACGATACTAATGAGTACTGCGGTGCCGTCTTAATCAGCTGAAATGCAGGGCGTACCGTGTTGGCAGTAGTATGAATCGCACCAGAGACTAGACCATCGACTTCATCCATCTGCAGCATGATAGTGCCTAAATAAACTGTATCTTGCAGATATTCAGCAGCCACGTCTGCGGTGGTTTTACCTTTACGGCGTTCAACGACCGCCGCGATATATTTACTCATATCGAGCGTATCAGGATCGATAATCTCAAGCCCTTCTGGCAAGATTAAATCGCGGTTTTTGGCAACTTGTTCGACATCTTCGCGCTTAGCCAATAGCACACAGTTTGCGATACCGCGGCTTTGGCAGATACACGCTGCCTCTACGGTACGTGGTTCCGAGCCTTCTGGCAATACCACACGCTTTTTAGCATTTTGTGCTTTTAAGACGACTTGATGACGGAAAGCTGCTGGCGATAAACGCGGTTTGTGATCACCACTGAACTGCTCTTTAATCCAGCTTAAGTCCAAATGCGCCGCTACATAACGGGTAACGTCTAACGCGCGCTCGGTATCATCACTTGGAATCTCAGCGCTCATATGCATGAGGTTCTGTACTGTCTCGTAGCTATCCGTCTCGACACTCATAACTGGAATGCCCGTTTTGAGTGCAGATTGCCATAATTCAGTGACGGTCTCGTTTGGCATGACGCCGCCCGTTAATACTAGACCTGCTAATGGAACGCCATTAATACAGGCTAGAGCCGCCGCCAATAATAAGTCATCACGGTCGCCTGGTACGACAATCAAAGTGCCACGATTGAAGACTTCATCGATACGTGCAATCGAGCGAGCCGTTAAACTAATATGATTAATTCGGCGCGATTTTGCTTCGCCAACGTTCAACCAAGTGGCATCAAGCTCAGCGGCGATATCCCAAGTACGAGGGACGGATAGCGAATCGCTAAATGGCACGACGCCAATTAAGCGAAATTGCTCAGTATCAAAATGCGGTGACAAACGCTGCACTTCTTGAATGAAGCTCTTATCAAGGGTAAAGACAGCTTCACCAGGAGCAACTGGTTGGTTCTCAAAGGTGTTCGGCACATCGACGCGCATCAAGATACACCCTAAGGTACGCTCGCTTGCGATACCGCCAAACTCACGCGCATGCATATCAAGCTTATCAGCAAGATGGGCAGGGTTTTTGGTATCAGCCGTACTGACGAAGATGATTTTGGCATCAAGTGCATGGGCGATAGCACGGTTAATTTGCGCGGCATAAGAGGCTTCAGTCGTCGAGACCAAGCCTTCGCAGATGACAACATCCTGATCACCGCCAATAGTGTGATAATTAATGACCACTTCTTCCATCAAGTCATCAAGGTTACCATCACCAATCATACGCTCAACGCGCTGACGGTTGATAGACTTAGGCGGCGTTAGGCCAAACGCATGCATGGTCAATGCGCTTGAGCTGTCCAAGCTGTTTTGTTTATCGAGCGTATCATCTTGCAAAAACGGCTTCATAAAGCCCGCTTTGATACCGTTATAATCCAGCGCGCGAATCAAGCCTAGTGCCGCTGACGTCACACCGATACCGCGACTGATAGGAACAAGTAATATGGTTTGCATAGCGTATCCTACTATTTATTTATTATATCCTTGAAGGGGTTTATTAAATCCTTTAGGAAGTCATAAAAAGTGCTTACTTCTCGTAGAAGCAGGCTCCTTTTTAAGCTAGTCCTAGCGCTTGGCGGGTCTCTTGCGCAATACGGCACTCTTCATCGGTTGGTACAACCCAAAGCTCAATGCTGCTATCGTCGCTATGGAAGCTACCTTCGCTACCGCCGACTAGGCTTGCGTTTTTGTCAGCATCAAACTTAATACCGAAATGACGCATGACATCTAAGATGCGCGCACGAGTCGTCTTTGAGTTTTCGCCGATACCACCAGTGAAGACAATACCCGTAAAGTCAGGTAGCGCACAGCTTAGGCTGGCTAGATATTTACCAACGCGATAACAGAACATCTCAATGGCAAGCTGCGCATCTTTATGGCCTTCGTTGGCCGCTTCCTCGATGGTACGTAAGTCATTAGATAATCCTGAGATACCGAGCAGACCACTTTCGCTGTTGAGCATCTTATCAATCTCTTCTAAGCTCAAACCAAGCTGACGCTTTAGATGAATATGTAAGCTTGGATCAACATCACCGCTACGCGTACCCATCATCAGGCCTTCAAGCGGTGTTAGTCCCATACTGGTATCCAAGCTTTTGCCATCATAGACGGCGGTCGCAGAGCAACCATTGCCTAAGTGTGCGGTTAACCAACCATGAGGGCCTTTGGCATCTGTAATCTGGCTAGCACGTTCTGAGACGTAAGCATGCGAAGTACCATGGAATCCATAACGACGAATTTTGTGGTCTTCATATAATGATTTCGGCAGCGGATAACGGAAGGCAACTGGCGGCATAGTTTGGTGAAAGGCGGTGTCAAATACGACGACTTGTGGAATTTCAGGATAGATAGCTTGCACAGCTTCAATGCCAAGCGCGTTGGCAGGATTATGTAGCGGTGCTAATACTTTTAGGCGTTTTACTTCTGATAGCACATGCTCGTTCACACGAACAGCTTCTGAATATTCACGGCCACCATGAACCACGCGATGACCGACTGCAATGAAGTGATACTGCTCAAGTAGCTCAAGGATTTTTTGTAAGGCTAATTCATGACGACCACCTGCAATGGCAATTTCAAGCTTTTTGCCATCTAACGTATTGTGTTTAATACGGGCAGTATCCAGACCTAGGTTTTCGGCCAGACCAGTGATACGGGTTGATTCATCTTCGCTGATTAATGCATATTTGATAGAAGACGAACCACAGTTAAGTACCAAGGTGGGGTTAGTCAATGTTGATGTCGTAGTATTTTCATCGTTAAAAGCGGGATTAATGGCGCTGTCGCTCATGCTCTATCCTTAGATTATTTTTAATGAGGAGGTGTTGCTATGTTTATCAAGCAAGTAGTGAATCAATAGGATTACCACTCGTTAAATAAACACAAACTAGCTACACCTATGTTGACACCTGTCAAACAAGAAGGTCGCTGATTTGCTGATCATCTTGGGCTATAATTTTCTGTGTTTCGCATGCTAGCGTATCTGTGAGCTACACGCTAAAGCATTATTACAGCCATACGGTCTGAATATAATGTAACACATTCTTAGTACTACACCACGATAACTATAAGGTTAAAGATTGGCACTCGTCAAGGCACTACAACAACTGTTCACCGAGTACAGCTATAGGGCTTCAGTTGCTATAGCAAGTGCTATAAAGGCAGGTTTAGTAGTAATCAAAATTGTAAGAAAGTTTGTCAGTACAACTCTAAACGTCTCTTTTAACCACTTTTTAAACATTAAAGCTGAGAATGACTAACTTGGTACAAACTAGAAATAATCGAAAAGATAGATGTAAATTAAGCTTATATTTTAGGTTGATTTGGACAAAAAACAGATAAAATTGTCAGTCAATAAAACTCAAGGCGAGCACAGCTTTACTGAATAATGCTATGATTGGAGCGTGCTGAATTTACACGACTTTTAGTCAGCAGCAGTTAGCATTTTTTTACTTATAATTCTTCGTTTATAACGAGTCACTTATAGCTATCCTTTGTATAGCATCTTCACCGTTGCAAGGTCATCTGCCATATGTTTACTATACGCCGCTTTTTAGATACTAAACGCATTCAAAATTTATCTACCAACTCTGGTCGTCATGCTATCTGGACTTTGATGATTGGCAGCGCTGTTATGCTTGGATTGTCAGGTTGCGGACAAAAAGGGGATCTTTATATAGCAGCGCCGAGTAGTCAGACGGTTGCAGGCAATGCAGAGTTGCCAGCCTCAGATCAACTAGATAGCACCAGCCACCCACAAGATGCTGCCTTTGCTAATATCGATGATGACAACTATGACAAGAGCAGTTACTTAGAGCAGCAGCAAGTGCTGCCCGCTGCCAGTGACGATCCCAACGATTACTAGTTTTATTTTTTCCAATGATGCCTTTTCCAATGAAGAGTTTAATAGTGAAGTTCTGTTCCCTTTGAACTTAAGTCTTTTGAAATTAACACTTTTAAGCTTAAATCTTTTAAATTAATGCTTTCGAAGCCGATAACCTGATTAGATTAGAGAACCCGATATGAGTGATTCTAAATTGCAAGCCGACTGCGTAACTATCCATACTGAGCAAGGAGTATATGTTGATCCTACTGCCTTAACCGCCCATCTACCTGAACTGCACTATAACCAAGATGAGTTATGGATGGAGAAGGTAAGTATTAATGAGTTGGTAGAGCGCTACGATACGCCGTGCTATGTATACTCACAGCAGGCAATACTTGATGTGTATCAGGCCTATAGCGACAGCTTTGCGGCGATTGATCATCAGATTTGCTATGCGGTAAAAGCAAACTCAAACCTTGCGGTGTTAGGGGTGCTCGCGGCAGCAGGCGCAGGATTTGATATTGTCTCGCGCGGTGAGCTTATGCGCGTATTGGCAGCAGGGGGACAAGCCGACAAAGTCGTGTTTTCAGGAGTTGGCAAAACGAAAAGCGATATTGAATATGCATTAACCCAAGGTATTGGCTGCTTCAACGTTGAGTCTATTAGTGAATTAACATTAATTAATGAGGTAGCGCAGCAACTTGATAAGCGTGCACCGATATCGCTACGGGTCAATCCCGATGTCGATGCCAAGACCCATCCTTATATCTCAACCGGTCTAAAAGACAATAAGTTTGGCATTGCCCATGAGCAAGCGGTAGCGGTGTATGAGCAGGCTACTGGTTTATCGCATATCGATATCGTTGGAATTGACTGCCATATTGGCTCACAATTAACGGAAGTCGAACCCTTTATTGCTGCTTTAGATAAAGTCATTGAGCTGGTTCATAGCTTGCGCGAAAAAGGTATTGAGCTGCGTCATATTGATTTGGGCGGTGGCTTAGGAGTGCGTTATATTGATGAATCGCCAGTTTCTATCCATGACTTTGCACAAGCCTTATTACCAAAACTAATTGAGCTTGGCAAGACAGTGTTCTTTGAGCCGGGTCGCAGTATGGTTGCCAATGCGGGTATTTTGCTTACCCGTGTTGATGTGCTAAAGCCTACGGAGCATAAGAACTTTGCCATTGTTGATGCCGCGATGAATGATTTGATTCGTCCAGCGCTGTATCAAGCTGAAATGGCCGTCATTCCCAACGTATTATCTAATAAAGGTATCGATACGGATGGCACCCAGCCTTGGGATATCGTGGGTGCAATTTGTGAGACTGGAGATTTCTTAGCAAAAGACCGTCTACTGTCACTCGCAACTGGCGACATTTTAGCAATTACGGGGGCAGGGGCTTATGGCTTTACCATGAGCAGCAACTATAATTCACGTCCGCGTGCAAGTGAAGTCATGGTTGCAGGTGATAGCCATCAGCTGATTCGCAAACGTGAAACTGCTGAGGCACTATATGCAGATGAAATGCTTTGGCAAAATGAACAATAATATAAATGCGCTTTAAAAAGAATATCCTACTGCTGGAACCAATTTTTTGAAGCAATAGAACTGGTTTAATGGAACTGGCTTTTTGCATAGGTAATACTGACTGTTAAATAACAACCCATTGTTGTCATGACAATGGGTTTTTTATGGCAATAGTTATAGTGACTATTATAGTAATTATTATAGGAGCTATTAGATTGATTATCATAGTATGGTCAGTCCTAAATAAAAGAAGTACATAAATTATAATCCACTACTGGAATAAATTTTCCTTGCTTGCTGTGCCTACGCAGACAGAGGCTGCGCAAAATTTATCCCAGTAGTGCTGTATTTATTTTATAGTGGATCTACTATAGTCGCCATAGTATCTATAATTAACGGTTTTAGTAGGATTCATACAGTCTCTGGCTCGCTGATAGTTATCATTGTATCTGACAGCATGCTAATATAACGGATACATAAAAATAGAATAGGACACAAGGATATGCTAATAGAATTTACCAAGATGCATGGTCTGGGCAATGATTTTATGGTCATCGATTTGGTGACCCAGCGCTTAGAGTTGACCAAAGAATTGGTACAGTTATTGGGTGACCGTCATTTAGGTATCGGCTTTGATCAGTTGCTTATCGTCGAGCCGCCGATGCGTCCGGATGTTGATTTTAGCTATCGTATTTTTAATACCGATGGTACAGAGGTTGAGCAGTGCGGTAATGGAGCGCGCTGTTTTGCCCGTTTTGTCCAAGCGCGTAAGCTATCATTTAAGCAGCGCCTGCGGGTCGAGACAGCCAGTGGTATTATTTCTTTGACGACGGATCGTTATGGCTGGGTGGAAGTCGATATGGGTAAGCCCAAGTTTGCGCCGGATGAGATTCCATTTACCCCTAGAGCGACGACTAAGATTCAAAATGCCTATCATTTAGATGTAAATGGTACGCCTGTGCAGCTTTACGTGGCCAATATGGGCAACCCGCATGCTGTCATCAAAGTCGACGATGTACTTGACGCTGAAGTCGAAACCTTAGGCAAGGCCATTGAATCGCATCCGGCATTCCCAGATCGAGTCAATGTAGGCTTTATGCAAATCATGAATCAGCGTCATATTCGCTTGCGTGTCTATGAACGCGGTGTCGGTGAGACCCAAGCATGTGGCACTGGGGCGTGCGCAGCGGTTGCGATTGGCATACGTGAAGGTTGGCTTGATGAAGGCGAAGATGTGCGCGCGCAGCTATATGGCGGTAGCATGATTATCCGCTGGCAGCCCGGTTACTCAGTCATGATGACGGGTCCAACCGCCTTTGTTTATGAGGGCGTATTTAGTCCAGATGGCTTAATGGCGCAAGCAGGTATCAAGCCCAGCCCTGCCAATTAAACAAGCTGTATTTTTAGCGTTAAGGGCAACTCATGTCTCGCATGGATAGTCATACTTATAAGCAGGCGCAGTCTATAGAGTTGGATGAACCATTACGTGAGCTGTTGTCACCTGTCCACCGATGGCTAAATACTTTGGCTGTGCGCAATCACTCTGTGCATACCTTGACGGCTTATTTTTCTGGCTTGAATCAGTTGGCGTTATTCTTACGTGGTAAGAAGCTGACGTGGACACGCTGTGATAAACGCCAGCTGGCTCAGCATATTAGTCAGCGCCTTGATGAAGACAAGCTTGCGCTTGCTAGCGTACAGCAAGAGCTGTCAGCTATTCGGCACTTTTATGGCTGGATGATTGAAGAGGATTTGGCACGTATCAATCCAACCACTGGCTATCAATTAAAGCGCAGTCCTAGACCATTGCCATCTATTGCTGATGTGGATTTACTTACCCAATTGCTCGATCAAGAGATGCCTGATACACCTGAGCAGGCACGCCTGTGGTTGCGTGATAAAGCGATGTTTGAATTGCTATACAGCAGTGGGCTGCGGGTAGGTGAGTTGGTGGCGCTTGATGTCACCGACGTAGATTTGTCCGATTTGCGTGTGCGTGTGACGGGTAAAGGTAATAAAACACGCATAGTGCCGATAGGCGCTAAAGCTGCTGCTGCTATCAATCGTTATTTGCCGCATCGAAATCTGTGGGTGGAGCACCAAGACAGCGCTCTATTTATCAGTGAGAAACTGGGCACTCGACTATCAACGCGTGCCGTACAGCAGCGTCTAAAAGTAGCAGCAACGCGGGCTGGCATCGCCCAAAATCTGTATCCGCATCTATTACGCCATTGTTTTGCTTCACATATGCTCTCAGGTAGTGGCGACTTGCGCGCCGTACAAGAGATGCTAGGCCATAGTGATATCAGTACCACGCAGATCTATACACATGTGGATTTTGCTAAGTTAACCCAAGTCTATGACCGTGCCCATCCGCGTGCCACACACAGTCAAAATGAGAAAGATTAGCAGTGGTGTTAAGCCAGACGTTAACTTATGCTAAACGATGACGTTGATTATGCTAAGCGATGGCACTGAAAAATAGGCAGTTTTTGCCGTGCTTGCTCTTGAACATGCTTGTCTAAGTCAGCGAATACTAACGCATAGTTTTTATCTTGGGTTTGAGTAGTTAGATTGCTGTCATCATAGCTATCCTTGACGGTACCATCAAAAGCAGTAATGGCTGCATGTCCCCACGTCTGGCGGATACTACCATTTTTATAAGTATGATCACCGCCTTGCGCCGCTCCAACCACCATACATTGACTGTCCAAGGCGCGAGCTTGCAACAGTAGCGACCAATGCGCTTGTCCCGTTAAATACGTAAAAGCAGAAGGAGCGCTTAATATATCTGCTCCAGCTTGACGCAGACGCTGAGCTAGCGCTGGAAAACGTAAATCAAAACATACCATCATTCCTAGTTGATAAACCGAATTATCTGCTTCAATTGGAGCGACTACCGTCTGTGTCCCTGGCTCAAATGTCGCTGCTTCATTATAGCTGCCTTGCTTATCGGCGACGGTTGCGGTAAACAGGTGAATCTTGTCATAGCGTGCGACCTGCGTCCCGTCAGGGCCAAACAGCTGACTGACTTGGCGCAAACGTCCATCGGGTACGGTAACGGCATCTGGACGATAAGAGCAGGGTAGCGAGCCGACTAGTAAGTGGACATTATTTGCACGCGCATAATCTGCTAAGGTGGCAGATAGGGACTCAAAGCGCTCAGCGGTTGCAAACTGCTGCCCCATGCTACAGCAGTTCTCAGGTAACACCACAAGCTGTGCTCCTTGCGCACTGGCGTCACTAATAGCAAATTTTATAGTAGCAAGGTTGGCATCGATGTCTTGCTGGCTATTCATTTGTACGCCAGCGACGGTAAGTTTATGATTTTGTGTGCTGTTATTCATATATTTATTCTCAGTTATTGTTTTAAGATATAAATTATCATAGCAAAATTGCTGCAAAAAATGCTATCGTCATTATTCAATGTAGTGGTACTTCAAGTAGTTGTACTGCAAGTTACTACGAACAAGAAAGATAATTTAATCTTATTCAACTCGCTCAGATTAATGCTCTTAGTGCTTGTATTTGTTTTGCCAGCTATTTTAATTTTTGCAAATAGTATAAGCTTATAGAAACACTACTAGTTCTCAGTGAACAGTTAACCCATATAACCAAAGCAATATCATTGGAGTGTAATACACCAGCTATGAGTATGTCGTTTGGATTGGCGACCGCGCTAACTACCTCACAAAAGCTAACCCCGCAGATGCAGCAAGCTATCAAATTGTTGCAGCTCTCTAGTCTTGAGCTTGCACATGAGGTACAGGCCAAGCTGGATAGTAATCCATTACTCGAGCGCGTCGAGGAAGATGAGTATGGAGATAGTGGTGATGAACTCGCCGACGATCTAGATGATTCCTTGACGCTTGAGATGTGGAACGGCGATAGCGAAATTGGTGTATCTACTGATCTATCTGATTCATCAGCTACCGATGATGCTTTTGATTATGACACTGCCGAATATGACGACACATTCAACGATAGCTTAGATAAATTGCAACAGGCAAATATTGATGGCAGTGCTATGGATAATACTGCGATAGACAATGACTATCAAAGCAATGATTATCAAGGTACAGATAGCGATGAAAGCTATAGCAGCTATGATCTTGGTAGCTTTAGTGGCAGTAGCGCAGCAGTAAGCGCAGATTATGATGAACTTGACGATTATCAAGGGAGCACCAGTACTAGTATTCAAGACTATGTACGCTGGCAGCTTAATTTTAAACGTCTTTCAGAGACAGATACCTTGATCGCAGAGTATCTCATGGATTCGATGGATGACATGGGTTTTGTGCAGTTAGATATTGACGAGTTGCTAAAAAGTCTAGAGACAATGGCAAGTTTTTATCAATGGGATGACCATATAGAGCGCGATGAGATAGAAGTGGTACTGCGCATTATCCAATCTTGTGATCCATTAGGCGTAGGCGCACGTAATCTAAGCGAATGTCTCGCTATTCAATTGGCTAAGCTTGACCCTGACACAGCATACCTCAAGCATGCACAAGCCTTGCTGTCTGCTAGCGAGCATTTGGTTAGCAATAATATTAAAGCATTAACCGATACTACTGGCTTGTTATCTGCACACATTACCCCCGCACTTAACCTATTACGCACATTAAACCCTGCGCCAGGCCTATCATTTCAAAGCAGTCAGCCTGATTACACTCAGCCGCCTGCAAGCTACGATATCCCTGATGTATTAGTAACCCCAATACGTCGCACCTCTAACGGTAAAACACCAGATGGTGGCTGGCATGTACGTCTCAATCCAGCCACATTACCGAAACTACGAGTTAACCAAGAGTATGCAAACTTAGTCAAGCGTGGCGATGATAGCTCCGACAATCAGTATTTACGTGAAAACCTTACAGACGCACGACTATTTATTCGTAGTATCGAGGAGCGCAATCAAAATCTACTCAAAGTTGCGACCAGTATCGTACGCCGTCAAGATGAGTTTTTGCAATATGGTGCTACAGCTATGCAACCTTTAATACTAAAGGATGTCGCTGCTGAAGTTGACCTACACGAATCTACAGTGTCGCGTTTGACCACCAGTAAGACGATTCTAACTCCGCAGGGACTGTTTTCGCTCAAGCATTTCTTTTCGTCACACGTTAGCAGTAGTGATGGGGATATTTCTTCGACCGCTATCAGTGCCATGATTAAGCAGCTTATCAATGACGAGAATCCAAAAAAGCCTCTGTCCGATAGCCGTATCCAAACCCAGCTACTCACTGACGGTATAGATATCGCGCGACGTACCGTTGCTAAATATCGAGAAGCGATGAATATTAGCTCCTCCACGCAGCGCAAGCAAAAATACTAGCCGCTAATACTAGGGTATGTCCTCAATCTGCACGAGTGAACCTCTCATGGGCTAAAAATGGCTATATTTCCGTCACTCTTTGAAAATTTCTAGACAATATGTTCATATTCTCTGCAAAACTTCCTTTGATTGACAAAAATCTATCTCATTTTTATTACCATTATCAAAATGAGGACACGCCCTAAAAGTCGTAATATTACACATTACAATACTAACAATCACCATGCCCAAGACCATTTAAAATTTACAGATAGTCTTTGCTGAAATTGTGACCAGATTCTGTCGTCCAAGCTTTATATAATACTAATTAGCCAAAAATACCAGCAGCCTGTAGAAACAATTGGCATCTACTAGAAAGATAACTATATTCGTTTATATAAATAAAAAATAAAAAGTCCCAATTATATATAATTAAGAAAAGAACAACAGCTATGATTACATTTAGTTACAATATAGCGTCTTGCTACTCGTCAGTTTTCATGACAAATTAGAGGTATATCAATAATAAATATTAAGAGGTTTATCTATATTATTAATATGTGGTGACAAACGGATATGCCACAGAATATATGAAGAATCAATTGGTGTTATTGATGAGGCAAGGTGGCAAAGGCAGGAGTGCCGACCCATCTGTTGACTATAAGTAATAAATATAAGGATCAGCATATGAATATTTCTATCAGTGGTCACCATATCAGCGTAACCGATGCAATGAACACAGCTGTACGCGATAAGCTTGAGAAAGTAGAGCGTCACTTCGATCAGATCCAAAGTATTCAAGTGATACTGTCACTAGATAATAGTGGAGCGAACGATGGTGGTAAAAAGAGCCATAAGGCTGAAGCCATCATACGTGTATCAGGGAAAGAGATGTTCGTCCAAGCTTGCGACGATGATATGTATAAAGCCATTAATGAGATGGCAGACAAGCTCGATAGACAAGTGCGTAAATATAAAACTCGTCAAGAAGCTAAGAAGACTCAAGGCGCTGGGCGTGATGGACGTTATGAAGACATACTAGGGGCTGAAGCTGCTCCAGCTATTTAGAAAAACTGGTATTCAACAAAGAAAATATAAATAAAACGTTAATAATAAAAAGACCTCAACATGTTATGTGTTGAGGTCTTTTTAGGTTTGAGATATTTGATATAAAAGTTAGCCACCACCGACTGCTTGTACTACTTCAATACTCATACCTTCAACAATACGTAACTGTCCAAGTTCACTTTTTGGGATTAGCTCACCATCGACTTCAACTGCATAGCGACCAGTACTCAATCCCAGTTCATTAACGACTAACTGTACGGTCTGATGAGTAGTTTGTAAAGTTCTGCCATTAACATGAATAGTGCTCATAATATTTGCTCCCTCAAAAATGATGATTTGTATCAATAGCTATTCAGCTTATCGTTTTAAGACAATGCTTTAGAGCTAAGCTTCAAGACTAGGTTTTAAGAAAGTAACGTTGTTTTAAGAAAGTATCGCTATTTGTCCATGCGAAACGCAGTCACTGCCAGCCATAACCAACCCGCTATCAATAATACGCCACCAATAGGCGTAATAGCGCCAAACCAGCGCGGTGCCCCTAGAGTCATCGCAAACAAGCTACCAGCAAAAATAACAATACCAATTTGCAGTAACCAAGCGGTGGTTTGAGTCGCATAATTCAAGCGAATCAGGAGTCCAACGAGTAATAGACCTAGTGCATGAATAAATAGATACAACGTTGCCGTATGCCACCATGCCAGCTCTTGAGCATTGACCATATTTTTGATGGCATGAGCTCCAAAAGCACCTAAGGCGACAGCGATAGCAAGGTTGATCGCTGCAATACCTATCCAATTTAACATTACACAACTCTTATTATAGATTATCTATCAATGTTGCTAATGGCACGCCCGGCTATTTACTGAACATCATCAGGCAAAATTACACTCTCAATAGTCATTGCATCGCGGATTTTATCCATTGCATTTTTCTCAATTTGGCGCACTCGTTCTGCTGAAATAGAGTAGACAGCTGCTAATTCGTGCAAGGTAGACTTCTGTTCTGTCAACCAGCGCTGCTCGACGATATCACGTGAGCGATCATCTAATGTATCCATTGCAGCAATCAGTGCTGATGAGTTGTTCTCTTCCCAATCAGATTCTTCTACCATCTCGGCAGGATCGATACCATCTTCTAAGAATAACTGTGGAGCATAGCGTCCATCATCATCGTCACTCGATTGAGTCTCAAACGATGCATCGTATGAAGTCAGTCGCGACTCCATCTCCAAGACTTGCTTACGCGTGACATTCAAATCATTGGCGATAGCATCTGCTTCTTCTAACGTTAGCTGGTTATTGGTCTTTTTTAGACTACGTAAATTAAAGAACAATTTACGATGGGCTTTAGTCGTCGCAACTTTGACAATACGCCAGTTACGAATCACAAATTCATGAATCTCAGCTTTGATCCAATGGACGGCAAAGGATACTAGACGTACGCCTTTATTTGGATCGAAGCGCTTAACCGCTTTCATCAATCCCAAGTTACCTTCTTGGATTAAATCAGCCTGTGGTAACCCATAACCCGAATAGCTACGGGCAATATGAATAACAAAACGTAGGTGCGACATAACGAGCAAGCGTGCAGCCTCGACATCACCTTCATCATAATAGCGATGGGCAAGTTCTTGCTCTTGAGTAGGCGTCAAAATTGGAATTTGATGTACAGTATTAATATACGCACCCAAATTCACTCCAGGTGCAGACAGGTGAGTAGGCATCGCGGGTACTAAATCACGTGTGCTGGTATCTTCTAAGGCACTAGCATCGTAAGGAGGGCGCTGTGCGGCAGCATTAAGTGCTGCTTCACGTGCGGCATTTTTTTCAGTACCAGCACTGTTTTGCGTCTTTTTCGTTGTCGACGATTCAGTAGAAGGAGTAGCCATATTCTTGACCTTGATTAAATAGGTAAGCAAATATTAAATGAGCAAATATTCAGATAAAAATCTTTATTGTCTTAATTGTAAAGGATAGCGACGCTTAGTTGCTATCGGTTTTGGTAATGATGAAGTGAAATATTGTATCGGACGGCTCTGATAAGGTGTTGTCAGCAGTTTGCGGCTTGGTCATCTGGTTAATTGTCAACAGTAACTGATTATCGCCATCCATTTGGTGAGTTTGCTGACAGAAAGCAGTAATATCTGCTTGAGAGTTAGGATCAGTTGCCACAACATACAATGACTCACCACTCGCCACATTACGCAGTGCTACTTTAGTTTTTAGTAGCGGCATTGGACAAGCAAGACCGCGTCCATCTACCATGTTTTTTATCCTAACAATCGGTTGAACATCGTCTATAACCTCTGTCATCTGAATGTCACTAATACAGTCCGTCGGTAATAAACGTAGTAAGGACGCAATCGTATGCTGCTCAGTATTAGATAAGTTTTGCTGTAAATATACATGATAAGGTGTATACAAATGGCTTTCAGCGGACATAGACGAAACCCTTAAACTCTTAGTTATTGATAGTTAGGTTTTAAGACTTAACGTATAAAGATGACGTGAGATCATGGATATATTATAACAAATAGCTGCTTAGCAAATGCAGTTGAATATAGTCATCGTCATGATTGGCCTACTAGAATTACCATGATGGATTCATTAGAGTGACATAATCATGTTGCACAATGGTGACGCTCGCCTAGATATTGGTAGCCAATACCACGCTAGAATTGACGTTATGCAGACAACCTCGTATAGTCAAAAAACAATGATATGGCCGATAGCATAGGATACGCATTTGAACTATTTACATAGCTCTTTGATCACTGACTTCCCAACAACCAACTATGCAAATAACAAACAGCATACTAGGGTTTGGCCTCAATCACATCAGCGTTCAACGTTTCGATATGTAGGTCTGTTTGTACTGTTGGCAATTGCCAGTAACCATAGCTATGCTGCGCCTACTGCTATGCAACAATCGGCAACACCATCGGCATTGGTGACTAATCCGGTCTATGGCTCATGGCAGACTTCAAAATCTGATGAACTAGAGTTACCAAACTTGCAAGGTCAGGGGTTAAGCTTCGCGGATCAATATCAAAATAAAATAATAGGTGAGTGGTCACTTCAAAATATCAATGGCCGCGTTAAGATGGAGCATGATCCTTGGATTCAAGAAACCGTCAAAAACATGACATGGCGGCTCAATGCACAAGCGCGGCAGCAAGCACCATTAGCATTAGTCATTATTGATAATCCTAGCATCAACGCCTTTGCTGCACCTGGCGGAGTCATTGGCTTGAACACAGGTACTATCTTGGCGGCAAGTAGTATGGATGAGCTAGCAAGCGTAGTGGCTCATGAGGTCGCCCATGTTAGCCAAAGGCATTATGAAAATAGTGCGGATGAGAAGAGAAAAGCCATGCTGATGCAGATAGGTGGCATGTTAGCGGCCATTGCTGCTTCAACTGCTGATGGTGATGCGGCGGCCGCTGTAATGATGGGTAGTCAGACCGCTGCTATGAATAGCAGCATGGCTTTTAGTCGTAATAATGAACGCGAAGCTGATCGGGTAGGGATGCAAATTATGACCCAAGCTGGCTATGACCCACGAGCGATGCCAAGATTCTTCGGTACGATGAATCAGCAAAGCCAGCTCAATCAAGTTGCCAATCGCTTCTTACCAAGCTTTGTACGCTCACATCCACTTAGTAACGAACGTCTAAGTGAGTCGCAAAGTCGTGCTCAGCGTTATCCCTCGTTATCATTAACTCAGCAGCAGCGCCATCAAGCACTATTTGATCTCCTTTACTGGCGAGTAAAAACCACTGGTAAGCATGCCTCTGAGACAGAGTTAACGACTGCTGCTAAGAACAGCGTGGGAGCAAAATTGGCTTTAATGCATTGGTACGGCGAACATCAGCGTTTTGATGAGGCTAATGACATAATGGCGCAGCTTACGGCATTACCCGCAGACCAGCGGCAAACGTTGGAACCCTTATTGTCTATTACTCATAGCCAAGTGCTCACTGAGCAGAATAAATGGGCGCAGGCAGCTGAAGTACTGGCAGCTCAGCAACGTCTCTATCCTGAGCGCCGCGATTTGCGTCTATATTTAGCAGAAGCGCTAACCAATAGTAATCGGCCGACCCAAGCACAAGCGCTACTCAAATCTCTTACCCAGCAGCAGCCAAGTGATCGCTATGCATGGCAAAGTTTACAACTGGCCAATGAAAAGCTAGCCAAAACCACTGCATCACCGCAGGTTGCACGTATAGCCACGATTAATGCGCTGCGTTATCGCAGTCATGACCAGCTGTGGAATGGGCGTTACGACTCAGCGCTAACCTCATTAACGCAGGCGAAACAGCTAACCAAGCAGCTGCAAGCTAGTGCACAAGGCAGTAGTGCCCGTCCATTACTAGCAAGTATCGAGCAGGAAATTAAAAACGTAAAAACCGCCAAAGACTATAAGCCTTAGGCGGTATGTTTATACGTTTTGAGCGCTGCAGTTTTTAATATGAAATCTGCTAAGGGGCTTTGGTTGCGATCCTCTAGTTACGATGCTCTAATTGCAATATTTTAACTGGCAATTAACCTTGTAGCGCATCTTTTACTAGCTTTGAGATGAGTGCAGGATCAGCACGGCCAGCAGTTTTATTCTTAAGTACGCCCATTACACTACCCATATCGCGCATAGATGTTGCGCCTTGTGCCGCGATTTCTGCATTCACTAAGGCAGCAAGTTCGGCATCATCCATCTGCTTAGGCATGAATTCATTAATAATATCAATCTCGAACTGCTCTTTGGTGGCTAAGTCATCACGGTTATTTTCAGTAAAGATAGTCAATGACTCTTGGCGCTGTTTTAATTGCTTTTGTAATACTTCTAGAACGCCTGCATCATCAAGCTCAGTCTGACGATCAATCTCGATTTGCTTGATAACTGCTTGTACGTTACGTAAGACTTTAACGCGCTCAATCTCACGCGCTTTCATTGATGTTTTAATATCGTCTGATAAAGTCTGTTTAAGTTGGCTCATTGTTATTATTCCTTGTTCGTTAAATTTTAGGCTGATGAGATTTTTACTTCAAGTCTGTATCGTTAGCAGCAATAACAAAAATTGTAGCATAAAAAACGCCACTGATATCAATGGATAACAGTGGCGTTAGTGTAGCGCTGGTACTTAACTAATCGTATTATTGATTAGTACATACGAGTGGTACGAATAGTTTCGCGTTGTAACTTTTTCTTATAACGCTTTACAGCAGCAGCTTTTTTGCGCTTGCGTACTTGCGTTGGTTTTTCATAAAACTCACGCTTACGTACGTCTGACAATACACCAGCTTTTTCACAAGCGCGCTTGAAACGACGGATAGCGATATCAACTGGTTCGTTTTCTTTAACCTTAACTGCAGGCATGACGACTCCTTGATTAGGATGAGATATAAAGGCATTAGTTTGGCTGTATATTAGTATTTAGCCGTAATATCTCAAGATTACAGGCATCAGCTCAAACTAGGATAATCTTGCGCATTAACACAAGGGCAGGTATTTTAATAAAAAATGGCTGTAAAGTCAATGCTTTTAGTGCATCTGCGTATGTCTATTATTAGGCGAGATAAGCCATGAATGCAGCTTCTATACGTATTTTAAATCCTGATAAATGTGTTTAGAGCTTAATAAACCTATAAAAAGTAAATGAATAAAAAATCCCTACTGTCTATAACGGTTTGGTTTGAGTTTATGCTATGATAATTTCCATATAGTAGTAAGCATATTCAAGTCGATGTGTCCATTTTATTAAGGGTGTTGGAATGAAGAAAACAGTACTAAATACAGCTTTAAGCACAGCATTTATTGTCACTCTTGGGTTTGGCATTACTGCCTGTAGTAGTGATAAAGAAGGTGAGTCACATGAAGTGATGGCAGTAGATCGCGTTGATGAAGCCGCTGAGCTTGCGCGCAAAAATGCTCCTGAAGCTGAAGATATGGAATTTCCAGAAACAGCTCCAATGCCAGTAACTGAAGCCGATGGTACAGTAGTAGATGGTGCGGAAACAGAAGGCGCTGCAACTGCTGAAGCAGCAACGACTGATACTGCTATGGCAGAGACTACGGCTACTGACGGTGCTAATACAGATGCGGCAGTCGCTGATAGTGCAGGTATGCCAGCTGCTGATACGACTGCAACCACTACCCCAGCCGAACCAGCTACGAATTAATAGCGGTTAAGTTTCCCATCAGTCTGAAGTTTATGCGCTGTAATTGGCAGCCACTAACATGAAATATCGAGTAGAGGTGTGATCATGATTAATAAAAAACAGCGTATGAACAAAAGACCATTGAGTAAATTAACCTGGTCTGTGATTAGCATTAGCACGTTGCTGACACTTAGCGCTTGTAGCGGTGATAATACGCCTACCGAAGAGCCTGCTGCTGTCAATGAACCTGCCGATACAACCGTAGTGGTAGATGAAGCGCCTATAGTAGAGCCTGAGGTGATTACGCCTGAACCTGTTGTAGAGCCTACCGATACAGTAGTTGAAGAAGTAGCACAAGAGGTTGCTGCAGAGCCTGAGGTATTGGCTGCTGATGCAGGTGCTAAGTTATATGAGACCAATTGCAAAGTCTGTCATGAGAGCGGCTTACTTGATGCGCCCAAATATGGCGATAAGGCTGCGTGGGCACCGCGTCTTACTAAAGGCACAGAGACGCTACACATGCACTCAGCCAAAGGCTTTAACAAAATGCCAGCTCAAGCCACTGATAAGGTGAGCGAAGCCCAAGTCTATGCGGCTGTTGATTATATGATCGCAGCAGTGAGCTGATATTGGTTATTAGAATATATTCGCTATTGAAATTTGCTAAACTGACCGTCATTGTGACTGACAATGGCGGTTTTTTTATACATATTTTTTTAGATGCTAAATAATGAAAAGCGCTGCAAAAAATGATATGAAGACAAAAGTATAAAGGCAAAAGTATGAAGGTATTGGGTTTAGAGACTTCTTGTGATGAGACGGGTCTGGCGATTTTTGATAGTGAGCAGATGGATAGTGGCAATCAAGGTCTGGTCGGACAAGTATTGTATTCACAGATAGAGCTGCATGCACTCTATGGCGGCGTGGTGCCTGAGCTTGCCAGTCGCGATCATATTCGCAAGCTGGTACCTTTGCTTAATGAGCTGTTAGAGCAGTGCGACGTCAAGAAAAGCGAGATTGACGCTATTGCCTATACCAAAGGTCCAGGACTGATTGGCGCTTTGATGACCGGTGCATTATTTGGGCGCAGTTTGGCGTACGGCTTAGACATTCCAGCGATTGGTATTCATCATATGGAAGGGCACTTATTAGCACCATTAATGGGCGCAAATCCGCCAGCGTTTCCTTTTGTATCATTATTAGTGTCCGGCGGTCATACTTTACTGATTGCCGCACATGGTATTGGGCAGTATGAGATATTGGGTGAATCGATAGATGATGCAGCGGGTGAGTGCTTTGATAAAGCCGCCAAAATGCTAGGCTTGCCTTATCCTGGTGGCCCTAATATAGCCAAATTGGCGGAAACTGGTAATCAAAATGCTTACAGCCTACCAAGACCAATGCTACATCGCGGTTTAGACTTTTCCTTTAGCGGTATGAAAACAGCCGTGCACAATCTTATCAAAGACACAGATGGCTCAGGTCATGGATCAGAAAATGGCTCTAATAGCGACCCACAAGTTCGCGCTGACATTGCCGCAAGCTTTCAACATGCAATGGTTGATACGCTAGTGAAGAAGAGCGTTAAAGCACTTAAGCAAGCAGATATGAGCCGTTTAGTGATTGCAGGCGGCGTCAGTGCCAATACTCATTTACGTGAAACCTTAGAAGCTGAGTTGGCCAAAATAAATGCGACCGTCCATTATGCGCCGCCTGCTTTATGTACTGATAATGGGGCGATGATTGCTTATGCGGGTTACGAGCGTCTGCAAGCAGGGCAGTCTGATGACTTGGCTGTCAGTTGTGTGCCACGTTGGCCGATGACCGAGCTGCCTGCGGTGTAATAATTTTATTAAGTGTATATCTATATTAAGTGCAGACCCATTAAAAGCCATACAAATTAAGGATAATCTATGCAGTGGCTCGCCATTGGTTTAGGAGCAGCGTTTGGGGCTTGCTTGCGAGCGTGGTTAACACGTTTTAATCTGCTACATAGCTGGATACCTTTGGGTACATTAGGCGCTAATGTCTTAGGCGGTCTGCTGATTGGTCTGGCATTGGTATGGTTTGAACGGATGGATAGCGGGCTGTCTGATAATGTCCGCGTGTTTGTCATGACTGGCTTTTTGGGCGGGCTGACGACCTTTAGCACTTTTAGCGCTGAGGTGTTTAGCTTTATTCATGATGGACGGCTGTTGGCAGGTTTGGCACTGATAGGGTTGCACGTCGGACTGACATTACTGGCAACAGCGCTTGGGTTTTACTTTTTTAAGTTGGTGCTTTAGGCTCTAATCAATGTCACTTATTGAGTTAATGGTCTTACTTAAGTAGTTCCTTTATGCAGTCTGTTTTGGGTGGTCTATTAATATGTTTAAAGGGTGAAATAGTCGGTTCTGTTGGGGTATACCCAAAATAGATCCTAATTTTCTCAACAATGAACAACCTGAGTTAGGAACGCTCCTGAATGGGTGCAATTACATATTCCTATTGCACCTTTTCCTCATAAGGTTCATGGATATTTATTGCTTTAAATTCTTGTTTTTTAATTGAGTTGCCAATAAAGAGGATGACCATAAACCTTAGCAAAATAATCAATTAATGCTCTAACATTTAGAGAGACATGACGAGTATGAGGATAAATAGCTGCGACATGTTGAGGTGTGGTTTTGACGGCCGTACTATAATTAGGCAGTAGCTTGATGAGCTCACCACTCTTTAAATGCTCACCGATGAGCCAATCTGGAAAAAGCACAATCCCCATACCTTTGAGTGCAGATACCAATAAAGATTCTGCATTATTGGACATCAATAAAGCGGGTGCTAAAAATGGCGTCCAATCTTCACTTTCTGTTTTAAAAAGCCAACGATTGGGTCCTGTTGAGCCTTTATATAGTAAACATTTATGATATGTCAGATCTGCTGGCATTTGCAATTTACCATGCGTGCTTATGTACGATGGAGAGGCGGCAAGATGATAGGTTTGCTCGCCAAAAATACGCGCATGAAAGGCAGAATCATTTAAGGTGCCAATTCTAAAAATAACGTCTGTTGCATAATGATGAGGATCAATAAAGTCATCCGTCAAACTCAAATCTATCTGTAATTTAGGATACTGAGCACTAAGCTGTGGTAGCCAAGGTGCGATATGTCGTTGTCCAAAAAATACGGGAGCGTTTATTCTAATTAAACCACCCGGTTCTAATGTCCTGTCTTGAAGCTCCTGCTGTGCTGCACTCATGCTCTCGGTCATGGATTTTGCATAGCGCATAAATACGCGACCTGCCTCAGTAGGAGTAACAGCGCGTGTATTACGGTAAAAAAGCTGTTGTCCTAGTGAGTCCTCTAACTGCTTGATAATACGTGACACTTTAGAAGCCGAGACGCCTTCTTTTCGAGCCACTACAGAAAAACTCTGAGCGTCAAAAACCTCTATAAAAAATAATAGTGTTTGTATGTTGATGGTATCTACCGTATTCATTTGTGCAACTTATGCAAAGGTCATTTTCGTATTATAGCGTTTTTTAATGGGTATACATTGCTGTAAGCTGCAGCGTATTGCTCATTAAGGATTTTTTCATGCAAATTTTATTGATACTCATTGTTGTGTTAGGCGGCATGGGGTTGTCTGTTGAAGCAGGGTTACTTGGGCCTTTAGGGAGTCAGGTAGGCGAGCTATGGGCAACATTGAGCATTTTTGGTGTTGGCGCTGCTTTAACATTCTTTTTGATGTTGTTTTTTAGTCCGCGAGACAGCCCTTCCTTTTTCTCACAGCCGCCTTTACTACTGGTTGGTGGTATTTTAGGGCCTGTTTATGTTGTGGTATTAACTGTAGTGACGCCTGTTATTGGCATTGCGCTGACGATGATTGGGGTATTGGCTGGGCAAGTATTTCAGAGTTTAATCATAGATCATTATGGCTTGTTCGAAACCATGGAACGCAAAATAGACAGCAAACGAATTATCGCTTTATTTTTCATTATTGCCGCACTTGTTTTTATGGCAAAAGGATAACCTAAATGATGCTTATTTTAATGATTGTATTAGCAATAATTGGCGGTGCGGCTTTAAGTATCCAGGCAGCATTAAATGGTCGCCTTGGCAGCAACGTTGGGGTGTTTAAAAGTGCCTTTTTAACCTTTTCTGTGGGTGCGGTTGTGACCGCTTTGCTTATTTTATTTTTTGAGCCAAATCATACCGTTACTTTGATGGATGTCCCTAAGTGGCAACTACTTGGCGCATTGTGTGGTGTTCCTTATATTGTCATTATGGTGGTTGCGGTCCAGCGTATTGGGACTGCTGTGGCAACGGTGGCAGTTATTTTTGGTCAGCTGAGTATGAGTGTATTAATTGATAATTTTGGTTTACTTGGTAATGAGGCCATCAGCCTTTCAGGCAGTCGAATCAGTGCTTTGGTTTGTTTGGCAATCGCGCTTTATTTTATTTATGCTAGCAGCAAGTCTGAACCAAAAGAGACTCAGTAGTTCATACCTATTGATCGTTATTAACCATACTTTCTTAGGTCACAGCTACTATGATGTAGATGTAGTATTGTCAAATTTTTGCAGAATGATATTCGCACACTGTTCATGTGCTTCCATTGGCAGAATGAGCTATGCTGAAGAAATTGTAGAAACTAACATGGGAGGTTTTAATCAGACAGCTCGATTATAATGACCCATGCTGTCGATTTTATAGTCATTAAGTTCATATCTAACACTAGCAGTTCTATGCCTGTATAGCGCACCGATCACGAATAGAATATGTATGGTAGGTACACTACGAAGTACACTGTGGCTATTTCAGCGAGTTAAAGCTTTGATACCATTAGCCTACAGACAGAAGTTCAAGTCCTCACTAGGGGACCATGCTTATTTCCATAACAGTGATTATGGTAAATAAAACCTACAACGGTTTTACTATTCCTTCTAATAAACTCGCAAACCCCTGCATATAAGCCATATCTTTGCTCGCGGTGCGCGTCGCTGCATACAGCTGACAATGCACGCCACTACCCAGCGGACGCGAGACCACCCAGCCTTTTTTCTCATATTCAGCGACTACCCAATCAGGTAATGCCGCTACGCCGCGCTCACTGGCGACCAACTGAATCAGCATTGCTGTCAATTCAGTCGTACGAATACTCGCAAAGCTTACCTCTGCAGGTGTCATAAAGTTGGCAATAATGTCGAGACGCTTAGCTTCCACCGGATAAGCAATCAAAGTCTCATTAGTCAAATCACTGGGCTCAATAAACTCTTGCGCGGCCAAATCATGCGTTGGTGAAAGCACCAAGCGACTCTCATACTCGAATAGTGGCTGATAGCTGATACCGTCTATCGGTAAATCACTGGTAGTAATGAGCAAATCAATATCACCTTCTATCAATAAATGATGCGGCTCAGGCTCAAAACCCGTTGCAAAGTCCAGCTCCACATCCGACCATTCACGGCGGTAATGATTGAGTATCGGCATCAGCCAATCAAAGCAACTATGACATTCAGAGGCGAGGCGTAATCTACCGGCTTGACCGTGAGCTAAACGCTTAAGATTAGATTTGGTGCGGGTGACTTGCGGCATGATGCTGTCTGCCAATGCCAGTACTGCTTTGCCCGCAGGGGTAAAGGTGAGCGGGCGAGTGCGACGATTGACCAAGCTGATATCGTAGTAATTCTCTAGCTCTTTTAGCTGATGCGAGACCGCAGACGCTGTGACATGCAGCTCATCGGCAGCCGCAGCCAATGAGCCATGCGCTCGTAATGCCGTTAAAGTATTGAGATGACGAAGCTCTAGCATAAGACAACCTGATCGCTGAGGTGAGAAAAATTCATTATAACTAATATAACAGTGAATTCCACTCAAATACTATTATTAAATTTTTCTTAACTAGAGATAGTTAATAACTAGCGCCGACGTAACAGCAGCTGCGAGATAATAACTAAGATAAGCGAGGCGGCCAATAGCAATGTACCAATGGCGTTGACTTCCGGTTTAAGTCCTACGCGCACCATCGAATAAATTCGTAGCGGTAAAATCTCATAGCTAGGCCCTGTGACAAAGGTTGAAACCACCACGTCATCTAAAGACAGGGTAAAGGCGAGTAGCCAACCTGCCATCACTGCTGGCAGAATCACGGGAATCAGTACCGTACGCACCATCGTTGATTCGTTAGCGCCCAAGTCGCGGGCGGCTTCCATCAAGCGCTCATCCAAGCTGCTTAAACGTGCAAACACAGTGATGACCACAAACGGCAGACAAAAGGTAATGTGCGCGAGTAACAGCGAGACAAAGCCCAACTGTAGACCAATTAATAAAAATAATGCGAGCAATGAGATAGCGAGAACAATCTCAGGCGACATCATCAGTACAAATAACAGCCCGTTTAACAGACCTTTACCGCGAAAGTTGTAGCGGTGTAAGGCAAGGGCAGTCAGTGTACCTATCAAGGTTGAGACGGTGGCGGCGACCAAACCCAAAAAGATAGAGTGCCAAAAAGCATCGAGCATCGCTTGGTTATTGAATAGCGACTCATACCACTTTAAGCTAAATCCACCCCAATTGTAGCCAATTTTTGATTTATTAAATGACATCACTACCAAGACGATGATAGGTAAATACAGCAGGGCATAAATCAGGCCAAGATAGCCTTTAGCCGCTATGCTGCCGATGCTGGGTGGCTTGATGTGACGTTTGTTTTTAGTCGGTGTATTATTAGATGAGCGGCTCGGTGAGTTGTTTAATGAGTTATCAGACATTAGGCCACCTCATTAAAGTCGGTCTTGCCAATGCGGCGGCTACTGGCACGATAGGCGAGTAATAGTACGGCCATCGCAAGGGTCAATAATACGCTGGCTGCTGCGCCAAATGGCCAATCACGCGCATCCAAAAATTGGTTTTTAATAATATTACCAACCAATAAATTTCGCGAGCCACCCAAAATATCTGCCACATAGAACATACCCATCGCTGGCAATAACACTAACAGCACCCCTGAGATAATCCCAGGCGTGGTCAATGGTAGTACCACGTGCCAAAAGGTCTGTGTCTTGGAAGCGCCCAAATCCTGCGAAGCGAGTAGCATGTCATTGCGTAAATCAGTAAATACCGCATATAACGGTAATACCATAAACGGGAATAACAAATAAGTTAAACCGGCTATTACTGCACCTTGCGTGTACAAAATATCGATAGGGGTATCGATCACGCCTATCGCTAGTAGTGATTTATTGATCAAACCGTTATTGGCAAATAGCAATTTGAGCGCATAAGTCCGCACTAAAGAGTTGGTCCAAAACGGCAATATCAATAACATCATCAGCAAGGGCTGCCAGCGTACTTTCGCTTTAGATATCAGCCATGCAAAAGGGTAACCAAGCAATAAGCAGATGACCGTTGTAATGCCTGCCATCCATAAAGAATGGACGAAAACCTCAAAATACAACGGGTCAATTATGCGTATATAGCTGTCGATACTGACAGGTAGGCTAATAAAAGCGCTGCTATCGCGGGTCAAAAAACTAACAGCAATGACCAAGATATTTGGTAATAACGCAAATATCAGTAGCCAACCCCAGATCAGCAATAGCGTTGCGGTACGAAAAGGACTTTTGCTGCCCAAATTGAAACGGCTATTACCTGCCATCAGCTGCCATCCTTTTGCCCAGTTTTATTTTGTTCATGTACTTTTTGTTCTGCCAGATGGTCTTCGGGCAATACCCATTCCCAGCCATCCACCCATGAAACCTTGACCGCTTCATTCAGCTTATAATCAAAGCTTGGATCATCCTCATCAAAGAATTCAGAAGCTTTAATAATATGGCCGTTTGCTAACTCAATAATCGAATCTAAGGTACTGCCTTTATAATTACTTTCAATGACACGGCCTAGTAATCCGGCTTGCGTACTATCATTAGGGTCATAAATCCGTAGATCTTCAGGGCGGAGTAGTAAGTTTACGATATCGCCCACTTGCACGCCATTAGCAAAATCAGGACGGCGTAGGTTACGTAGTGCTGTCGGTCCATCTTGCGCCTGTGCTTCACAAACCTCGACCTCAATGCGTCCATTGGTTACTTGTCCATCACGATCTGGCTGGTCCGGATACACGCCTTTGACTTCGGCTTTGAATAGATTGGTCTCACCGATGAATTTGGCCGTAAATAAATTGGCGGGGGTTTCATAAATCTCAATAGGCGTCCCAATCTGTTGAAACGTGCCGTCTTTCATCACTGCAATACGGTCTGACATTGACAGCGCTTCTTCTTGGTCATGGGTGACAAAAACAAAGGTAATGCCAAGCTCTCGTTGCAGGCGCTTAAGCTCAGATTGCATTTGCAAACGCAGCTTGTGATCGAGCGCAGACAACGGTTCATCAAGTAATAATAGTTTAGGACGATTAATCACCGCGCGTGCAATGGCAACGCGCTGCTGCTGACCACCAGATAAATCTTGCGGTTTACGATTGGCTAAATGCTCGAGTTGTACCATGGTCAGTATCTCGCGCACACGCGTTTGAATCTCATCTTTAGGGACTTTTTTAATCTTAAGCCCGTAAGCGACATTTTGCGCAACGGTCATATGCGGAAATAATGCATACTGCTGAAACACGGTATTGACCGGACGCTTATCGGCTGGCAAGCCCGCCATCTGTACGCCATCTAAATATATTGCCCCAGCATTTGGCTGCTCAAAACCAGCAATTAAGCGCAGTAGTGTCGTCTTGCCGCAGCCCGATGGGCCAAGCAGGGTCAAAAACTCACCATGCTTGATATCAAGGTTGATATCTTTTAATACTTCCGTTTGATCATAGGTTTTTTTTAGACCAGTCAGTTGCAGCAGTACAGTGTCAGGTGACGCCGAGGTTTTATGCGTGTTTGAAGTCGATTCGGTCATAAGATTTGTTCCTAAGCGTCCAACGTGTCAGTACAGCTATTAATATAAGACACTGTAAACAAGATGGTTTGGCATGAGCGTAAGCGTAGTCGGCTGGTTGCTGCGTATTATAACAAACCCTTGATATAAATCATTGCAAGTTCGTTGTATGTTACGCGCGTTATATGGGCATAGTGACAAAAGTTTCTTTCATCTATTCTATCGAGTGTTTTACTATTGTATTTCTATAAGATTTAAGTGGTTGTTCAATGTCTTAAAGCTAAGCTATTTGACACTGTTAATAACGACCATCTTCATAAAACGACCCTAGCGCAAATTTTTTATCATTTTTTTTGCTTTATTCCTATACAATCATTTGATGGCTGAAAAATATAATGAGCCTCGTAGCTTGATAATTATTAACCAACCATTGAGCTAATTAATATCTAAAAAAATAAATTTAAAGTAATTTGCAATTCTAATAGTGATTAATAATCAAGGACCACTTATGCCCAACGATACACGCCCACAAACAGGTCAAGAAGCTCTTGAGCTTTTAAAAGAAGGTAACGCCCGCTACGTTGATAGCCTTACCAGCACGGATCCATGCATGCAACGCCGTCCAGAGCTAGTCAGTGATCAAGATCCTCTAGCTATTATTTTGGGTTGCTCAGATGCACGCGTACCGGTTGAGATTGTGTTTGATCAAGGTTTAGGTGATTTATTTGTCATTCGCGTGGCAGGTAACGTGGTTGCCCCTTCACAGATTGGCTCAGTTGAATTCGCTGCCGAAAAGTTCGGTACCAAGCTGGTTGTGGTGCTGGGACATTCACATTGCGGTGCGGTCACAGCCTGCGTAGAAGCGCTTATCAATCCTGAACAGAACTATTCACCTAACTTGCAATCTATCGTCGACCGTATTCGTCCAAGCGTTTATAACTTGCATGAACTTGCGACTGCCAACGGTCAAGATGTAGATGCGGACGAGCTAGTCGATCGCTCTATCAGTGCCAACGTGCGCATGTCGGTCAGTCAGCTCAAGCATGGTTCGCGAGCGTTAGAGGACTTAGCTAACAGTAATCAATTACTTATCGTTGGTGCAGAGTATGATTTAGAAACAGGGAAGGTGCGGTTTTTAGACAGCTAATCAATATGCTTGATTGAGCATATTAAAGGTATGCTCTTACAAAACCCTATCAATAATTCCGCCGTTTTTTTATTATGATGAGATGGTCATGCAAGTCATTGTCACAGTGATTTGCTATCTTTTAGATTTTACATTTTGTTAAATATTAGGATAATTATGTCTACTCTAGCGTCTACTTCATCTGTTAACTCAGCAACTGATAATAATGCATCAACCGTCGCTCAGCCAGCTAGCAGCGTAACTACAGCTGGCGTTCAGTCTATCTCCGCGCAGACTTCAGGCTTTACTTTTAACCATACTATGCTGCGGGTAAAAGACCCTGCTAAGTCGTTAGCATTTTATACTGGCGTACTCGGTATGACTTTGCTGGCGATAAAGAAATTCCCTGATATGGGATTTGATTTATATTTCTTAGCCAAGCTTACCGATAGCGAGCGTGAGAATTTGCCTGCTGGTAATGATTTGGAAATCTTTGCGTTCCGTCAGCGCGGTATTTTAGAGTTGACCCATAACTACGGTACCGAAACGAAAGCTGACTTTAGTTATCACGATGGCAATGGTGAGCCACAAGGTTTTGGACATATTTGCTTTAGCGTGCCTAGTCTTGATGAAGCGGTAGCTTGGTTTGATAGAAATAATGTCGAATTTAAAAAACGCCCAGAAGATGGCAGTATGAAAAATATCGCCTTTATCAAAGACGTTGACGGCTATTGGATTGAGATTGTACAAGCCGATTTGATGGGCTAGATTTCAGACATGTGAAAAATACATATGAAAAATAAAGGTGCTGATGGATATAAAGGTACTGATGAACATAAAAGTTAAATAACTTAAGGAGTGACACCTGAATGCCTACTTCTGAGGCAGACCCTATGTTGAGTGCTGAGGCTGCTGCTACAACGGCTGATGCGCTGACGTATCAAAGCATTATCGATTCCGCAAATGGCATCCTGATTGGCTTTGTTGAGCGTATACCGTATTTTGTGGCTTCGATTATCGTTATCCTAATTTTTTGGTTTCTATCGGTTGTCTTCAAAAAAATCGTCTATAAATTATTAGGAAGTCGTAGTCGCCATCAGAACTTAGTTAAAGTGTTTCAGCGGGTAGGCGGTGCACTGATTATTTTCATTGGTTTTATGATTGCGATGGTTATAGCTGTGCCAGGATTTACGCCTACCAAGCTGATTGGTGCACTCGGTATTGGTTCGGTCGCCATTGGTTTTGCTTTTAAAGATATTTTTCAAAACTTACTATCTGGTATTTTGCTGCTCATCTCAGAGCCATTTCGGATCGGCGATCAGATTGTCTCAGGGGATTACGAAGGGACAGTTGAAGATATCAAGATTCGTGCGACTACCATTAAGACTTATGATGGTCGGCAAGTGGTCATTCCAAACTCAGATTTGTATACTTCAGCAGTGACTGTCAATACTGCCTATAAGCAGCGTCGTTTACAGCTTGCGGTAGGGATAGGATATGCAGATGATATCAATGAAGCCAAAGCTGAGATTATGCAAGCATTGAGCCGAGCTGATACGGTGTCCAAAGAAGCAACGCCAACTATTATCGCAGTCAACTTAGGCGATTCAACTATTGATCTAATTGTGCGCTGGTTCATTGATGATGGCACTCAAGCTAATAAAGTGGCCTCAATAGACCAAGTTTTAATTGAAGTCAAGACTGCACTCGATGCAGCTGGTATCGATATGCCGTTCCCTGTACGTACTCTGGATATGAGTGATCCATCGGTAAAAGCTATGGTAAAATCGTTGAATAAGCAGGATGATGCAAATAAAGATCAAACCGAGACTACAAGCCTTATTACGGAATAGCTGGCCTCACAGATTTCAAATTCAAGCCAATAAAAAACCACCATTATCATCGCGATATGGTGGTTTTTTTATTTCTCTACTAATCAAGAAGATGATTAATCTTCTTTCACTCTAAAGTCTGTATGACAGGATTTGCAGCTGTCGCCAACTTGTCCAATGGCAGGCATCACATCCTCGACACTAGTCGCTGTTTGTGCGGCAGCACTTAATTCAGAGGTTACTTGTTGAAAGTTGTCTGCTTCAGCACGAAAACCATCGACGTCGCTCCAAACGGCTTCAGTTGCGTTACCAGCGGCTTCTGCATTTGCAAAATGGCTCCAAGGGTTTTTAGCTTCCTCTGCTAAGAAGGTAGCTTGCTCTTTAAAGACGTCAGCATCAAAAGTGTCTGGCTCTTTAGCCATACCACCTATGACTTTCATCGAATCGCCATAGTTTTTCATAATATCTTGGCGTGCTTTAACATCAGGGTCAGCTGGCGTGCTACAGGCTGTTAGACCGAGGGCAGCTGCCATTAATGTAATGCCGAAGATAGATTTTAATGATTTATTAGTATAAACCTGTGCCATGTAAATTACTCCTTTAAAATTGGCTAATAAAACAGATAGGCGCGTTAGCAAACGCTGACCTCAAATTGAAGTGTGACTGTCTACTATGTAAGCTCAACTGCTGCCTATGAGCAGTCGTTTATGAAATGCAAATCTTGATATTGTTTTAGTTCCCAATATCTTAATTTTCAATATCAGTATTTATTGTTACCTTACTCTCTCAATGTAACCGTGATAAGAGAAAGCCTTGTAGGTTACTTCAGTGCAATTTTGTAAACACATGTAACTCTAAGACTAGGCTCATTATAGCTGATAAGCCAGCGAGTAAAAATTATAAGTGATAAACAATGCTTAAAATGCTTGAATAGGAAAGACTTAAACAATAAAGGCCAGCTATAAAAGCTGACCTGTTTTAATATTAGAAAAGACTAGGAAGTTAACCAATCTCGTGGTTTTAAGTAAAACTCAGTCAATTCAAACTCAGGAGTACCTTCCATCGGCTCGAAGCGGTAATGCCAGCTAGCAAGCGGTGGCATACTAACTAAGATAGACTCAATGCGCCCATTACTTTGTAGACCGAACAGCGTACCGCGATCGTAGACCAGATTATATTCAACATAGCGTCCACGGCGATACAGCTGGAATTCACGTTGTTCGTCAGTATAGGGTGTTTCTTTACGCTGCTCAAAAATAGGCATAATACCGTCAAGATAGCCGTTGCCTACGGCCTTCATAAAGTCAAAGCAGGTCTCAAAGTCCCAGCCACGGCTCTCTGTATTGACATCATCATAAAACAAACCGCCGATGCCGCGTTGTTCATCGCGGTGACGCAGATGGAAGTACTCATCACACCATTGTTTAAAGTCAGGATAGACGCTATCACCAAAAGGCGCGCATAAGTCATGACAGACTTGATGCCAATGGACGCAGTCGGCCAGTACAGGATAGAACGGCGTCAAATCAAAGCCACCACCAAACCACCAAATAGGGTCTTCGCCCTCGGCTTCGGCGACAAACAGACGCACGTTAGCATGGCTGGTCGGGACGTTTGGGTTTTTGGGATGGACGACCAGTGACACGCCCATTGCTTGGGCTTTACGACCAGCAATATCAGGATGACGGGCAGTCGCTGAAGCTGGCAGGTTGTGGACATGAATATGGCTAAACATCACGCCAGCTTTTTCAATGACTTTGCCATCTGCTAAGACGCACGAGCGCCCGCCACCACCTTCAGGGCGCTCCCAATCATCAGGGACAAAAGTCGCATCACCACCGCCGTCACGCTCTTGCGCTTCTAATGCTTGGCAGATACGCGCTTGCAAATCGACTAAAAACTCACGTACGCGCGTGATGTCACTAGTAGATGGAAAGATTTGACTGTCTTTAGCGTCAGTTGTCGTTGTACTATTTATGCTAGGAATGCTCATAAAAACATCTATAATTATTGGGTGTGTTGGTAACTCTCAGTATGTTTCTTAAGGATTTTTGCTGTTAGTAATTTTATCTATGCTGATAGTAAATTTATCCATTCAGGGGCAGTTTATTCAGATTTATGCAATCTACTCAGGTATATCTTATTTATTGAGATGAGCCTCAGTATAGAATTCTTTATCAAAAAGATGACCCATGCGGTCACGTTTGGTCGCTAGATAGTCAGCATTGCTATCATTAACGCCAACGACCAACGGTACACGTTCGACCACATTGACACCATTTTCACTTAGATAGGCCACTTTATCAGGGTTGTTGGTGATAAGGCGAACCTCATCAACCCCTACATGGGCGAGCATAGGACTACACATATCGTAGATGCGGGCGTCAGCAGGTAGACCTAACATGAGATTGGCATCTAGGGTATCATGGCCTTGATCTTGTAAGGCATATGCGCGGATTTTATTGGTTAGACCAATACCGCGACCTTCTTGACGCAGATATAAGATAGCACCGCAGCCAGTTGCTTGTATTGCTTGCATGGCTGTATTGAGCTGTGCACCGCAGTCGCATTTTAACGAGCCAAAAGCATCACCTGTCAAGCATTCAGAGTGAATACGGACTAAAGGAATGGGGTGATCTACTGATTTATTTTGCTCATTTGTAGGAGCTATTGGCGCGGCGTTCTCTTTTAACAATGGGTTTATCACTGGTAGACCGACGGTAAGCATTACATGCTCTTGACCGTCTTCATTTTCAAATACATGAAGATCAAACTCGCCATGACGAGTAGGTAGTTTTGCGCTGGTAATAAATTGATATGACATTGATGTCCTGCATAGGCCGATCATCGTGGCGGTAGATAGTGTAGTGGTCATAGCCATGTCGTAATGACTATGTTGTAATAACTATGTCGTAGTAACTATATCTTAATAACTACATCGTAATAGCTATGTCTTTCAAAAACCATGTGCCGTAGCAACTTGATGTTTGATTAGGTGTATTAATAATTAGATGCTTAATAACTAGGTAAATAATCTATGTGTTTGTAACATCTATGTTCATGATAACCATCTGGTTATCGTTTTATAAGGCTAATAATGATAGCATCCTAATCGCGTTTATAAGAAAAACACACAAAGTTCACAGACTACGCACGATGATTAAAGCGACAGTTTAAAAAAAATGCTATTATGCCATACTATTTTAACGGATACAGTGACAAGTCTTTGCCCTTACATTACTGTATCGTCACTACTACATAGTAGGCAGTACATTATTATTAATATAGTCATTAGAGTTACTATTATATAGCGCCTCTAATAACGGTGTATTTAACAAAGCATGTAAATACTTTCATGCAAATACTAATAAACAGTGGCGACGCGCTAAGCATATCGTAATCTATAACCAATGCCAGCACATATTGTTTTGCTGTTAGCGTTGTAGATGGTTTCATAATACCGTATTAATATGATGACGGTGTATGGCGATATAGTAAGATAGCGCCTTGTCAGCAGATTGGTAGGTATCGTACGATTTATGCAGCAGTCACCTTATTTTTCACAGTCTCAGTCAGCATCTGTGTCACCCCATACGTCGCTATCTAAGCCATTAGCTACTGACTCTGCTGCACACCTATCAGGCTTGCAACAGACGTTCACGCAGATACCGCGTATGCGTCCTAATACACCGTTGCTTGATGCCATTGATGCACCTTCAGATATTAAGAAACTCACTACTGAGCAATTAATAGTGCTGGCCGATGAGCTGCGCTTGTTTTTATTATATTCAGCTGGTCAAAGTGGTGGACATTTTGGGGCAAATTTAGGCGTGGTTGAGTTGACCATTGCATTGCATTATCTGTTAGATACGCCTAAAGATCAGATCGTTTGGGATGTAGGGCATCAAGCTTATGCCCATAAAGTACTTACTGGTCGCCGCGATAAGCTAAGTAGTATTCGCTCCAAAGACGGCTTGACTGCTTTTCCTGAACGCGCAGAATCTGCCTATGATACCTTTGGTGTTGGCCACTCATCTACCTCTATCTCAGCAGGTTTAGGCATGAGTTTGGCGCTGCGCTATCAAGGTCGTCCGCAGACTGTCGCTTGTGTGATTGGTGATGGGGCGATGACTGGCGGCATGGCTTTTGAGGCTATGAATGATGCAGTACAGCAAGACGCTGATTTACTAGTCATTCTAAATGATAATGACATGTCAATATCATGCTCTATTGGCGGATTTTCACGGCATTTAGCGATGCTGTGGGAGTCGGGCTATCAAGTTGATATCTCAGATTCAGGTGTGCCTGTATTGCGTCATCGTCCAAACATGCAGGCGTTTGACCGACGTAAGCGCCACAGCGAACAGCGTGATGTGCCGCAGCTAGAAGATAATCTATTTAAAGCGATTGGTTTTACTTATTTTGGGCCATTTGATGGTCATAATATTCCTGAGCTACTGCGTGTGTTGTCACTTGCTAAGCAGGTAAAGGGCCCAGTATTAGTACATATCTATACGACTAAAGGTAAAGGCTTTGCACCTGCTGAGGCTGATCCAGTCGGTTATCACGCAATTAGTAAACTACCTGCTGAGGATATCATTGCCTGTGACTTTGATAAAGATAAAGCTCCTGTTAAAAGCAAAGCTTCTGAGAGTAAGGTTTCTGGGTTAAAATACTCGCAGGTATTTGGCCAGTTCTTATGTGATAAAGCAGCACAAGATGATAAATTATTAGCGATTACCCCAGCCATGGAAGAAGGCTCAGGGATGATTGACTTTGCTCGTCAGTTCCCAAAGCGTTTCTTTGATGTGGCAATTGCTGAGCAGCATGCAGTCACCTTAGCGGGCGGCATGGCAACCCAAGGCGTCAAGCCAATAGTCGCTATATACTCAACCTTTTTGCAACGTGGCTATGATCAGCTTATTCATGATATTGCCTTACAAAATCTTGATGTAACGTTTGCGATTGATCGGGCTGGTCTTGTTGGTGAAGATGGCGCCACGCATGCTGGCGTGTTTGACTTGGCTTTTTTGCGCTGTGTCCCTCACATGCTGATTGCCGCGCCAAAAGATGAAAACGAGTGCTATCATTTGCTGAATACTTGTTATGAGTATCAAGGCAGCACGGCGGTACGCTATCCACGCGGAACCGGAACTGGCGTGATGATAAGTCGTCCAGCGCAGAATTATAAGATAGGTCAAGCCATTGTAGAGTCAGTATTAGGTGCTAGTAATGCCTCTAAAAAGCTCGCGTTATTGGCATTTGGTACGATGGTTGCCACTGCTGAGCAAGCTGCCAAGATACTAACGTCTGACAGTGCTAATAGCGATTGCCAAGTACAAGTCGTTAATATGCGTTGGGTAAAGCCATTAGATACCAATTTGCTTGAGACCTTAATTGAGCAAGGCGTGACTCATATTGCGACACTAGAAGAGCATATGATTATGGGCGGTGCAGGCAGTGCCGTAAATGAATACTTGCTCAATGCTTCTGCTGCGTTTGCCACTAAGCGTCCAGCAATCTGCAATATTGGTATTCCTGATCGCTTTATCGCCCATGGTTCCCAAGCAGAGCAATTAGCTGATTGTGGTTTGGATACAGATGGTGTGGTTATGCAGTTACAGCGTTTATTGTCTTAAGCGAAAGTAAAAAACTCTGGATTAATTCTTTAAGATAACTTGAAGAGATGTACATTAAAAGATGTTGAAATTGAAGTAACGCCTACTTGCCGTAGGTGCTCATTGTTTTACAGCTTGCGTAATTTGTGATGGCAGCCATTAAAGATGGTAAGCTTCGTATTTATGGTCGTTTTTATTTTTTTATAACGCTTTTAGTATGATACGGTCAGTCTTTTTAAGATCGTATAGGTGTAGCGTAATATGGCAGACAATTGGTGTGCCGTTTACGTATGTAGATGTAATATCAGTAGTATTCATTCATTTTATTCATTCATCAAGTAGATAGGTTATTTATGGAACCCATGGTCGTCATCGCAGCGCGTACTGCCGAAAAAGTTGGTGCAGAAATTTTATATGCGCACCAAAACCGCCACAAAGTTGAATTCGAGACTGAGTCAAAAGGTCTCGATGGCTTGGTGACACGCATCGACCGTTATAGTGAAGAGCTGACCATTGCGACGCTAAAGAACAGCTATCCGAATCATTCGTTCTTGGGTGAAGAGTTTGGTATGCAAGAAGGTCGCGGTGAAGATGCTGATTGGTGCTGGATTATTGATCCGCTAGATGGCACCAAGAATTTTGTGCACGGTATACCGCAGTTTTGCGTATCGATTGCTGTACAGCATAAAGGTGTCACCCAACATGGTGTGGTCTATGATCCTGTCCGTGATGAGATGTTCTCTGCCAGTCGTGGTAAAGGTGCGCGTTTAAACCAGCGCCGTATCAGTGTTAGTGAACGCAAAACCATCGATGGTGGTTTATTTGCGATTGGTCATCCTCTTGAGCGTAAGCGTAATGGTGAAGTCATCTCTTATGCCAAAGAGCATTTTGAAAGCCTACAAAAAGTATCTGAAGCAGGCGGTCAAGTGCGCCGTTTAGGTTCAGCAGCACTTGACTTGTGTTATGTGGCTGCAGGCCGTTTCGATGGTTACTTTGAGATGTCTATCAAGCCATGGGATATCGCAGCGGGTGAATTGATTGTATCAGAGGCACGCGGTGTAGTGGTTGATCATACAGGCGCACATAACTCTATGAAGTCAGGCTCTATCTTTGCTTGTAACATAAAACTATTAAAACCATTGATGCAAGTAGTCGTGCCATCATGGGGTGATGCAGTATAGTTTTTTTGAGCGTTGATGTTTAAGTATTTTGATATTAAAAAGCTGATTCCATAAATGGAGTCAGCTTTTTTTATTGCTTCTTAATAAGAGGGTAATGCTAACTTTATTCGCGCAAGCCTAAGTGTTTCTCTTTGCTAATGTTTTCTAATACATCGATTTCTTCTTCAATCAAGCATAGCATATCTTGTACATGTGGTAGCAGCTTGCTACAGGCTGTAATACAAAACTCTACTTTATCTAAATAGCTGGCAAGGGTGATATTCATGGCCTGCCCATCTAATATAATAGATGCTGGATACAACGCTTTGAGCGGTGCTCCATTCCAGTACAAGGGTTTTTTGGCACCAGGTACGTTAGAAATAATAAGATTAAAGGCTTGTTTTTTGGGAAATAACCCTGTCAATAGATTAATACCTTCCCACGCATAGGCGATCGCACTGTAGTTAATTACCTGCGCCTGATTCATGCGTCGAAACCGACGTTTACCACTGTTCATACTACCATGAATCAACTGTAACCTACGTACAGGGTTGTCTAAATGAGTCCCTAGGTTCGCCAATACAAACGAGATTTGATTGCCCGTTGCACTATCATCACTGCGTAGTGACATCGGCACAAAAGCAATCAGTGGTTTGCTAGGTAGGGCATCGAGTTTTAGTAGATAACGTCGAATTGCGCCAGAGCAGACGGCAAGAATGACATCGTTCATACTGACGTCGAGCTTATCAGCAATATCGTTAAAGCGCTGCATGTCATAAGATTGTGCCGCTATTCGCCGCGATGCAGAGATACGCTGGTTCAAAATACTCATCGGAGCATCAAAGGTACCAACGTAATCATCTTTGCCATGATGTTTAAAATTGTCCATCAGTTCGGTAAATACTGGCTTAATAGTAGACAGCTGCTCCTTTATAATGCGAGTTGCAGAGCGACCAGCTGGTATCAGAGCGTCAACTTGATTACGATGGCGCGCCATCAATGACCATACTGGTAACGTCATTGGTTCAGTAGGTGACTGCGAAAGCGACTTTTGAACAAGGCGCATAGCAGCAATGCCGTCAACCAACGAATGATGAATCTTAAAATATAGTGCAAAGCGCTCAGGACTGTTTTCAGTCTCTGGTTGAATACCTTCGATAACATGACATTCCCACAGCGGCATAGCGCGATCTAGCAAACGCCCATGTTCTTTTGAGACATACATAAGTAGCTCACGGACACGTGCAGGCCTTGGCAAGGCGACATGGCGAAAGTGATGTTCAACATCGAAATCCTCATCTTGCTTCCAAAATAATAAACGCTCAAGTACCTGATTAAATGGAAAGCTTGGTGGCACTTTGGATGTTTGCATTTGTTGTACCAGCTGATACACAAAATCGCTATCTGCACCTTGGGTATCGGCTGGTAGTTCAAACAAAAATAAGCCACCCACATGCATGGGCTGCTTACGTGATTCCAAAAGCAAAAATAATTGATCAACTGCTGTTAACAATCGCATGGCGTGTCCTCTAAGGTCAATGGGCTGCGTGTTATAAGTGGCCTGACGGCGCATCGATATGAACAGCGGTTAAATTAGATATAAAGCCAATTATATTTTAAAGCACTTTATTAAAAAGCACCTTATTGAATAACGTTTTACTAAAAGGCATCTTACTGAAAAAAGTACCCAGTTTGCGGTGAGCTGGCAGTCGCCATCTTACGCATCGGCATCCTTCCTGCTAAAAATGCCTCGCGACCTGCCCAAACTGCATGTTTCATGGCGTGTGCCATCATGACGGGATTTTGTGCATTAGCAATCGCTGAATTCATTAAGACTCCATCACAACCAAGCTCCATCGCGATAGCTGCATCAGAGGCAGTACCAACGCCAGCATCGACTAATACGGGCACTTTAGCGTTTTCGATAATGAGGCTGAGTGTATGGCGATTAAGTAGCCCAAGACCAGAACCAATAAGGCTACCAAGCGGCATAATCGCCACACAGCCCATACTTTCTAACTCTTGCGCGACGATAGGGTCGTCTGATGTGTATACCATTACTTCAAAGCCATCATCAATCAGTACTTTTGCCGCTTTTAAAGTTTCCATAATATTAGGGTATAAGCTATTTTCATCACCTAATACTTCAAGCTTTACTAGATTATGACCACCTAATAGCTCACGAGCAAGCTTACAAGTACGAACCGCGGTTTCAGCATCAAAGCAACCGGCAGTATTGGGTAAAATTGTATATTTATCAGGCGAAATCACATCGAGTAAGTTAGGCTCGTTACTGTTTTGGCCAATATTAGTACGGCGAATAGCGACAGTAACAATTTCAGCCGCTGATGCTGCAATAGCTATCCCTGTCTCATTCATATCTTTATATTTGCCAGTACCTACCAGCAGCCGTGACGAAAACGTACGACTACCAACGGTAAAAGTATCTTGAACAAGGGCTGGGTTTTCAATAGCAGTTTGAGTCGTAGCTTGGGACATATCTGAAATCCTAATAACAGGCGGACTATAAAAGATGAAAAACGTAGGTAACAATAATAACAATAAGGTGAGCAGTACAAAGTTAGCACGCAGAGACGATGATAATATATGCTCATCGAATTGTGACACAGCGTAAAAGCTTTGTTAATGATATAAAACAAAGTGTTATTATAACAAAATCATAAGCGCTTACTGACAATCTTTACCCAGATTGCTCATTTAGGTGCCAGACATTTATGTTAAACATTCGCTACTTATTGTAGATGCTTATGTTTAGTTTAAACGTTGATCCTTACTTAAGACACTAGGCGCTTATTATTTGTTTATCACATAGATTATCAAATTTTTTACCACTCATTCTATCTTTATCAGGTCGTTTTTATGATGCAACTGCCATACAGTTTTGCGAAACGCCATCAGCTCTTAGTTATTTTAGCTATTGACCCTGAGCTGCCACCGACGCTGGTATTAACCAAGGCCACACCACTATCTGCTATCAATGAAGCAGTGCGGTTTTTGCAGCAGCAAGGGGTGCGCGGTGTGCCAGCTTATGACAGTGTTAGCGCGGATGAATTTGAAAAACGTATGAATGTCGCCTACGCTGGTAATACAGGCGAATCACAACATATCGCTGCTGGCCTCGAGGATCATCCTGATCTAGACAGTTTAGCAGATAGTGTTCCTGAGACCGAAGATTTGATGGATCAGCAAGACGATGCACCTATTATTCGTCTGATTAATGCGCTGTTGTCTGAAGCTATCCGTCTCAATGCCTCAGATATCCATATCGAAACTTTTGAGAAGCGTTTGGTCGTGCGCTTTCGTGTCGATGGTGAGCTCAAAGAAATCATCACGCCTAAACGTCAATTAGCGCCACTACTGGTTTCACGTATTAAAGTAATGGCCAAACTCGATATTGCTGAAAAACGCGTGCCGCAAGATGGACGTATTAGCTTGCGATTGGCAGGACGCGAAGTCGATGTGCGGGTATCCACGTTGCCTTCAAGCTTTGGCGAACGAGTAGTAATGCGATTATTGGATAAACAAGCAGGTCGTCTGAATATGACTTATTTAGGGCTTTCGGATAACGACTATACCGAGCTCAAGCGCTTGATTCATCGTCCGCATGGCATTATTTTGGTGACGGGTCCTACGGGTTCGGGTAAAACGACTACCCTTTATGCCGCATTGACTGATTTGAATGATCAGACCCGTAATATCTTAACTGCTGAGGATCCGATTGAATTTCAGCTTGATGGCATTGGGCAGACGCAAGTTAATAATAAAGTCGATATGACCTTTGCCAAAAGCTTACGTGCGATGTTACGTCAAGATCCAGATGTGGTAATGGTAGGGGAAATACGAGACATTGAAACCGCTGAGATCGCCGTACAAGCATCATTGACAGGGCATTTGGTACTATCAACCTTGCATACCAATACCGCTATCGGCGCGGTGACACGTTTGCAAGATATGGGAGTAGAGCCGTTCTTATTATCGTCCTCGCTCATTGGCGTAGTCGCGCAGCGCTTAGTGCGTACGCTTTGCGCGCATTGTCATACGTGGCAGCTGGCTGATTCTGAACAAGCCAAATTATTTAAAGAAATTGGTATTGAGATAGATTCTAAAACGTCGGTAGAGACAGCGATTAAATTACCCAAACCAGTCGGTTGTGATAAGTGTAATCAGTCTGGGTTTAAAGGGAGGACAGCGATATATGAAGTCGTACCGGTGGATGATACTTTGAGACGGATGATTCATAGCAATACTGCAGAATATGAGCTGGAGTCCTATGCACGGCAAAAGACTCCATCGATTCGTGCTGATGGATTACGTAAAGTCATAGCGGGGCAGACGACATTAGAGGAAGTATTGCGCGTAACCAAAGAAAGCGCCCTAACAGATGACGCTATCTTGATTTAAATTGTCGGTTAAATTGCCAGCTTAACCTTTGGTTTCATGGTCGGCTGACAATATTTTGTGAAACATTAACTGTTAAATATAGGTTGCTCAAGTGAACCGGCTAAAGTAATTAGCTTAGTTGCTTGTTTATTTGTTTATATAAGCATTGATATTATTTAGCTGCCATACATTCTATTTCAACACTAGCGCCGGCGGCCAAGTCTTTGACACCAAAGGCTGAGCGTACAGGATAAGGCTTGGCAAGCTCAGTTTTATAGACTTCATTAAACGCGCCAAAATCATTCATATCGGTCAGCATCGCCATACATTTGACAATATCTGACTTCTGGTAGCCGTATTTTAGTAATACTTCGTTGATATTATCTAATGTTTGCTTGGTTTCTGCTTTGATACCGCCTTCAACCAACTTGCCATCTTTAAAGCCAATTTGTCCTGACATATATAAAGTGTCACCAACACGTACTGCGCTAGAGAAAGGGTAATCGCCGCCATCACCCAAAAAAACAGGTTTGGATTTGGTCATAGTAGCTGTGCTAGTAGACGTGGCTGGAGCAGCGTTTGCGGTGACAGTCAGTCCAAGTGCACAGGCTACCACTAGTAAAGACTTAGATAGGTTGACAGTAAATTTATTGCTGAATTTAGACATCATTTTCTCCTTGTTATTGACCAATTAACTATTAAATACGCTGTACAAAGTTTATTAAGGTAAATAGCGCATTATAAAGTTATAGAGCTGTTATTTACTTCATTATTGATGGTTAACAGTTTCGTTTTCATTTTCATTTTCATTTTCATTTTCAGTTTTATTTTTATTTTCAGTAACAGTCACTTTTTTTTGCGACTTACCTTGGCGGCGTGCTTCTAATTCAGATTTCGGCACCCACGCCCATGTCATCTCAACGGTAATGGGCTCACGTACGCTATCAGACTCGCGATCATTGATGACGCATGGTATAACCATCTCACCTTTGGGCGTATTTATAATATCTAAGCGTTGTTCATCACTTAAAGTAGCAACCGCAGCGATTTGACCTTTTTTGAGCGGGCAATAAAAATTTACAGAGTAAGACTTAATCAGTAACACCCGATCAGCAGGTAGGTTTAATCCCAAAATAAAACCGGTGGCAGTCTCAGCAAGTAGAGTGACGGCAACCGCATGGATTGAGCCAATATGGTTCTGTACAGCTTTGTTGTTATTTAAACTCACAATCACTTGATTGGGTTCTACAGTTTCGTAGTAGACACCCGTTGTGCCCACATAAGGTACGACTTTGCCAAAGGCTTTAGATAGAATGGTCGAGCGTGCGCCAGCAGGTAAATACTTGGTAATAGCTAAAAGCTTAGTAAACTGATTGCTTATAGGTTTGAGTTTACTCGGATTCATCGAGATATTTGCTTGAGGGGTTAAGGCGTCGGATATCTTTTCAGGTAACTTAGCTGGTATCTTGGTCGGTAGTTTAATAGGTAGCTTATTTAATAATCCTGACATACAAAGTTCCTCAAATTAATCTGTTTGGGCATTTTTGAATAATGGATAAAGCAGGGCAAGCATAATCATAACAATAGTATAAACTTGCATCTGGCTATCATTAGTACCATAAACGACCACGCTCACAAAATAGTAGTAACGTAACCAATGGAGCGTTGTACACCTTACCTATCTGGTTCTTTATCAACCGCTTTGAACGCTGAGTTAAGCTATGAATGACGTATCAATTAACAGCCCTACCAATATTATATACACCGGTGTAGCAGGCACAGGGAAGACTTATCGATTGCTACAAATCGCCAAACAGTATACTTATGATTTGCCGATGATAGACAGTAACGAGCTATTGTCGCAATTATTATATGAGCTTAGTTGGCGTGATGTGGTGTGCTTAATCTTTTTAGACTTTAAGGCTCAGCACAAAGATTTAGTAAAGGTGCCTGAAGTTGTCAATCACGAGTTTTTTATCGTAAAAGCGGCGCAAAATGAGCGTGAGAAAAACTTAAGCAATACCGCATGGTCGGTGCTGCAAATGCATAGTCCAGCCAGCTCAAAGACAGTCACTTATAAAAACCGCGCAAATCAAGCGTACTTCGATAAAGACGAAAGCGGGGCATGGCATTTACTACCAGACAGCGTGTCGCTATTAATAGAATTATCACAGCAGCTGGCCGAGTTTCGACAGGCACAACGAGAAAATCAGGCTGTACAAAAGCAGTGCTATAGCATGGTCAGCTTTCATCAAGCATATGGCTATGAAGAGTTTGTCGAAGGTATTCGCCCAGTTATTAGCGCCAATGAACACAGCGGGCAGGGTGCTCAAAACAGCCATCAAGAAGTTAGTAACCAAATGCGTTACGAAATCCAAGATGGTGCTTTCTTAAAGCTTTGTCAACGCGCCGCCAATGATCCTGAACATTGTTATGCGATGCTGATTGATGAGATTAACCGCGCCAACGTGTCGCGAGTATTTGGGGAATTACTTAGCCTGATCGAGGCGGATAAACGCAATGGACAAGCGAACGCGATGCAAGTCAATCTAGCGTATTCTGGAAGGTCGTTTAGTGTGCCTGCCAATGTTGATATTTATGCAACGATGAATACGCAAGACCACTCTTTAGCACCGCTCGATATGGCGTTACGTCGGCGCTTTCGCTTTATAGACTGTTCCCCACAGCCTGAGTTATTACAAGTTATCAATGTTTCTAACCACAGCTCTAAAAGTTTAGAAGATAATAAGTCATCAGAAACGATAGATTTAGCTAAGCTGTTGTCGGGCTTAAACTATCGTATCATTCAAACGTTGGGGCAAGAGGCGCAATTGGGTCACGCATTTTTATTTTCGGTAAGTAATTTGGCACAGCTGCGAACAGTATTGGTGGAGCAAATCATCCCGCAATTGGCTCAAGCGACTGGCGGACAAGTAGCTTTATTGCAATATTTGTTTAATGATGAGCAACAGCCAACTGCCGTACAATTTATTCATGATAGTCGAAGCAACCTGTATCAACAGCCAGATATGGCTAATCAAAGCTCTATGTTTGCTGGTCAAAATGCATTTGTAGGCTCAACGATGGGAAATGCTGGCTATATCATAAATCCAGATCTTCTCGCACAGACTGGCGAGTTTGCTAAGCCCCATGTCTATCAGCGTTTGTATTGATTTTAATGAACAGTATCTTGATGAATAATGTCTTAATGAGCAATAACGGCAACAGAGCTGATTATACCACCTCAAAATCGTTTCCTGACTTAAAAACGTCGGGTAATGCTATTATGAGCGTGTTCGAACATCAGCGTTTAGTTTCAGCCGACTTTTCTGTAGTAGCTGATTTTGCTTGGTTATTGGCGCAAGAGTTTACGGTATTTACTATTCAGCGTCAGCGTGGACAATGGCAGCTTAAAGTAGGTCACTATATTGGCGTCATTATGCTACCAAGTGGCATCACGCTTGAGATATTGCCCAAAGCGGTTGCAGGAGCGCGGGAAAATAATCTCACGCAAAACGATGAAGTCATGCAGGCACGTCAGTGGGTACAACTGATGTTGTCTGACTTGACCGCTGGATCTAACACAAATAATAAACTGACGCATACAAAAAACTTAGGACAATTGAGCCACCATCTCGCTCCTTTGTCTACACAAACGCCGCCACTATCGCAATGGCTAGTCTCGCAGTTTTTACAGTTACTATCCGATTATCAGCCTACCAAGCATTATCAGACCCAAATTCATAATCAAACAATGCTACAGGGTAAGCTGCTCATCAAAGAACAGCTCAAGCGTAACAGCCATCAGCCTCATAAGTTTGCCTGTGAAGTAAATCATTTAAGTACGGATATGCTCGCCAATCGCCTAATCAAAAGCGCTTTGGTTTTTCTTAAGCAGCTGGCAGGCTCACGTCAGGGTTATGATTCGCAATCAATATCTCTATCTGCAGTACTCATGTCTAAGTTGGCGTCTTGGCGACAGATTACTGCGCTTAGTGATTATGAGCGCCAAAGGTTGGATTCTCTATATCAGATGGCAAAGCAGCAGATAAGGTTACAGCCGTTGACTAGGTTGCAGCTGCAGTCTGCGCATAAACTATTAGATTTAGCTTATTGGCTACTCCAGATGCAGCATTCAAGCATGCCCGCAGGCAATGGCATCAGCCATCAAAGCAGCCAATTGCAATTATGTTTATTGATTAATATGAATCAAGCGTTTGAGCAGTGGGCAGGCCAGCGCGTTGCTGAACTGTTTAATCAGTCTGGTGGTATTAACCAACCTCTGTATCAGACATTTCATCAGCAAAGAGGGGTTTGGCTTAGTGACCCTACAGGACAGACTTGTCTGTCTATGCAGCCGGATTTACTGGTTTATGACTCATCCGCCCATCAGAGTAGTGAAAAAACACATCTGAGTAAAGATGACAACGCACGTCGTTGTAGTCATGTCATCGATATTAAATGGAAGCATCTATCTCATGCACGCGACATCAGTGCCAACGATGCTTATCAGCTGACCAGCTATGCGCAAGCTTACCAAGCAGAGCAGGTTTGGCTCGTCTATCCGGTCACAGATGATGCTCGGCGACCAGTCGCACTGCGGCAGTCTGCAAATTCTATACACCTAGAGCAGGCGACATTATGGCTAATGCCCTTTAATGTCACTACTGGCGCGCTTAATAGAGGGCCTGTATAAAGTTACTCAATATTTACTTAAAGAGGTATAAACAATAAAAACAATTACTTAGCTAAAATTATGCAGATTTATTAAAATAACTAGAAATAGGTGTTGACACAAAGGTCTATAAGCCTTAATATGTGCACCTCGATAGCGAGGAACATTAACCAGTTAGTGGCATTGCCAATAACGAGTTAACTAACAAAACTATCGTGATAATAGAGAATTTCGGAGTGTGGCGCAGTTTGGTAGCGCATCTGGTTTGGGACCAGAGGGTCGTAGGTTCGAATCCTATCACTCCGACCATCTATTTTAAGAGCCTTACAGGCTTTTTTTTATGTATAATGGTTTAGTTTCTGATATTATAAGTTTACCAAAATATGTAAAAGTCCTCTAAGAGCGCCTGTAGCTCAGCTGGATAGAGCATCTCCCTTCTAAGGAGGTGGCCGCAGGTTCGAATCCTGCCAGGCGCACCATTTAGCCTGCAAATCTTGCCTTTTTGGCAATAGTTATGGCGGTTGTAGCTCAGTTGGTAGAGCCCCGGGTTGTGATCTCGGTTGTCGTGGGTTCGAGTCCCATCAGTCGCCCCAATTTTTATTTGATACCCTTCTGTTTATATCTTTTCTTACAAACTAATTGCCCTCGTTGGCATTTTTTTTCGTCTGCTTTTTTTGTATCTTTACATTCCCTTCTATTTTTGGGCTATTTTTTGATAGCTTAATGATATTATTTCGCCTATTGTTTGATGATAATCCTCATTTTTTTCTTAAGGCAGTTAACTGTTTATCAACGCTTAATTTCTTCTTAGATTTTTTCTTAATATGCTCGTTGAATAGTATTCATCGAGAACTGTTGAGTATTTAAACTAATTTAAAATTTATTTAGCTGTATATATCTATTTTTTTTCATGTAAGCTATTAATTATTAAGTATTTATAAATAATATATTAGGTTTTCTTTGATAGTTTTTAATAAGAGGATGTTGATTCCATAATTGCGTTATTAATTTGAATTTATTAAATACTATTAATGCCGTCAATATTGGATATATCTATAGTTCATATGAAGCATATTGTTTGGCTAAACTAAGTTCAAGATGTGCTTAGCGTACGTATAACTTTAATAACAGTCCACGATAAGCGATTTTTCTTGTGTAAAGTCTCTTAGGTGGTTTATTTTGCAGAGTTCGGCTCAACTGCCGTAAATTACCATATATTATTGAGGAAGTTGTTAATGGACGCACTTAGTATGTTATTACAGAACGTGCATTTGTCTGAGACAAAATATTATCGTTTGAATGGTAGGGGTAACTGGTCTTATTCAATCGATAGAAAAGATACGGTTTTATTTTATTTAGTATTATCCGGCAGCTTTTGCATCAATATAGGGAATGAGATACGAGAAGCAAATGCTGGCGATACAATCATGATCTCGAATACCTATAAGCATGTTAGCTATGCACTTAATCATAGTGGTGATGATGCCAAACCTTTAGATGAGATGCTTAGTAACTCTGAAGATCATACTATTGAGCTCAACGATGATGGTGAGAGCAATGCATGTTTGATACTAATCGAATGTCAATACGAGAAAGAGATGATGCAACCGCTATTATCGGTGCTACCATCGGTATTGCCTGAGCTTACTGAAGTATCTGATGGGCGTTTTGGCGTCATGGATGTAGAAGTTAAGCTATTAAAACTAGAGTCTGAGCATGAGCGTATGGGTAAGACTGCCGTCATCAACCATTGGGCAGGTATTATGATGATTGAATGTTTGCGCACTTACATTGAAGGTTTACCGGAGGCGACAGATAGCTGGTTACAAGCGTTACGAGACCCTTATTTAACCAAAGCGTTAGTCGCGATGCATGATACTCCGAGCCGAAACTGGACGATTCATAAGCTTGCTGAAGTAGCAGGTATGTCGCGCTCAAGCTTTGCACAGCGGTTTAAAGATATCGTCGGTATGCCGCCATTGACTTATTTAATCGATTATCGGTTACGCTTGGCAGCACGTTATTTACGCTTGCAGCAGAACAGCATCAGTCGGATTAGTGAGTTGGTGGGTTATGCATCAGACTCCACCTTTAGCCAAGCGTTCAAGCGCGTTTATGGCGTATCACCAAACGCGTATCGTCAGCAGTATCAAAGTAAGTTGATGGCATAGATACATTTATAGTAAAGCATTAAGGTCAATAATCGGGCTTTGTTGCTCTTTTTTTGACGAGAGTTTTCTAATCTTAGCGCTCATTTTGTAATGGTGTTTTGTAAACACTGATATGATTAAAGACTAGATAGAGAGATGTAGTAAAACTGACAATCAAAGTGCGTTCAGGTACTATATAATAGTAAGTTGTCTAAGCGCAATCACTATAATATTTGGCTATGTGTTGTATTTAGTCATGACATTTAGATGAATAGCTTTAATATGTGGTTGGAATGCCTGAGACAACGTTTATTTTTTGCTGGTGATGGTACTTTATGACCCAACCGATTTTTGAGAGCAGCTTTCAATCTGCCACTATAAATGGCGATAATAGCGCTAACGATGACAAAAGCACCTATAAGCAGGTAGCGTCGACGCAAAACTCGTTAGCGATTGATAAAGCCGCTTTGCTTGCACTCTTTACTACGCCGCCCTCTGAAGCAAACTCTATTCAAACCATTCAAAATGCTGACACATCAGAGTCTAGCGTTGCTGAACAGCGTGTGGCACTTTATCAGGCACAGCATGAGCGTACACGTCTGCTCTATTTGGCACCTGCGAGCACGCGTCCTACGTATTTGGTACAGACCCTAAAGCCACAGTTTGCAGAATATCAGCAGTATAAGCTTGCGCAGCAGCTCGATAAGCGTGGCCTACTTGATATTGATACGATTGAGCGCTTATGGCAGCAACTGCACGTGGTTGACGATATCATCGCTGACATTGTGCGTCATATGCCAGCCCAGCAACCTGCCGGGTGGCAACTAACGGCTCAAGACGGTCATAATCCGCTAAGACTTGCGACCGTCGGTAAGCTTAAACATTCCAAACCTATTAGCGATCAAGCCAGCCTAAATAGCTATGTACTTGGTCATTTTGGGGTGAGTAGCTTTACTTATGATCGTGGCTATTATATTGGTCATGTGATTGGTTATTTATTCAGCTGTTATTTTTGTGCGCATTTATCTATTAGCTATGGGGTCACGGCACTTGGCGAGCAGGTCATTGAAGATTATGACTATGCTAGCCTTGAGACGCCTTATATGGTGCGCTTGCTACAAGGCTTAGACAGTTATTGTAAAAAGCGTATCTACCAGCTCGCCGTCATCTGCGCACGACTAAGCGTCTATGCATCTGATAAACGTATTGAAAAAATGCTTATCGCTGAGGTTAATGATTTTGATAAAAAACTTCAGCAACAGCATTTAGATGTTTTATTATTACAAGGAATGATGCCTGAGAGTAACGACTCTACGCCGCTCTTTTAAATATATTATCGACTTCTTTTGTAATCCATGACCCTAGGATATTCGCTGCTATGCCTGCTTATCATTATAAAGCGCTTGATGACCAAGGCGGTGTCCAAAAGGGGCTACTCGAAGGTGATTCTGCACGGCAAATACGCCAGCAACTCCGTGATAAGCAATGGACGCCAGTAGAAGTCAATGCAGTCAACGACCAACAAGGGCGACAGCGTAGTCGCTACAAAAAACCCTCTGCTTACGAGCTGGCACTCTTGACTCGCCAGCTGTCCGTACTACTTGCAGCAGGTATTCCGCTCGAAGAAACACTGGCAGCCGTCGCCAAGCAATCACCCAAAACTCATATCAAGTCTCTGATGTTGGCAGTACGCTCCCATGTCTTAGAAGGTTTAAGCTTTGCCCGTGCACTACAGCAAGCAGCTAGCTTCCCACCGTTATATATTGCTACTATCGCTGCTGGTGAAAAGTCCGGTCACCTTGATCTTATTCTTAATCAGCTGGCCGATTACACTGAAAACCGCTTTGCCTTACAAAAGAAAATCCAAGGGGCGATGGTATATCCCATTGTATTGATGGTCATGGCAATCAGCGTCATTATGGGCCTGATGAGCTTTGTCGTACCCAAAATTGTCAAAGTGTTTGAGCAGTCTGAGCAGGCACTACCACTGATTACTCAAGTGGTGCTTGCGATGTCCAATGCCATTACCCAATGGTGGTGGCTGATGTTACTGGTATTAGTGGGTACAGCACTGTTGTTTTATCGGTTTGCACAAACGCAGGCAGGCAAGCTTGCTATTGATAGCATCGTGCTTAGATTACCGATATTGGCACGGCTCTCTAAAGGTCTGAATGCTGCACGCTTTGCCAGTACGCTTGCGATATTGGTACGTTCGGGTGTACCACTAATTGAAGCGCTGCATATTGGCGCTGCGGTCACCACCAATCTACATATTAAACAAACCATTATTACCGCTGCAGATCGGGTAACAGAAGGCGCCAGTCTGTCAAGCCAGCTTGAGAGAACGCCTTATTTTCCACCGATGATGGTACAGATGATCAAAAGTGGTGAAAACTCAGGTGAGCTTGAAAGTATGCTCAGCCGCGCTGCCAATATGCAAGAGGCGGAAGCGACCAACTTTATTAGCACTTTGCTATCGTTGTTAGAGCCTCTGATGTTAGTACTGATGGGAGTCGTGGTGATGATTATTGTGATGGCGGTTATGCTACCGATTGTAAATATGAATGATTTAGCTGGTTAGCACTGGCTGTTTTCTGTGCTCTTATGTTCGTTTATTTCTGCTTTATACCACTTTTTATTCCTAATTTTTATTCTTTTGATTTATATCAACCTTACTGTAGGTTTCTTAAATTTTTCTTACTGTTGTATATTGATGAATGAGAGAGAAATGTACTGTCGTCCATCAAACAGTTGGGCTATAGTGGCTCTCATAAATACAAGTAGCTCTTGTAACTATTAGCGTAGCTGCTTTGGCTACAAGTAACTATAGTAATAATCTAAGTGCGATGGTAGATAAATATAAAATCATAGTTTATAGTGATAATCGTCTTGATATTTGTGTATAACCGTAATAATAAAAGCGATGACTATGATTGATAAAACCCAAACAAATGCGACAAAGCAGTATTTTATGAAAAGCATACAATCCCATTTAAATACCAACGACTCTACTATTGTTAATTCAAATGCTATTAGCAGTCGAGCAAGAGTGCGCCACCGTCAGGTTGGCTTTAGCCAGTCAGGCTTTACGCTTATCGAGATTATGGTTGTGATTGTTATCCTAGCTATTTTGGCAGGATTGGTTGTACCAAAAGTGGTAGGACAAAGCGATAAAGCGCGTGTTAAAACGACAGAAACGGCACTGTCGACCGTGTCCAATACGCTTGATATGTATAAGGTAGATAACTCACGCTATCCAACGACAGCACAAGGTTTAGAGGCGTTAAGTACGCCACCTGCCGAGGCGAAGAATTATCCTGAAGGTGGTTATATCAAAGGTGGTTATCCGACCGATGGTTGGGAAAATGAGCTACAGTACGTCTCTCCAGGTAGCGAAGGTCGTCCTTATGATTTATTTTCTTTAGGGGCTGATGGGCAACAAGGCGGCGAGGGTCAAGATGCTGATATCTATGCGCAACTATAGATATCATGATAAGCATACTGATTAATAGACTACTGATTAACAAGCTACTAGTAACGGATAACTAGAACATAATAACTATCAACCAATAAGGCGTTATTGGTTGATATTTTTTTATGACCACATAACTGTCCCACTTATATAAGTCACATCAGTCTCATAAGTATAGTAATAGACCTAAAAATCTCCTAACCAATTCCTAATGCATTAAAAGTCATTATCGATATAACGCCAGTCTCAGAAAAGAATACATCAGCCAAAGTCAGATTTAGTTCTAAACGTTAGCAATTAAAGGTAATTATTCATGTTGATAAAAATGCCAATAACAAAAACAGTCGCAATACACAAACGTACTTCTAAAAAGTCTAATGCGTTTGCCCTTGCTATCATGAGCACCTCATTGATGATGGGATTATCAATGGTTTCTATGAGTGCTCAGGCTGCAGGTCTAGGCGATCTGTTTGGTAACAACAGTGCTGCAAAATCAAAGTTTTTGCCAGTTGATAAAGCCTTTCAAGTTGACAGCATTGCCAATGCGACATCTAAAGGCACGCGTTTATCCATCACCTTTGATATCACGCCAGGTCATTACGTCTATAAAAATCAGCTTACTTTAAGTTTCCCTAAGGGTGTGAGTGCAACCCCGTTTACTTTTAGTCAGACCCCAGTCTCAATTGATGATCCAACCTTTGGTAAAGTGCCCGTATTTACGCAAAAGAATGTGATAGCAACCACAACGCTAACGACCAATAATGGTAAAGGGGCAAAGAATGCACCGCTCGTGATTGGTTGGCAAGGCTGCGCCAAAGCTGGGTTATGTTATCCGCCAGAGAAAATAAAAACCACAGTTGATATCGCAGCAAAACGTAAGTAAATATCGATTAAGTCGATTTAAGTATTAGTAATAAATAGGCAGTCCTTTATGTCCATTAAGACACCAGAAAAACCTCCATCGCTAACTGCAAATCGTTGTTCCAAAAAGTCTTATCTGTTGGCATTTGCTTTAACCAGTAGCTCATTGCTGACTGGATTGGTCGCTACTGGACTGACCGCCACATCCATGACAGCTCAGGCTGCTAGTTTGGGTGATTTATTTGGTAGTAACAAAAGCTCATCGAAGCCAAAATTTTTGCCAGTCGATCAAGCATTTCAGGTTGGTAGTGTCAGTAAGCCTGTCGCTACAGGGACGCAGTTGTCGATTAACTTTGATATCACTCCTGAACACTATGTCTATAAAAACCAAATAAAATTAGCCTTGCCTGCTGGTATGACTGCTGCGCCATTTACTTTTAGTCAGACGCCGTACTTAATTGATGATCCAACCTTTGGTCGTGTGCCAGTATTTGATCAAGCTAACTTGGTTGCGACTACGGTATTAAGTAGTAAGAGTGGCAAAAGTGTAAATAATGCAGCCGTCGTTATTGGCTGGCAAGGCTGTGCTAAAGCAGGGCTTTGTTACCCACCTGAGAAGATTAATACTACTGTCAATATCGCTGCGACTTCGCAACAAACTGCGGCAAGTAGCGCCAGTACTTCTGCCCAAAACCTTGCCACAGCCTCTACAACTAAAGCCTCGGCGACGAACGACAATACTCAGTTAGCTGCGAGTGCTGCAACGACAGCAGAAACAACGGGTATAGCTGGTGCCGACAGTCTTACGTCTACAGCAGAGCAAGCGGAGACAGACGACGAGGTTATTGATTATGCTTTGCTAGATGACAGTTCTTTAGATGGAGAACTTGCAGCTACCAACACGATTTCTGGCGCAGATACTAACGTCATAGGCAGTGATACGGTCAATAACGATACGGTCAACAGCAATGATATAAATGCTAATAGCTTAGTTGATGGTGATCCATTTGGGCTAGCATCGCATCCCTGGTTGGCATTAGGTTTATTATTTTTAGCAGGTTTAGGCTTAGCGCTAACCCCGTGCGTACTGCCAATGCTGCCTATCGTTGCCAATATTGTGGCGCGTCAAAAGAACCCCACAGTCAAAAAAGGCGTGATTTTGACCACCAGTTATGCCATTGGGGTTGCGACTGCCTATGGTATTTTGGGCGCAGTCATCGCAGTATTTGGTGAGTCATTAGGAATTATTGGCTGGCTACAAAACCCAATTATCTTGATTAGCTTTGCCATCATCTTTGTATTGCTCGCACTATATATGCTGGGCTTATTTACTATTCGTCTGCCACGAGCAATCAGTAGTAAAATGCAAAGCTTGAGTCAAGCGGGCGATAGTAAGCTTGGTAGTACGGGAGGCAGCTGGGTTGCTGGGTTTTTATCAGCATTGGTCGTATCGCCTTGTGTGTCCGCGCCACTATTTGGCGCATTGCTGGCAGTTTCGACCATCGGTAGTCCGCTGCTTGGTTTTGTCGCCTTATTCATGCTTGGTTTTGGTCTATCAGCGCCGCTGATTTTGATTGGTGCAACTCAAGGTAAAATCATACCAAAGGCTGGCGAGTGGATGAACTGGGTCAAGCAAGGTTTTGCTTTATTGTTATTTGCAGTAGCGTTGCTATTAGTTGAGCGCGTGTTTGTATCCCCTGTAATGCTATTAGTATGGGCATTATGGTTCATGGTAGTGGCGACATGGGCATGGAGCTGGCTGGGTCGTGGTCGAATGCTTACTCAAGCACTTGGTTTAGTGACTGGTATTTGGGCAGCTTGTTTGATTATTGGCGCGGCACTAGGTAATGATGATAGTTTACATCCGTTAGCGTCACTGAGTGCTGCACCGATGATGCTACAGTCGGCTAATGGTCAAGCGGTTGGTAATAGTAGTGCGAATGATGAGCACGTTACGACGCTTGCGCAATTAGATGCAATTATTGCCGAAAATCCCAAGGTCATCGTTGATGTGACTGCTGATTGGTGTATCGAATGCCGAATTATGGACAAAAATTTATTCCGTAGTCGTCCAGCACAGATGCAAGATTGGCAACTGGTCAGACTTGATATTACCGAAACCTCGGCAGACTCCAAAGCAATCTTAGCGCGCTACAAGTTATTTGGGCCGCCAGCATTGTTATATTATCAAGATAGCCAATTAGTGAATCAGCAAGTTGGTGAAATTGGACGTTCAGAATTTGAAGAGACATTAACTATGCTCAATAAGTAACGCAGCACCAGTAACACTTAGCATCATATATGAGTCAGCATACTGTTATTACACAGTTGCTGGCTCTTTTTTTAGCTGTCAAATACCTGAATATATATTGCAGAAATGTCACATGGTACGTTACCAATACTAAGCAATGTAGGCTGGTAAATTGTAGAGGCGAGCTTGTTAATGAGTAGTGTCATGATTGAACGGCGTATCACTCAGAAAGCCTGATTGATAAGAATGGCTTAAATTATCAATAAGTTAGAACGATAGTTTTTTTACTTTGAAGTAGGTTTGGGAATCTAATAAAGAGCAATGTTAGCGATTTAAGATTGTACTAAGTACGGATAATTCTAGTATAATGCGCGTATCTTTATTACACTAAAGCAACAATACTAAAGTTGTACTAGCAAAACGTAGTGACTGTAATCTATATATTATGATTGTTCTTTAGTTTTAGTAACTTTAATAATTTGAGTAACCTCAGATAATCTGTCGGCGATAATGCCAATTAAGACCAAGGACACCTATGTTTGTTCATACTATCTCGCAGCGTCAGGCCGTAAGCCCTATTACTGTTTACCAAGCTACCGCTTATGTAGGGTCTAAAACCCGTTTGAGTCTCGCCGTCGGTATAGCACTAACTTGCTTCACCATGCAGGTACATGCTGCAGATAGCAGTCCGGTCTATAATGAAATATTTGTAAAAGATGCAGCTGTAGAATATGAGGATAGGAATGCGTCACAAGCTATCTACAAGCAAGCCGAAAATTCAAATAAGCCTGTTAATGCATCTGTCAAAGAAAGCACTTATAAAGAAAGTGATTATAAAAATAGCGACTATGCTGCAAGGCAATCAGAGCTATTTATTGAATGTACGCAAGTACAGACTAGTGCGGCACGCTTGGCCTGCTTTGATAAGGTAGCAGAAATAGGACAAGTCCCTAGCTATACAATGACTAAACAACCGCTAGATCTGGCAAAGACTTTTAGAACGACGATAACAGGTAATCCGCAAGTAGTATTTGCAGAAGAAGAAACCGCTACCAACGGTAATAACGGAGGGCTTAATAGTCAGTCAACCTCTAACGAAAGCTTAGATACGGTCGGATTGACTAAAGGGGAAGCCCAAATCCTAGAGGAAGCAGGCGTCACTCAAACAGATATTGAGAGATATACACCATTAAGTCTAGCCTATGATCTTGATAAAAACAGTGAGCGCGGTACGTGGACGGCAAGACCACATAATCCTAACTATGTACTGCCTATATTTTATACCGCTGATCCTAATCTTAACCCAACGTCAAGTAATGTAGAAGAACCAGGAAGAGAGTACTCTTCTAACGATATACGTAATACAGAATTGAAGTTTCAGTTATCTCTAAAAACCAAAGTGGCTGAAGATTTGTTCGATACTAGCGCTGACTTATGGTTTGGCTATACTCAACAGTCGCATTGGCAGGTTTATAACGAAGACGATTCAAGAGCGTTTCGTGCGACCGACTATCAGCCAGAGATTTTCTTGACCCAACCAGTGACAGCCAACCTACCATTCGGTGGACGCTTGCGCATGTTAGGGGTAGGGGCTGTGCATCACTCAAATGGTCAGTCTGATCCTATATCACGCTCATGGAACCGCGCTTATCTAATAGGTGCTGCTGAATGGGGCAAGCTCTCAGTTATTCCGCGTATATGGGCGCGAGTAAATAATGAAGATGATGATAGCGATGATAACCCAGATATCACAGATTATATGGGTCATGGTGATTTGACTTTGTTATATGACCTGCCTAATCAGCAAAGTATCAGTACTACTTTACGCTATAACACTGACACTAATAAAGGCGCTGCGCAGATTGACTACGTTTATCCATTAACGAAAAACGTAAATGGCTTTGTGCAGCTGTTCCAAGGTTATGGCGAATCAATTATTGATTATAACCATGAAAACACGTCTGTTGGTGTTGGGATAGTGCTCAACGATTGGAAAGGGTTTTAATAAAAACCAATCTAATGATGCAGCGCTTAGCTCCATATCAAATTGGCCTATGGCTGGCAGAGTATATCAATCTACGCTGTCAGCTATGTCATATCCATCGTAGCGCATCGCAAGTATCTAGCGTTACCGCGCCCTCACATCATAACCATATATATCAGCGATTGAGCACAGGTCTTTTGTGCCCCCTCTGCCAAGACAATATAGCGTGGCTACCTGCAGTCTTTAATGTGGATATTGCCGCAAGCATCTCTTTGCCCGTCCAAGCAGCGACTTATTACGACTATCCAGTTCGACAAGCCATTCGCGCTTTTAAACATCATGAAGACATGACCAAATTACCTCTATTGGTACATGTATTACGCCAGCTACCAAGACCAATGGGCTGTCATAGCAGTAATAGCGTAATCTTACCGATGCCTACCACACCCAGTCGCCTAGCTGAGCGCGGTTTTGATCCAGTGACCATCCTGTCTGCCTATTTATCCAAACATTGGGATATTCCCATTTGGCGCGGTGTTCAGCGTATCGATCATACTGTCAGTCAGCAAGGTCTGACACGTGCAGAACGCCTAACTAACTTGAACGATGCTTTTTTGCTTAATGAGCTACCACCTGTCAAACGCGTATTACTATTCGATGACGTAGCGACTACCGGTGCAAGTCTACAAGCATTAGCTCGGACGCTATATGGCGAATCCTCCTTTCATGATCAAAACTCCCTTCATAACAAAATCAGTGCTCCTGCCTCTTATCCTTATCATCTATCTGCCTATGCACTTGCACATGGTAGCAATAACAAATAACCATTGATGTTAATGAATAATCTACGATAAATATTTTTATGTAAAATAATGATACTGTATTGTTTCTATGTTACATTAACTTTTCTCAATTCTCATGCTTCTTATATTTTATGCCATTAAAAAATCTCTACAAGACGTATCGTCTATAGGGACACGCTGAATATTGTTTAATAAATGCAATGGAATGAATATTGCAACAAATCTCTGAAGAATCAGCAAAAGATGAGATACATTCATGCTCGTTTCTTATGCCTTGATAAATTTTTAGCTGTTATTAATAGGATATTGATGTGAACGCATCTTTATATAGCTCATCATGCCAACGACCAGCAACCAGCGCAGGGTTTACTCTGATTGAGCTAATGGTGACTATCGCTGTGCTTGCCATTATCGTCAGTATCGCTGCCCCTAACATCAGTAATCAGTTAGCCAACCAACGGGTGAAGTCGACAGCTTCAACGATAGAAAATGCGTTAAAAGAAGCGAAAGCTGAAAGTATCATACGTCGTCAAAATATTACCGTTCTATATAACGCTAATGCCAACCCTAAGACAGTTACTGTATTGGATGGTAGTAATCCTCTTTCTACTTATAACGTTCATAGTCAAAGTATTGTCAATCAAATCATTGTGCCTACTAGTGTCACTGCTGTTACCTTTCAACCCAACAAAGTAATGTTCGGCGGTGCCAATGTTACCTATACCATTTGTGACAGCGCTTCTACTAATGAAACTCCTAGACAGGTAAGTCTTAGTAGTATCGCTAATATCAATACTACAAATACTGGGAGTTGTTGATGAAAACACAAGTGTCTCAGAAAGGTGTTGGATTAATCGAAGTTATGGTGGCGTTGTTGTTATTGACAGTGGCTGTACTAGGTTATAGCGCTCTACAAGGTCAGGCTATCAAAATCACTAATGAATCGCTTGAGCGTTCACAGTCATTAGTAATGATGCGAACAATAGCAGAAAAAATACATGCCAACCCTTCTGCTATCACGACTTATGCTGATGAGCTTACTGACACAGGCGCTGTCACTATACCCAGTGATTTATGTGGTTTAGACGGTCAAGCAGTCACAACGTTATGTGATCCAGAGGAGCTTGCAGAAGCTGAAAGCTACAAAGTTAAAGCCGAACTACAGAACTACGACTTTCAAATACAAATGCATCCTTGCCCTAATACTGGGGGTACAGGAAGTAATGTACAGAATAACATTATGTATTCGTATTGTTTAATATCAGCATGGGGCGATACCACACCTACTATTGGTACAGACAGTGAACAAGACTGTTTGACTGAGAGAGTAGTTGATGAGGGTAAAGTAGAAGAAGCTGGTGGTAGCTACTATTCAAAATCCACATGTATGATGATGGAGATATGATATGAAGCTATTTATCCATAGTGTTGGACGCTCACCTGCACCATGTAATACGGTACGATCCAAACAAAAACTGGATTTTAAAAAGGATAGAGGTTTTACCTTAGTTGAGCTTATGATTGCTTTGGTCTTAGGTCTTCTTATCTCTGCTGCTGCATTACAAGTCTTTTATACTAGCTCGGTCAACAGCCGTCGTCAAGAAGCAAGCTCACAAATCCAAGACAACTCTATTTTCGGTTTTTCTCAAATACAGCAGCATCTAAGACGCACCAACTACGGCGCCAAATCTACAAGTGCGTATGATGAATATTTTATGAATCATCTAACTCCGCAAGGAGGAGTAGTACTTACCGCACCAACTGGTGCTTCTGGCAAATGGCTAAATAATAACTTATCTGGTTTGGTTTTAGACAGCGGTGCCATACCTGCCTCTTTATTATCAAGTAGCGCATCTACCAATAGCATCAGTAACCTAAATGGTATCGCCAATAGTGACCAGCTGACTATCCAGTATCAATCAGGCCAAGACGGTTTATTTGATTGTGAAGGTACTGTTATACCAAAAGATTTCTACGTCATTGAGCGCTATTTTGTACGTATGGATAGTACAGCGACTCCAGCTGTCCCAGGATTGGCATGTGCATCAGCAATATACAATTACGAAGAATCTGCTGCTGGTAGTGCAACTGGTATCGATTTGAAGGCATATATGGTACCTGGAGAGAGTACAGCGACGCCAAATAATTTAGCCGGTGTCGGTACGATTATTATATCTAATGTAGATTATTTTAGAGTCATGCTAGGTGTATCAGATAGCACAGGTTTTGCGACTGATCCTGCAAACTCTCGTATTGGATACATGGCGATTCCTAGTAGTTCAGCTCTTAATACACAGCTTAATAATAGACGTATTGTCAGTTTGCAGCTTGGTATATTGGCACGATCAGATAATCCAACAGTGACTCCGCAAGCGAATAGTGAGCTAAGCTTTACCGTACTTGATAAAGCAAATGCAAGCCTTAATGCTGCAGCCGTACAGGGTCCGACATACTTACGTAGTGTTTATGAAAGTACAGTGCTATTACGTAATGCAAGAGGAGGACTATGATGAAGCCCAACACTATAAATTATCCTAAGACAAACACAAGCTTGCATAACCAGTCAGGCGTTGTGCTGATAGTTGTATTGCTTACCTTGATACTGATCATGATTGTCGGAGCAATTGCAGTCAGACAAGGTACTACAGATCTAAAAGTCGCGACTGCTGATCAAGTCAATAAGCTACTTTTTCAGGCAAATGATGCGGCTCTAATGAAAGTAGAAAAAGAAGATCGAATCCTGAGTAGTCGTCGAGATAACGTTGATACTCTTAAAGGTTATATGTCCAGTACACAGCGCGAAGGTCATCAAGTCAGCTTTTGTGTACGACCACGCAGTACCAAACTATTCAGTATTCTTGAAATTAGTGAGCGTAATAAAACCAACGATTTATTATCTGACAAAAATAATGGTTATTGCAATCCTACAGCCAGTGATGACTATGTCAGTGAAGGTCGAGTGATGACACAAATGACATTCGTACGACCTATTGAGACTGAAGACAAAGGTGTTTTTTACAAAGAAGTAGAAGGAACACTATCCAATGATTTTGAAAAGCCAGAAACAGGCGGTAATGTCACTATCGAATGTACCACCTTTGTAGGCTATGTAACATCGGTCATACCTGCGCTCTCTAGATCACCGTTAGGTAATGCCAGTAGCAATGATACGACGACGATAGCAGGCTGTCTCAAGCAGTCACGCACAGGAGCTACCACGGTAGACAGCTGTTTGACGGCACTTGCAGTACCCTTCCAAACCCAGCAACAGACATATTTGAATCAGCCTGTTGGAGTGGACTGTATTTCTGGTAGCTGATGTAAAAGATGTCAAAGGATTGGCCATCACAAACTAGATAAGAGTTGTGATTTTCTATAAAAATCAAAATTATATGGGTAGTTATCATGAAAACCTTAAATAGCAAAACAGCCAGCAAGTCCCATCCTATTGTGAAAGGCTGGTCGCTAAAGTTATTATCAACGGTAGTCTTAGGATGCATGGCAACCAGTGCGGGTCATACCTCTGATCTAGAGATATATCAAGGGGCGACCTATGGTAATGCTTCCATCATGATGATGCTAGATAACTCAGGCAGTATGGATAATAGAAGCATTAGAGCCGATTATTCAAATATCTCGTCTAGTGACACGATTTATCGTAATGACTTAACCCAATCTATCTATGATGATAAAGGAGTTATAACAAGCGAGAGTGTGAGTTACAGAGTCTATTATGCTTATAAGAATGGCAAACCCTATTATGATCGTATGTCGCGTCTAAAGATGGCACTCATTCCTATGTTTGCCAATCCAAAAAGTGACGAGGCGTTTGGTAAAGACGTTGATCTGAATAAATATAAGATTGGTTTAGGTTCTTTCTTCTACCGCTCAGGTACTGAAGGTGGCGGTAAGATTGAAGCGCCAATAGTAAATCTAACACTGGCTAACAGAAAGACCATTATTAATAAAGTAATTGGGCTAAATGCAGAAACAAATACACCGATAGCCAATGCTTATGCTGAAGCTGGTGCTTATATGTTAGGAACGAAAACATATCAAGCGGTAAATGAGACAAGGTATATAGAAGTTGGAGTTTCAGTTCGTGATAAAGATGGTAAAAAAGCTGAGTATAGCTTATATAAATGTAATGGTAATAGTTCACAGTTAGATACAGAGGGCAGTTTTAAATACTATAAATGCAGTAACGGATATAAACAACTTCAGGATGAGGTTAAACAAGATAAATTTGATCCTAGTCTGCTCGGTGATTATGATGCTACTTATACATCAGGAGACAGAGTTTATTATTATAAGAGTATTAAAAAAGACTGGGTAGACTATAAGTGGAGTGGGTTTGAAGACTCATCAGCAAGCACTAAAAAAGCTGATAAATTAACATATCAATCTCCTGTTGTAGACGAAGCAACACAGTGCGATGGTTATGGCGTTTATTTTTTGACTGATGGTGAACCTAATAATGCTTATAGTAGTACCATCGACCTAATGAATACAAGCTTAGACGGTGGCTCAGTAAGTATGGGCAGTTCTTGTAATTCGGATTTGTCAAATACCAGTAGCACTTCTGGTTGGGAATGTATCGGTGAATATTCTAAAGCGCTATACAATAAAAACAATGCTAAAGGTACTCTTATTGCCACTGCAACAGTAGGTTTTGGCAACGTTTTTAAACAACTGACAGCACAGGGTAAAGTTACCAAGACCATTACTCGTCCTAGTGGCGCTGTTGAGACCGTACAGGTTTATCAATGTGACGCTACTGGTATTGACCAAGATGCAAAAAACCTATGCAAACTTGGCGAAAAAGGCGAAGGCTATGGTGAAGGTGGTTTCTATTACACCGAAGAGTCTGTAGATATCGCCAATAGCGTGCGCAAATTCATTGAAGATGTTAGTAAGGCTGAGATTGACCCAATATCAGCAGGTACGATGTCTGTACCTCTTGATAGCTTAGGCGGTTTAAAATCTCGTCAATACGCTTATCTACCTATATTAGAGCCTATCCCTAAATCGCCGCTATTGTGGAACGGTAATCTAAAAAAATACAAAGTCAAAAATGGCACATTGGTAGGCAGTGACGATAATTTTGTGTTTTCTGATAACACAGGTTTATTTGCAAAAAATACGCAGGATGAATGGAATACCATCAACGATATCAATCGTCCAGATACGTTAAAACCAGATAGAGGAGCATCACAAGTAGGCGGTGCTTATCAGAAAATATTTGAGAATGCAGTAGCGCCATTAATAGGTGATAGAAACTTATTTGTCGATAATGGTAATAATCTAACTAACTTAACCGTTAGTAAAGATAAGAAGCCTCTAAACTTTAATCCTTTAGTAGGATACAGCAATGCTCAAAAACTGAAGTTACTTCATTTTATGGGCTATAGCGAACCTACAAGCACGACGGTCATAGATGGTACAGCATTAAAGTCCTCTCAGGATAAATGGCTAAAGAATACGGGCGGCGTTCTACATTCTATACCGCAGCTCATTACTCAAAAGGTAGAAGTTAAAGCATCAGGTGAGTTTGATAACAATACTCGAAAAGACTATCTTATCTATGGTTCTATGGATGGTGCTTTACATATGCTCGATGATAAAACGGGCAAAGAGACTTTTACTTTTATACCAAAGCAAATCCTTGACCTACAGCCAGATGCACTGACAGGTAAGGGGACGGCTAAGGATGGTAGTTATCCTTATGGCATTGATGCGCCTTGGTTAACCTACGTCTCATATACCACGAAGTCTACGACTGTTGGTACAGGAGAGACTGCAACGACTACCAATACTTATGAGTCTGACCAAAGCTTTGCTTTGGGTGGCTTGCGTATGGGTGGGTCAATGTACTATGCCTTGGACGTTTCAGATGTCAGTAAACCCAAAATTATTTATGGTATTGGTTCTAATTATGCTAATCGCTTAAAAGGTGATACAACAGCGTTAGGCGGTACTAAAGATAACGTCACTAGTTCGGCAATCGCAACTGGCACATCTGCAGAACTAAAAGCCTATGCACAAATGGGCCAGACATGGGGCAAGCCAACGCTTGGTTATGTAAAAAGTGGCGGCAAAAAAGTCATGGTTAGCTTTTTACCCGGTGGTTATGATACTTGTTATGAAAATCCAAAGTTCAAATTAAATACCGCCAATCCAACAGATATTCAATGTAGCAATAAAGTATCTGCTCAGGGCAACTCTGTTTATATGGTGCAGATGGGAGAGGTCAAGACTAAAACTAACAAGGAAGAGACGGTAGATACATCCAAAAATAATGGCAAGCTATTATGGTGGGCAAGCAATCAAGGCGCTTCAAGCGATAGTACGTCTCGCACTTCTTCATTACAATATTCAAGATCTGCTGATCTAAAGCACAGCGTAGTTACTCAAATCAGAGCACTGGATCGTAACTACGATGGCTTAATCGATCATGTTTACTATGCCGACTTAGGTGGTCAGGTCTGGCGCGTTGATATCAACAACGATAAAGATACCGATAACTTTAAAGTAGATCGGGTAGTAAAAGTATTAGATGTCAGCGATCAGATTGCTACTACTGATACACCAGCACGTATCTATGAGCGTCCGCTCATTACTTTTTATAATGGCAAGTATGCTTATAAAGATGCCGGTAACAATAATGGTAATTATAATGGTATTCAAGCCATGATAACCGTAGGTACTGGAGATCGCAGTAGTCCAGTAGAAGCAGTAAGAAGTAAGCCTGATGCACTTTATAGCTTTATAGATAAAGATGTAACGCGTCCTGACTTATTTCATTATGGGACAGATACCGCCCCAACGATGAATTTACGTACACCAATAATCAAAGTGGCAGGGACGACCAACAGAAACGACAAACTGCAAAAGTTGACATTCTCTAGCTCAGATATTGGCACAACAGGTATCAAGAAAAACATGGAAAACGGAGTAGTGCAGGGTTGGTACATGCCGTTCACTCATTGGTTAGGGCAAGATGCAGCCGTTGATAACAAATACAAAATTAAGATGTTCAATGAGCCTGATGCTATCGCAGGCGTGTTGCTATCATCATCTTTTAATCCTGACAAAGGACAAGAGATTAAAGCATGTAGTGCAGGCGTCAGAGGAGAAACCCAACGTGAACGCACTTGTCTGCCTTATGGTAGCTGCCTTGACGCATCTGGCTCTGATGTATTGACATCACGCTCACATTTCAATGCAGGCTCAGGTATCGTAGATAATATTATCAGTCAATATAATGATACGTCTGTCTTTACCAGTTTAGTCAATCGCTGTGAAGGTGATGATTGTAAACCTAAATTGATCTGTCCTGATGGCAACTGTGGCAACGACGACCCTCCTGTATTTAATGAGTGTGTTGGACCTACATGCGGGGTTAATAGTGGTATCAATACGGATAAACGTATCAATCCATTAAGCTGGATGGAACATTAGAATGACCATTTCACTTACTCGCCACTCATCTAGACAAGTAGGCTTTACCCTTATAGAGTTGATGATCGTCGTGGTTATCATCGCTATATTGGCGTCCATCGCTGTACCGAGCTATCGGGCTTATATTATTCGTAACGCAGAAGCAGATACACAGCGTAAAATGCTACTGCTATCGAATGAGCTTGAGCAGTGGCGAGCGAGAGCCTTGACATACAAAGGCTTTCAACCTAGAGCAGATGCTATCGCAAGCACCACAGGTGCGATTGATTGGCCTGCTAGTAATCCACGCTATACTATCCAGCTTGGGCATGTCACAGGTGCTACACCGACATTTAGCCCCCTACATGAAGGTAGTGAGCGTGCTATGGGTTGGGTTATGATGGCGACACCAGTCAATCTCACAGGTGCAGATAGCTTGATGCTGAGTAGTCAAGGCGTACGCTGCGCCAATAACATCCCTTTTGATATTACGGGTACCGATTGCGGTACGGGAGAGACGACATGGTGATATCTTCATCTAGCAAAAAAGCGAGCAAGGCACACATGCTATCTAGAAAACACTTGGAACAAAAGGGCTTTACGCTGATAGAGCTGATGATCGTCGTTGCCATCATCGGTATACTAGCGGCCATTACTATACCGAGTTACCAAGCCTACGTCACAAAGACGAAGCGCGGAGATATGATGGTAGAGTTGCAGCAAGTTGCCAGTCGTATTGAGTCCAATAAAATAAACTATAAGCGCTATGACAGAATACCGCTGTCCTCTGTGTTGTCAGGTACCGTCGCTACTGATGGTAGCGCGAATTTCCCTATAGCAGGAACGGCACTATATACCGTCACAGTGACTCCCAATAATTCAACAACTTTGAGTGATAGTGATTGGACGGTTACTGCAGCACCTGTTACTGGTCAACAGATGGTGAGCGATGGTGCAGTTAGTCTAGACAACCAAGGTAACAAATGCCGTGTCATCAGTGGTACTAAGAAATGCAGTACAGGTGATGACTGGAATTAAAGCTTAATCAATACCCAACCATTCTCGCAACACCCCTCCAAACAGTGCTGACGAAAAATGTCAGCCTTCAAAATCAGCAATTTCTACACTTTATCTAAAGTGACAATTTGTAGTAATAATCTAGCAACAATAGCGTTGTGACAAAAATTGTTATCGCTAATTAACCGCTGCAAATCAACCACTAATATCTCAAATCAGTATGCCGTTCATTTTAAAAAGTCAGTCATTGTATATATTCTATCCAATTTAAAAATAAAATATTAAATTTATACCGTTTATCTATCAAATATAACCGTTCGTTGTAGGGATAAATATGACGAATTTAAGCCAATCAACTTAATCAAATTAATAATCTACTCCTTCGGAAAGTTGGCACAGTACCTGCAACAATCTTGTCAAGACGATAAGCGCTATATGTTAGCGTTCATTTTGTATCACTGACGACAGGTATATATGCCTAACTAAGAATTGGCTACGCTGTCAACATATTATCTAAAGGAGTTCTTATGAACGCTACTACCCAGAAAGGTTTTACCCTAATCGAGCTAATGATTGTAATCGCTATTATCGGTATCTTGGCTGCGATTGCTATTCCTCAGTATCAGAACTATATTGCTCGTTCACAGTTTGGTGAGCCAATAACCTTACTAAACGGTGTAGAAACTGCCGCTCAAGAGAAGATAGACGCTGGTAAAGCATTTGCTGTTTCAACCGATGTCCCTACAGCTGACACGAATGCATTAGGTGTTCAACTAGCTGGTACTTACGGTTCGGTTAAAGCTCCTGCATGGGCAGTTACTGAAGGTACATACACTACTGAATATACGTTTGGTACTAACGTGAATACTAACCTAGCTGGAAAGATAGTACAAAATACGTATACTAAAGCATCAGGAAAATGGGCGTGTGTAACTAACGTTGAGCAAAAATACGTTGCCGGTGAATGTGTAGGTGGTTCAACAGTGACTGCTTTATAGTAAGCAATAATACGTTTAGTATTTTACAAGCATAATAAAAAAGAGCCAAACGTCATGTTTGGTTTTTTTATGTTTAATCAAAAGGCTATGGCATGATGCCTGCATCAATAGAGTATTATTTATAGGTTATCGACTCTTATGTTATCGACCGTAAGTCACACTCATAAACATCAATTAGGCTTTACCTTGATTGAGGTGATAATAGTTATTGCTATTGTAGGTATTCTTGCTGCTATTGCTACAATGAGCTATCAGAATTATATTAGAAGAGCCCAGCTGGTTACTATCTATACAGAAGTTAGCCAGTTCCGTATGCCCTATCAAGTATTGATAGATAAAAATACTGAAGCGACAGTATTTACGCCAGATAGCTTAAATATGCTGACGCAGACGAAATATTGTCAGTTTAGTGTGACATCTCCCAATACCAATGTAGCAACCGCTAACGCAGTCGTTTGCCACATTCAAAATCTAAACTATTTATCCAATCAGAGCCTTAGTCTGGATCGTAGCGCTGATGGTTCGTGGCAATGTACCCCTTCAACAGGAATACCTAAAGCGTATTTACCACAGGCGTGCCAGTAAAAATTGAACGATAAAAAGCCACCTAATAGCATATGTTATTAGGTGGCTTTTCTTTGGATAACACAAAGGCTTTTTAGACTGCTACTTCTCTAAATACTGAATCTTACCTTCTACACCGTCCCACTTTTCAGCGTCTGGCAGACTATCTTTCATCTCAGTAATGTTTGGCCATTTTTGTGCCAATTCTTCATTCAGCTGCGTGAATATTTCTTGCCCTTTCGGCACTTCATCTTCAGAGAAGATCGCATTGGCAGGGCATTCAGGCTCGCATAATGCGCAGTCGATGCACTCATCAGGATCGATAACGAGGAAGTTCGGCCCTTCGTAGAAGCAGTCTACAGGGCAGACCTCCACACAGTCGGTGTATTTACAAAGAATGCAATTATCTGTAACGACAAAGGTCATATTGAGATCTACCTGTGATTAGAAGGCTGATAAATGGTGCGCGGGGCGCACTCTATAACGGCAAAAATTGAAACAATAAAAAACCATCTAACCGTATGATACCGTTAAATGGTTTTGAATATCTAATAAAAAGCTTGTTTGAAAAGCTACTTCTCTAAGTACTGAATCTTACCTTCTACACCATCCCACTTTTCAGCGTCTGGCAGACTGTCTTTCATCTCAGTAATGTTTGGCCATTTTTGTGCCAGCTCTTCATTCAGTTGCGTGAAAATCTCTTGTCCTTTCGGTACTTCATCTTCAGAAAAGATCGCATTGGCAGGGCATTCAGGCTCACATAGCGCGCAGTCAATGCACTCATCGGGATCAATGACGAGGAAGTTTGGCCCTTCGTAAAAGCAGTCCACAGGGCAGACTTCCACACAGTCGGTGTGTTTGCAAAGGATGCAGTTATCTGTAACGACAAAGGTCATAGTGCTGTCTACCTGTTTATGGCTAGGGCATGTCATCATTTAGATCGTGAGGCTTAAAATGAGAAAAATTGCCGCTAAACAAGGAAGAAATTGCCGTAAATATGAACATATTGACAAGACTTCTGACGATGTTTAGCAAAATTTAGCCATTTTAAGACCACTAAATGTATCAATGTGCTAATTGATGATATACCCTAAATAGAATAAGTGAAAAATAAGGCGTATTTTAACGCTTTTAGGCTTATTTAACAATTCCCTTTAACAACTAATGAGTTGTTTAAGATTATAGAGCAAATCATGTGCTTGCTTGGGTGTTAGACTGTCAGGATCAGTATTCATAAGTTTATCATGTAAGCTAAGAAGTTGTTTTTGTTGTGTATTATCGGTTGAGTAGCTTGCTTGAGCATTGGCTTTTACATTCGTCTCAGTTATATGACTGCTATCGACTGGCTGGCCTTTATCGTTTGCCGACTTAGCTAATTCATTTTTGTCATCAATGGTTCGGGCCTGCTCAGCGGTTAAGTTGTCGATGAGATAGCGTTTGGCATCGTTAAGCACTTGGGTTGGAATGCCTGCCATTTTGGCAACGTGCAGTCCAAAGCTAGAGCTGGCTGCACCTTCACGTATTTGATGTAGCAATAGTAGCTGTCCATCGACATCGCTTGCCGCAACATGGACGTTACGGATACCATTCTGTTTATTTTGGCGTTTTTTATCATAGTTGTCCGCTAACTGGTTATTTGCTAGCTGAGTCAGCTCAAAATAATGAGTGGCAAATAAAGTCAAGCAGCCAATCTCTAGCAGTCGATTGACACAGGCGTGCGCAATAGCCAGTCCATCCGTGGTAGCTGTACCGCGTCCAACTTCATCCATGAGCACTAAGGATTTATTGGTAGCCAAGTTCAAAATATTGGCGGTCTCAATCATCTCCACCATAAAGGTTGATTTACCACCAGCCAAATCATCGGCTGAGCCAATACGGGTAAAAATACGGTCGATATCACCGATATATGCGTGTTCAGCTGGTACAAAGCTACCGCAATGAGCAAGTAGGACAATTAGCGCAGTCTGGCGCATATAGGTGGATTTGCCACCCATATTAGGGCCAGTAATGATTAATAATCTTTCAGGATGATCAAGGCTGCCAAGCGCGCAGTCATTGGCAACGAAATGGCTAAGATGCTCAGTATTAACGTTTCTGTTATTACTATGACTGTTACTATTTCTATTATTAGCATTGACCGGATTTAAGGCAGCTTCAACAACGACATGACGACCTTTTTTGATATCAATACTGGTCTGGTTTTGCGCTTGATTTGACAGTTGGCTTTGAGGCTGGTTTTCAGAGTAGCTTTGAACAGGGCTTTCAAAATTAAGTTGATTCTGCTGGACGTCATTATTTTTTCCCCCATCTGTATTATTTATATCGTTATTTGCTAAGCCATTATGCATGACTGGACGTTGCCAATGATGTGTGACGGCTAGCTGTGCCCAATTGCTAAGGACATCTATCTGGGCGATAGCAGCGCTCAATTGTTGCAGCTCAGCCAAGTGAGTTCCCAAATTGACGAGTAATTGTTGATAAAGTTGCTTTTCACGCGCCAATGCTAACGTTTGCGCGCTAAGATATTCGGTTTCGACTTCTTTTAATTCATCAGTGATAAAGCGCTCAGCATTTTTGAGCGTTTGCCGACGGATAAAGTGACTGGGCGCATTTTTAGCCTGCATCTTTGGCAACTCAAAATAAAAGCCGCTGACTTTGTTAAAGCCGACTTTTAAACTTGGTAGCTGACACTCTTGTCGTGTGCGTTCCGCCATCTCATCAAGGGTCGCTTGAATATTGTCATGCAGATGGGTTAAGCGATCGAGGTCTTCATCATAACCAGCGGCGAGCATACCGCCATCACGGATATGGGCAGGTGGCTCTAAGATAATGGCGCGCTCAATAAGGTCGGCGACCGCTTGTACAGCCGGTAGCTGCGCAGGCAATTGCTGCATAAGCATCGGTAGTAATCCAGTATGTTCAGAATTGATACCAGATTCAGTTAATAGGGTGGTCAATTGATTGCTACTAGCGATACTGTCTGCCAGCTTGCGCAAGTCACGAGGTTTGGCGCTCATCAGCCCGATACGACTACTAATACGCTCAATATCACCAATGGCGTTTAGAGTGTCACGTAAATGGGTGATGAAGGTAGAATTTATATCAGTCGAATTGTTTTGTTCCTTACTGACCGCTAGCAGAATAGCTATCGCATCCAAACGCTGATTGATACGCGTATGCTGGCGCAGTGGGCGCTTCATTTGCTGTACTAATAAGCGTCGACCCATTGGCGTTTTGCAATGATTAAGGACCGATATCAGTGACGTTCCATTAGCACTAACAGGGCTAAATAGCTCAAGATTCTGCTGGCTATTGGCATCTATAATCAGATAGTCGTCACTATATTCAACGATAAGCTGGTTCACTTGTGGCACATGGCGTTGCTGCGTTTGGCGTGCGTAATGAATCAGCGCCGCACAGCTAGACTGACTCAGTGGCGCATCGCTGATACCTAAACCGTCAAGGCGCTGTACTTCAAACTGCTGGCAAAGGGTTGCAGCTGCATGCTCACGGTGAAAGTCATTGGCCGCTACTTCTATAATAGGGCAGTCCAGATGGCGACGTAACCATAGCAACCAGTCCTCACTGATAGCTTCACTGACGATACATTCACTAGGCGCAAAGCGTGCCAAAACGGTCAGCATTTGCGCTTGCAAATTTTCCACGTTGTTATTTGTATTTTCAGAGTCTGTAGTCGTAGAGCTTATATTGTCAGAGCTTGTGCTGCTATCTACGCTTAGCGTTTGCGTGGTAAGTGTACCTGCCGCTAAGTCAAGTTGACTGACAGCTGCTTGTAATGGCTGCTTGCTGTTGCCTTTCGCTCTTAATGTAGGAATGGCGATGTCGATAGCGACAACAGTAGGCGTATGATTGGGCGCGATTAATGCATCATCGGTAATCGTCCCAGCGGTCAGGGTCTTAACCACTTCACGGCGCATGATAGTGGGCGGCTTAGCTTTAGTCCCTGTTTTAGTATTGGTTTTATTAATGCCTTTAGCGCTACCTTGCAGCGAGTTGTCTTTTTTACTTTTTTCGCCAATGCTTGGATAATTATTACTATCGGCTGATTCATCAATTTGTTCACAAACCACTACCGTTTGCCCAGCCGAAATTAGCCGTGCCATATAGCTATCAGCGGCATGGAACGGTACGCCTGCCATCGCAATAGTATTGCCGGCTTTATCATTGCCACGGCGGGTAAGGGTAATATCCAATATCTGCGCCGCCCGTTTGGCATCATCAAAAAACAGCTCATAAAAGTCGCCCATCCGATATAGCAATAATGCGTTTGGATAGCGTGCCTTCATGGTCAGGTATTGCACCATCATCGGCGTATGATGGGCCAAATCGTAGACAGCGTCGCCTATGGTCAAAATTTCAGTAGAAGCGTGGTTTACATCAGACGGTTTAACAGTCATGCATGATCTCTTATATGGTTTGGCTTAAATATTGCTGATAAAACTAACAGATATGTTTTCATAGCATTTGGGTAAAGAACGCTAGACTCTATTTTTACAACTTTTCAAATCTAGTCTTTCATGTTTATACAAAATTGAGAATAGTAATTCACTATATATAGCTTTGAGTTCATCATAAGTGTAGTAGATTCAACTTAAAAAAAGCGCAGTGCTGCTGGCATGCTTGCTTTCAAAATATAGGTTACGCAGCCTATGTCTGGCAAAGCGCACAGCAAGCGAGAAAAATTTATACCAGCAGTATAGATACCTCTTTTATTTTGCACTGACTATAGTGTCGAAATAGCGAGAGGTGATGGAAAATAAACCCTATTTTAACATGACCTGTCGCGTTTCGGCGCAGGCAAATATCTGCCTATTGCCCTTGTATCCATCAGCGTCATAACCATATATAATGACGACACACTTTATTGGGTGATACTTAGTTAGGGAGTGATGTCAGGTGATGATAGGGCTCAGGCTGGGCTTTAACTCTCCGTGCTATCCGTGCTAATTATCGAATATTTCCATAGGTTAAAAAATTATGTTATCAAAGATTGTAGGCAGTGTAGTTGGCACCAAAAACGACCGTGAACTTAAGCGTATGCGCAAAGTGGTCACCAAGATTAATGCCCAAGAGGCTGGCGTGCAAGCCCTGTCTGATGAACAACTACAACAAAAAACAGAAGAGTTCAAAGCGCGCTTTCAAAAAGGCGAAAGCTTAGAGGCGCTATTGCCAGAAGCGTTTGCCGTCTGCCGCGAAGCCTCCTTACGTATCACAGGCATGCGTCACTATGATGTGCAGCTAATCGGTGGTATCACCTTGCACGAAGGCAAAATCGCTGAGATGAAGACCGGTGAGGGTAAAACCTTGATGGCGACCTTGGCTATTTATCTGAATGCGGTTAGCAGTAAAGGCGTCCACGTGGTCACGGTTAACGATTATTTGGCTGCTCGTGATGCGGACTTAAACCGTCCACTATTTAACTTCTTAGGATTGACGGTTGGGGTGATTTACTCGCAGCAGCCAGCGCAAGAAAAAGTTGATGCTTATCAAGCGGATATTACCTACGGTACCAACAACGAATACGGCTTTGATTATCTACGCGATAACATGGTCTTTAGCCTAGCTGAAAAAAAGCAGCGTCCGCTAAACTTCTGTATTATTGATGAAATTGACTCTATTTTAATCGATGAGGCACGTACGCCATTGATCATTTCGGGTCAAGCCGAAGATTCATCGCGGATGTATGCACTGATTAATACCATTATTCCAGTGCTAATACGCTCAAAAGATGAAGAAGCCAATAAGAATAACGAAGAAGAAGATTTTTGGATTGATGAGAAAAACCGTCAAATAGAAATCAGTGAAAAAGGCTACGAGAAAATCGAAAGCTTCTTAATTGAAGTAGGCGAGCTTGGTGAAAACGAAAGTCTATATAGCCCAAGTCGTTTGCCATTATTAGCTCACGTACAAGCGGCTATTCGCGCCCATCATATTTTTGTCAAAAACGTTCACTATATCGTCGATGAAGGCGAAGTGGTCATCGTTGATGAAAACACGGGTCGTACGATGCCAGGTCGCCGTTGGTCAGAAGGCTTGCATCAAGCGGTAGAAGCCAAAGAAAACGTTGAGATTCAAGCAGAAAACCAAACGCTTGCGACTACTACTTTCCAGAACTTCTTCCGTCTGTACGATAAGCTGTCAGGTATGACTGGTACTGCTGATACTGAAGCGGCAGAGTTTAAGTCGACTTACGATTTAGATGTGATTGTGATTCCAACCCATAAGCCCATTGCACGGGTTGATATGGATGATCAGATTTTCTTAACCAAATTAGGCAAATATAAAGGCATTATTCGCGAGATTAAAGAGATTCAAGAAAAAGGCGCACCAGTTCTAGTGGGTACCGCGACGATTGAAGCCAGTGAAGAATTGTCTTATTTGCTGGATCAAGAAGGTGTTAAGCATAACGTCCTAAACGCTAAGCAGCATGAGCGTGAAGCCGAAATCATTGCACAGGCGGGTAGTCCAAAAGCAGTTACCATTGCGACGAACATGGCAGGCCGTGGTACCGATATTATCTTGGGCGGTAACTGGCAATCATTTATTGAAGACATTGACTCAGTCAGTCCGGAAGAAATGCAGCGTCTAAAAGCGCAATGGCAAGTCAAGCACGATCAAGTAGTCGCGGCTGGTGGTTTGCATATCGTTGGCTCTGAGCGCCATGAATCTCGGCGTATTGATAACCAGCTGCGTGGTCGTGCAGGTCGTCAGGGTGATCCTGGGATGTCGCGCTTTTTCTTATCACTCGAAGATGATCTTATGCGTATTTTCGCAGGTGATCGCGTGGTTAATATGATGCGCGCTATGGGTCTTAAAGAAGACGAAGCTATCGAGCACAAGATGGTATCGCGGTCGATTGAAAACGCGCAAGGTAAAGTTGAGAGTCGCGATTTTGATGCTCGTAAAAACCTGCTGAAGTATGATGATGTGGCCAATGAGCAGCGTAAAGTTATCTATGGTCAGCGTGATGACTTACTTGCTGATATGGACTTGTTAGAGGCCATCGAAGTGATGCATCATGAAGTCTATAATGCCATGATTAGTCAGTTTATCCCGCCAGGTTCTGTTGATGATCAATGGAATATTGATGGGTTAGAAGATGAGCTCGAAGAAGAGTTCAAGCTCTATATGCCACTCAATGATTGGCTCGATGAAGACCGTCGCCTTGATGAAGAAGGCTTACGTGCAAAAATTATTGAGACTGCGCTTGCACATTATCATGGTCGCCGTGAGCAGATGGGCGAGCAAAGCGCCGCGCAGCTTGAACGTCACTTTATGCTCCAAAGCCTCGATAAGCATTGGAAAGAGCATTTAACACAGATGGATCAGCTACGTAAAGGTATTCATTTGCGCGGCTATGCACAGAAGAACCCTGAGCAAGAATATAAGCGTGAGTCGTTTGAATTATTCCAAATGATGCTGGGTGCTATTAAGTCAGAGACAGTACAAGATTTATCGCGCGTGCATATCCCGACCAAAGAAGAGTTAGAGGCCCTAGAAGCACAGCAACGTGCAGATGCTGAACGTATGCAAATGCAGTTCGAGCATAGTGATGTTGATAACTTGTCAGGTGAGCCACAACCAGCACCGCGTCCTCAAAATCAAAGCGAACGCAGCAGTAATAACCAGAGTCAGATGCGTGTGAATCTTGGTAGTGGTGTAGCGGCAGCAGGCGCTAATGTGAGTGTTAATGGCGATGATAATACTGCTATTGATGCTGAGCCGAACCCTTATGCAGGTATGAATATCAGTCGTAATGCGCCTTGTCCTTGCGGTTCTAGTTTAAAATACAAACAATGTCACGGTAAAATCTAACACTTATATTTTTTAGGTGAATGATTACCTCAAATACCTATAGCTGTTAGCAGCTATAGGTATTTTTACGAATATTGATTGGCTACATAGCTAAAACTTTAGTATTTTGCCGTTATTGTTTACAAATTCAGCATAGGCGCGCATATACGGACACGGTATAGTATTTAACATATAAATCTGGGAGATAATAATGAATCTAGGACAATTAAAACAATTGCGTACTACCGCATTTATGACTGGGTTACTTGCCAGTGCCATTACTATCAGTGCTTGCCAGCAGCAGCAAGAGCCAGAGCCGAGCCTAGAGGACAGTATCAATGCTGAAGAGTCAGTGCCGATGTCAGCTGATCCAGCTGATCCTAGTGATACCGTGGTAGAAACTGATGATGCATCGCTCAATGAAGTAGAGGATGACACGGTTGCCAATGTTAATACTGGTTTGACGCAGATGACTTACTTATGCTCACCTGAGCTAAAAGTCGAAGCGACTTATAAAGACGAGACTAACCAAGTAGTCATTGGTACAGATAAGGGTACAGTCACATTGGCGCAAACCAATGAAGGCAGCAACCCTGAAGTATTCGAAGTCGCCTCAGCTATGGATGGTGGTGAAGGCTTTACCCAGTGGCGCGTCGCTCATGAAGAGCGTGAAACAGGTGTAATACGTACAGCAGGCGCGGACGAATCTAAGGTGAACACTTACGAGTGTAAGACGAATAAATAAATGAGATTAAGTAGGTTAAGATTGATACCAAGTCATTTCTTCAGCCACAAAAAAAGCAACGTTCGCGTTGCTTTTTTTGTGGCTATCTTTTGCTAAAAACGAGCTTATTTCTTATGGACACGTGATGCTTCATGTTCCAAAAACCCTTCTTCTATTACGTCTAGCTCTTCATGTTTTAACTCAACCTGAATGCTATCTGTATGCGTATGCGTGGTTTTATTAACTTCAATTTCTTGAATAGCATAAGTATCTTTAGTAATAGTCGCAACTTGGCGTGACAAAACGATTTCAACAGGCTCATCGCCCACTTCTATTTGCTTACCATTAATAGTGACTACTGCTTTACTGTCTAATGATGGCTCAACATGACGTAAGATGTCTTTCTCATCGTAACTACCTGAGAGCAGATCTTGGCTTTCTGCGTCATTATATTCAGTACGAATAGTGACGTACTCTTCTACTAGCTCAATTGGTACTTCAATCGTCTTAGTACGAGTATGCTTAGTCACTGTTACTTTACCAACATCCAAGCGTTCCTTATTAACGACAGGACGCTCTTCTAGCAGCTCTAGATGATGATTAACGGCATTTTGGTTGTTAATATCTAAGTTATTAGCATTTAGGTTATCAATATCTAGGTTATTAACAGAATTATCTGAAGTAGCATTTAGCATAGTAGCGCTATCTACTGAGTCATGAGGTGCTGGTAATTTATTTTCAGCAGCATGGTCTTCTATTTTTGCTGTAGCTGCTGATAGCGATGCTGCATCTAGCTTTTGATTGGCATTCTCATTCATACTATCTATATTGTAGCCCGCTTTATTGTAGTCAGCATTCATAGTCATCTCCCTTATTATTTAAAATCGTCTTGTTGAGTAGAATGAAGCTATTGATAATTAATGTACAACTTGTCGTTAATGTAGGACAGAATATCTGTCTTACATTATCTTTATCATAGCCTTTTCAATAACTAAATCTATAAATTTATCTTAAATAGGATTTATATCAAGATAATCTTTTGACGTAAAAAGCAAAAAAGGCCAGAGACAAACTCTGACCTTAATCTGCTAAGTTTTTACCCTTAGCTATACTATATATTCACGCTACTTTATCGTAGCTATCCTATATCATATTAAGATAAACGATAGAGCAGAATATTACATGCCACGTGCGCTACGTACGTCTTCAGCAGTGATACCATCACGGTCTACGATATTGCCTTCACGGTCAACCACGTTGCCATCGTTGTCAATATCTAGCTCTTCACGTTGGATAGTCTCAACGATAGTTTCAGTACGATGTTCAGTCGTTTTACCCACGTTTACTTCTTCTGTAACGTAAGTTTCTTTGCTAACGCGAGCACGTTCAGCTTCTAGCTCAACTTCGATAGTTTCATTACCGTTGACATCACCGATACGGCGTTCTGTTGGACGATCCACGTTGGTACGTTGGATATTGGCATGTTCTTCTTCAAGATCTACTTCAACGTTACGCTCTTCAGTCACAACATGCTTACCGACTCTTACTAGACCTGCGACGATACGGTCTTTATTTACCGATAGACGCTCTTCTAGTAGCTCTAAAGTATTCGGTGCGTTGTAGGCGTGATCGGCAACTTCCATACGCTCTTCAGCAGGAATGGAGTCAGCGACAAATGCTTGACGATCTCTTTCATACTGCTCTTTGTAGCTATACTGATAGTCATGGTCATACTCTTCCATGGCATCAACTTGCGATTTAGTTAGGCTATCAAAGAAAACGTCATCACCAACGATACGCGCTAAACCTGCTGGTACTAAAACTTCTTTTGAGCTAAACCAGCCGCCTGCATCGACTATTAGATAACGGATACGACCAGTAGTATCTTCTACTAATGCACCGTCAATTTTACCGATTTTTTCTTCGTTAACGCCATAGGCAGTTTTGCCTGTTGGGTCATAATAGTCATCACCAATAAGGTCACGGTGAGTAGCTTGGATGTCTTGTAAGCGAATTAGTTGGCTCATTATTGTCTTCCTTTTTTATGAGTAAATAGTTATTTGTAATTAGAATAAAATATAAAACAATGGCGTTAACAAATAACGCCAATTATAAATCTGTCGTTGAAGTATTAATAATGAACTGGCTTTTACCTTGTCTCATTATTTGCAGCAAATTACTGTAAGGAGGCAATGATTTTCTATTGCGCAGTTGCTCAATCAACTTGTAATTATCGTAACACCGTGATTTTCTTTGAGATATATGAACAAGGTAGCAAAGTGTGCGACTGACGTAAGTGCGTGTAATAGGCTGTAAGTGCCATAACATCGATTGGGTATAAGTTAACGCGTTTTTACACTGATAAGTATTTGCTACACGTTTGCTAAATTTTAGGCACAAAAAAACCGCACTGTACGCTGACAATGCGGTGATTTAAACGTTAAAGCTGAAATAAATAATTTATGTAAGTTGTTAAAGTTATTTATTAAAATTATCTGACATTTCTAATTTAAACTCTCTAACAATCTTATGAGTTGAGCGACTAACGATTTAAGCTAATGACTAAGCTAATTCGATAGCTACAGCTACTGCTTCACCGCCACCGATACATAAGGTTGCAATGCCTTTCTTGCCGCCAGTACGCTGTAACGAGTTGATAAGCGTTACTAAAATACGCGCGCCTGAGCAACCTACAGGGTGACCTAGTGCACAAGCACCACCTTCGATATTGACTTTGGCATGATCGATATTTAACGCATCCATAGTCGCCATCGTAACCATAGCAAAAGCTTCGTTGATTTCCCAAAGATCGACATCTTCAACTTTCCACTCTGCATTAGCCAATACTTTTTCGATAGCACCAATCGGGGCAATCGTAAATTCACTTGGATGACGTGAGTTAGAAGCAGTAGCAATGATACGAGCTTGGTAATCTAAACCTTCAGACTTCGCTTGTGACTCTTTCATCATAACGACTGCAGCTGCACCGTCTGAGATTGAGCTGGCATTAGCGGCAGTGATAGTACCTTCTTTAGCAAAGGCAGGGCGTAACGTAGGAATACGCTCAGCGTTTGCAAGACCTGGTTCTTCGTCATTCTCAACCGTCTGTTCGCCTTTACGAGTCTCAAAAGTAACCGGCTCAATCTCGCTTTTAAAGTGACCGTCTTTGATAGCAGTCAATGCACGGTTTAGCGATTCGATAGCAAACTCATCCATTTGCTCACGCGTATAGCCTTTTTCGTCAGCCATTTCTTGTGCAAACTGACCCATTAGGCGACCAGTTTCTGCATCTTCTAAGCCGTCTAAAAACATATGGTCTTTAACTTCTTTGTGACCCATACGGTATCCGCCACGTGATCCTGGCATGATATAAGGTGCATTGGTCATCGACTCCATACCACCAGCGACAGCGACATTGAAGCTGCCAGCTTTAATACCATCATGCGCTTGCATAACGGCTTTTAGACCTGAACCACAAAGCTTATTAATTGTGACTGCACCAGTCGCATCAGGCAAGCCTGCTTTACGCATCGCTTGACGAGCAGGGCCTTGACCTAAACCAGCGGTCAAGATACAACCCATAATGACTTCGTCAACACTATCAGTGCTCACGCCTGAACGCTCAACAGCCGCTTTGATTGCAGCAGCGCCTAAATCTGTAGCACTAACGTCTTTTAGAGCGCCTTGAAAGCTACCCATTGGCGTACGAGCACCGTTGATAATTACAATTGCATCGTTAGACATCGTTATTCTACCTTGTTTGCTTATTTTGAATTAAAACTCAGCGTTTTAGATTAACACTGTGCCTCACTAATTGTTAATGAAGAATCATTGTTATAATGCGTACTAATAAATCAAAATTCAAGTGGTGGCTTTAATTAACAATCAACTATACAGGTTTATTGTGCCAGTTCATCTAAACGAATACGCACAACCTTGTCAGTGACCGCAGCAAGCTTTTCAATCTTGGCAATGGCTAGATTCATTTGGCTTTCAACTACTGGTAGCGTCAAGATAATGACAGGTACTTGGCCGAGTTTGTGCGCAGGCTTTTGTAAAATAGCATCAATGTTGATACCAGCATCACTCAAGATACGTGTGATATCTGCTAACACGCCTGGATTATCATAAGCATGCACACGCAAATAGTAGCCAGTCGTCATCTGTTCTGCACGCAATATTGGCGTGTCAGAGAGTTGCTCAGGCATAAAGGCTAAGTGTGGTACATGATGACTACGTTGGCTATGATCGTTTGTACCCAACACGCGTACAAGATCCATAACATCTGCCATCACTGCTGAGGCAGTTGCGCCTGCACCTGCGCCATCACCGCAATAAAGCGTTTGCCCAAGTGGATGCGAATTAACCAATACAGCGTTCTTTACGCCATTGACATTGGCAAGTAAAGCGTCTTGCGGGATAAGCGTCGGATGTACACGCAGCTCAATACCAGCACTGCCTTGTTGCCCATCTTCATTATTTCTACGAACGGCAAAGCCTAAATGCTTGATACGATAACCTAGCTCTTCAGCATAGTTTACGTCTTGTAAGGTGATACCAGTAATACCTTCACAATATACCTTGTCAAACTGTAGCGGAATACCAAAAGCGATAGAGGCGAGTAGTGCAAGCTTGTGCGCGGCATCAATACCTTCGACATCAAATGTTGGGTCAGCTTCTGCATAACCAAGCTCTTGTGCTTCTACTAAGACGTCTTCAAATGGACGGCCTTTATCACGCATTTCAGTCATGATAAAGTTGCCCGTACCATTAATAATGCCAGCCAGCCAATCGATTTTATTGGCTGCAAGCGCTTCACGCATGACTTTAATAATAGGAATGCCACCTGCCACTGCTGCTTCATAAGCCACATGCACATCATGTGCTTCGGCTAAAGCGAATATCTCATTACCATGTTCAGCAAGTAAGGCTTTATTGGCGGTCACTACATGCTTACCATTTTTGATAGCATGCATAATAATGTCTTTGGCCAAAGTTGTGCCACCAATCACTTCGATGACAATATCAACGTTATCACTAGCAGCTATCGCCATTAAGTCGTCATTTTGGATAATGCTAGGATCAATATCATCACGCTGACGTCGCGTACCGACTTCAGTAATAATAATTTCGCGTCCGCTGCGACGCTTAAGCTCGGCTAAATTGTCATTAATTAGATTGACCACGCCAGTACCGACGGTACCTAGGCCAAGTATCGCTAGTTTGATGGATTTACTCACAGTATCCTCAGAAAATTAGATGATTGAATAGAAAATAGATGTCGTTTCGCTGGTGTTAGCTTTAGTGATATCGCCATATGTATGTGGCGCTTCACCGTATCATACCGACAAGCAGTTGCTGCGTCTACCCAAACTGACTGCCACCAAAGTCAACAATATCAGGGCAAACGACTAGCTTGCATCAATCGCTGTTTGTGCCAATTGCGCGGCTGGTAAATAACCACCGATTTGTTGTCCAGACTCGGTAAAGATGGCAGGCGTACCGCGTACGCCAAGACGTGCCCCAAGTGCTATTTGCTCTTGTACTGGACTGTCACAGCTAGGGCCTGATAAATTGGCGCCTGACTTAGCCTGATTCATCGCGGCAACACGATCTTCGCTACACCAGATTGCTTCCATTTTTGGAATACTTCCTTCACTACGAGGCCACGCTAAATAGCGTACTTCAATTCCTAAGGCGTTAATCTCATCCATTTCTGAATGTAGCTTGGTGCAATAAGGGCAGTCAGCATCGGTAAAGGAGTAGACAATTGATTTAGTTTCGCCTTTCGCAGGATAAATAATCATGTCTTTTTTATCGACAGCTTTAAGAGCATCTTGCGCTGTGCGAGCAACTAATGTGCCACTAATATCAACAGGCTCTCCTTGACCAACAGAGATGATTTGCCCTTGGATAATGTGCTTGCCTGATTTATCAGTAAAAAATGCTGGCAATCCTTCAGCGGTCACCCAGTAAATACCCTCCATATCTGTCGCTACTGCTGAGATAATTTTTTCTTCAATACCAGACGCTTTTAGGTTTGCCTGTAATGATTTGACGACCGACTGGTCACTATTGGCATCAGCAGCAGGTTTAGAAGAGCTGGTAGCACTACTTGCTTTGGTACTACTTACCGCAGTAGTTTTGCTAGTTGCATCAGCAGTGTTGTTTGAGCAACCTGTCGCGACAACTACCAATAGTGCGCTTATTATGGCTTGTGACAGCTTGTGACGAGCAAGAGTATTCGCAGGTTTTGCAATGGTAGATATAAAGGGTAAGGACATACGGCATTTCCTATAGGCAGGCGCGCTTAATCACGATTTGAGCATTAAAGTTTATATTAAAAAGGGCGTTATGAGATGTTTAATACATGAGAAATTAAGTATATAACCTCTAAGATATAACACGCTAATCATTACAATGGATTATTATCATTTTGATTATAAAGTAAAAATAAGTCATAACATAAATAGTAATAAAGTGCCATATACTAACATATTTTTATAAATGACAGCCAAAACCAAAATTTAGCTAACTAATAATTTGGTTAGAGATAAACAAAAAAGTAATATAAGCTACATTCCTACTATTTCATATATCGCAGTAGCTAAGTAGGCTACAGTAAATATTATTAACTAACATTAGCAATTACCTTAGTTGCTACTTATCATTGTTATTTATCACTTATTTATTAGTGTTGATGACTATTATAAGAAGCAACTTTCATACCCATTCAATATTTAAGCGATTTTACGCTAAGGAGAGAGCATGGCAGGTGCCAGTTTATTAACCCTACTCGATGATATCAGTGTGATATTAGATGATGTTTCAGTTATGACCAAGGTGGCAGCCAAAAAAACTGCTGGCGTGTTGGGTGATGACCTCGCGCTTAACGCTGAACAAGTCACAGGTGTCAAAGCAAATCGAGAACTACCAGTCGTTTGGGCAGTAGCGAAAGGTTCATTTGTTAATAAACTTATTTTAGTACCAGCTGCGCTACTTATTAGTGCTGTCTATCCGCCGTTAATCACATTTCTATTGATGTGTGGCGGGTTATTTTTGGTTTATGAAGGTGCTGAAAAAGTTATACATCGGTTTTGGCCGCATGCCTTGCCCCACGATGAGGAACAGAATGCGCGCCGGCAGGCCAATGCTGATGAAACAGTGGATTTGGTAGCGTTTGAAAAAGAAAAAATCAAAGGCGCTATACGTACTGATTTTATTTTGTCAGCAGAGATTATTGTGATTGCACTAGGCTCGACTGCGAGCGCCACACTATTAGAACGTAGTCTTGTGCTTTCTATTCTAGCGATTGGTATTACCGTCGGTATTTACGGCTTAGTTGCTGGTATTGTCAAAATAGATGATGCAGGTTTACATTTAATGGAACAAGAAAGTAGTTTTAAACAAAAACTAGGTAAAGTGATGTTTGCTGCTGCGCCTAAACTGATGAAATTCTTATCTATCGCTGGCACGTTAGCGATGTTCTTAGTCGGTGGTGGCATCTTAGTTCATGGCATTAGCTTTTTGCAACATGGAGTAGAGGACTTAGCAGATTTAACAGGTATCTTTGAAAGTGTGACTACTACGCTATTAAATGGTTTGATTGGCTTCATCATTGGTGCTGTCGTTGTTGGTATTTTTACTATCGTTGGTAAATTACGCGGTAACAACGGAGCTTCGGCCCATTAATAATATTTATCTACTACAGTGCCAAAATTTATCATGTTGTAAGGTTCATAATCTTTTGACTTATTCCTTAATACTTTATTAAATGAGTCGGAAAAGCGTTAGATATAGGTTATAAAAATCTAAAAAAAAGCCCCAAAGTTATGAGTAACTTTGGGGATTTTTCTATGGTTAAGTATAAGATGGCTATGAAAGTCATCTTATATTAATGCTAATAATTAACTTTCGCTATCTGAATTATCACTTTCTGATTTCTCAGCTTGTGTTGGCTTCACGTGGTCAGTCTTTGGTTTACGACTGCGTGCTTTTGGAACCTTTGGCGTGGTCAAATTAAACATGCCAGTTTGTGGCAGCAGCTGCTCAGCGACACTTTCAATCATATTTTTATAACTGGCAATAGTCGTCTTAGATTTACCGACTTGACTGTCCTCTTTGATAGAGTCAGTAAGCTCAACAGCCTTGTTTTCTTCTAGCATTTGATCAGCTTTTAGTAATTGCTCACTTTCAGTACTGATATCGTTTGCTTGTACCTCACTGGTCAATGCTGCTGCTTCAGTTTCATGAGCATCAATTTGACCATTGTCAGCTTGAATAGCTTCATTCTCAGTTTCAGCAGTTTCAGATGGAGCATCGTTGACAGTCTCAGCCATTTCAGACGTCTCAGCAGCATTAATCTCTACTATCTCTTGAGATTGAGTATCTGATTTTGGCTCCACAAGCGAATCATCAGGAACGTTCAATGTCGCCTGCTTTGGTTCGTCAGCATGATAATCAGGATGCTGTCCACGTGGGTCATTGCTAGCACGCTTGCCAATAGCACGTGGTGCAACCTCTGTTTTACCTTGCGCTGCTGCAAACTGACTGACTGCTTGGGTCATCGCATCAAAGCGAGTCAAGTAATCAGCATCTAGAGGCTGATAACCATAGTTGCTAAAGTCAAAAGTTTTATCATTAACACTATCAACGTCACCAACTTCAACAGCAGCAGGTTTGGCTTGCTGAGTATGCGCCTCAATAGCATCAATGAAGCAACTAATCACCCCATTATCCGCTAAGCGGCTTTGTGCATCTGCTAACGTCGCATGAATGAACTCACCAACAGTACCGCGAATAGTAGTCGGTACGGTGCTTGCTACAGTGCTTGCTTTAGCATCTGACTCAGCTACTGGTGCTGACTGCTGACGACGTACTACACGAGGATCATTGCTTGCTTGCCCGAATTTCTGAGCGGCCACATAACGTGTAGCAAATAATGCATCATGAGTAAGCGTGAGTACAGCACCATCCTTTATCTTGCTGTTGTCTACCTCACTATTACTGTTTACATCACTATTAGTGTCTGCATTGTTATTATTTGCAGTGCTACTTTCAGTGCTACTTTCAGTGCTGCTAGTTGCTTCAACTTCACTATTATCGTCAGATTGCTGAGCATCGACTGACGCTTTTGTCGTATCTGCTTTAACCGTTTCTGACGCTTGTGCTGACTCTTTCACCGATTCTGTAGCGATTGTTTTAGCATCAGAGACTTTTTCACTCTGCTCAACCGATGATTTATTGTCCTCAGTTGGCTTTGCTTTGTGCTCGTTACTCTGTGGTTTTTCGTCGGCTAAGCGTTCAGTCGATTCGGTTTTAACCGTGTCGGTATCTGTGCTCTCAACCTTTTTGGTTACTGTCTCTTTCGACTTATCGTCATCACGTGGTGTAGCCGTTAGGTCTTTATCATCGACAGCTACATTAGGCTCAGCTTCTTGCATATCCGTAGGTTTATGCGCCGTTTGTCCAGACTTGCTATCATCTAAAGACAGATGTACCACTTCTGATGCTTTAAGCTTAGTCGGCGCTTCGTTGACCTGTAATATGACTTCGTTAGGATCTTGGTTGCGTCGAGCACTTGCCTGCGACTTACCGTTCGTAGCTGATTGTTGATTGCTCTGCTTCGCATTATTGTCAGCTGTTAAGGTCTCACCACGTTCAAGCTTACCACGTGAGTTACGCTGACTATGTGGTTTGCGCTTCGTACGAGATTGCTCTTCAGTGGCAGTATCGTCCTGACTTTCGCTATCATTCCGATTATGCTGGCGATTGTCCTGACGGCTATCTTGACGGTTGTCTTGGCGATTACGATTACGATCGTTACCGCGTTTATTGTCGTGCTCACGCTTATTTTGTGTATCAGACTGAGTGCTGTCATTTGTACTGTCTGTGCTGTTATCTACACTATCATTGTCATCGCGTTGTTCTTTTCTTTGACGCGGTTTAGATGATCTTGATTTGCGTGGCTTACGCTTTCTTCTGTCGTCGCCATTGCTGTCTTTATTATCGTCGCCATTATCACTGTCATTGTCAGCACTGCCTCTTGACTGCTGAGTTACAGCTTGAGCATGGTTGTCGTCTTGTGGACGTACGTTTTGCTGATGACTATCCTGCGTTGATGATGAACGTTGGTTATTATCCAATGCCGTATTATCAACTTGACCGAACGAACCTAAGCTCTGGGCACCAGTATTAACTAACGCTTCAATAGCTTCCGCTGCATCACGACTACTAATACTATTTGCAGTTTGTGCTTGTGGCGCTTGGGCAAACAGATTAGATAACCAAGCGACAGCTTTTGGCTGCGCAGCAGGTACAGACTGAGTGGCTACAGGAGTAGGGGTCGTTTGGTTTTTTAGCGGAACGTTATTTGTAGCAGCACGCGTTGAAGAGACTTGGGTGCTTTCATTGTTGCTTTGGCTATTATTGTTATTTTGATTACGATTATTACTATGGCTAGCTGCGCTCTTTGTTTCAGTGCTTGAGCTAGAGTTTTGGTTGTTACTCTGGCCACTAGCTGCTGGCTGTGAGCGGCCGCTATTTTGATTGTTTGAGCGATCGTCTGTTTGACTGCCTTGATTGTCAGCTGTCTTACGTGGCTGACGAGTAGGTTGCTGCTCAGGACGTTCTTTTTCCGCAGTCTGCCAATCGACATCGTAACCAAGGTCGCTATGCTCTTGTTGCTGAGTATCTGTAATACGCTCATAGCTTGTCGGTGCAAAACCATCACGGTTGAAGTGTAGTTTAAAGTTAGGCGATTCTAGATGAGCATGCGGCAGGATAGTAATACGTGTGCCGCTATCTTGTTCGAGATAAACCAAGCTGTCGCGTTTTTCATTCAATAAGAACGCAGCGATATCAGTAGGTACTTCCGCTTGCACTTCGCCTTGACGCTCTTTAAGAGCGATTTGCTCAATTTGACGCATGATAGATAGCGATAGTGAGCGCAGATCACGAATCATACCATTGCCGTGGCAACGTGGGCAGATGTAACCGGTAGACTCTTCTAATGATGGGCGCAGACGTTGACGACTCATCTCCATCAAACCAAATTTGGATATCTCACCAAATTGGACACGAGCACGGTCATATTTGGTCGCATCAACTAGACGCTTTTCGACTTCTTTTTGATGCTTATTGTCATTCATGTCAATAAAATCAATGACAATCAAGCCACCCATATCACGTAGGCGTAACTGACGCGCAATCTCATCGGCTGCTTCTAAATTGGTATGATACGCGGTCTCAGCGACGTCTGAACCTTTGGTAGACTTAGCGGAGTTAATGTCAATTGAAACTAAGGCCTCAGTTTGGTCGATGACAATAGAGCCGCCAGATGGCAAACGTACTTCACGCTGATAGGCTGTCTCAATCTGCTTTTCAATATTAAAACGCGCAAACATAGGCTCGTAGTCCGTATATTTACGGAGTTTGTCTGCTTGTGTTGGCATGACTGCATCAATAAATCCTGCCGCTTCAATGTAAGCGTTTTCGTTATCAATCCAAATTTCAGCGATATCATCACGTAGATAGTCACGTACTGCACGTGTGACGACGCCCGCTTCTTGGTGAACTAAGCGCGGTGAAGGATACTTTTGGTTTTGTTCTTGGATAGCTTGCCAGATGTTGAGCAAATGGTTGAGATCATGCTGCAAATCTTCCTGGGTCTTGCCAATACCTGCAGTACGAATGATAACACTCATGCCTTTAGGTAAATCAAGATTGCTCAGCATACGCTTCATATCTTCGCGTAGTTTGCCAGAGATTTGACGTGAGATACCGCCACCACGAGGGTTATTTGGCATCAATACAAGATAGCGACCAGCCAATGATACATAAGTCGATAGGGCAGCGCCTTTATTGCCGCGCTCTTCTTTTTCGACTTGGACGATTAGCTCATCGCCTTCTTTGATAAGTTTTTTGATATTTTCATCACGTGGATTGCCGCTAAGGTATTCGGCAGAAATCTCACGAATAGGCAAAAACCCTTGACGCTGTGAACCATATTCAACGAATACTGCTTCAAGCGACGGCTCGACACGGGTCACATGACCTTTATAAATGTTGGATTTTTTTTGCTCGCGGGTACGGTTTTCTAAATCGAAATCGTAGAGATGGTTGCCTTTACATAAGGCGACACGAATTTCTTCGTTTTGAGTGGCGTTAATCAGAATGCGTTTCATACTATTATCCTATGAGTACACAGGACAACGACAAGAAAGACTTTTATATTAAATGATTCTGAACTTAAAACTCTAATGTTAAGCGGCTTTTATGATGAAAAGCATTAACGGTTTATTCAGACTGTCAATTGGACAGCAATCAATATAAAAATAATCAAAGTAGAGTAGCAGTGGCAAGTGACGCTAATATTGAGATTAGCTGAAAATACAAGATATCAGTTGAGCACAAAGCTCGGATAATATTGAATAAATAAAAGGATTGAATTAAGTGGCGGTCAAATGACAGACTATCTATCAATTGCTTGCGACTGACTCAAAACTTACTAACTGTGTTTAAGCATACTAAAATGATTGTTCTAAATAATCTGGATACAGAGTGTAAGGCTGTAACGTTATCTACTGTAATACTTTAACTGCTATCAATGATTGCGCCTAAAGTATTAACCCCTAATGCTAATTGTTTTGTATAGGCTCAGAGGACTGACTATTAACACATTGTCATCGTAAGCTTTATAAAAGTTATTAACATCTAAAGTGGTGAAGTGCATTTAATATACTTTGTAAGGGTTTATTAAAGCGCCTGCCACGTGGTCACAATTAATTCGCCATTCTGTTTATTTTCTAAACTTTAAATTCGGCAAACCTCTTAATATTAGCTCAAATCAATTCAATTATTTTATCTATTATTTTATAACATCTATGTATTTTGGTGTCTTAGGTTATGAGTGCCACTGCGCTGTTATTCAGCGGGGCGTACTTGGCAAACAGAATAGGTAACCGGCTCATCAGCTCGGTAGGGTATACATTCTATGTGATATCTATTATATCTGTTTGACCGCCAATATTCAGGCAGCTCTAAACTCTTAACTTTGGACTACCATCACTTGCTCAGCTGCGCTTGCCTACATGATTACAAATCAAGTCGTGGTCGTGCGCTAAATGAGTAGTTGTGTGTTGCTATCGCTTGATAAATGGGCATGTTTGTCAGTATTATCAATACGATTATGTTTGGTATAAATACCATTTATTGGGCACTATGCTATGTATTACTAGGCATGTTGCTCTAAAAATTAAATGATGCGTGCAAAATTAGCGTGATTGACAACGGGTGCCTCGTTACTAGCAAGTAATAAAGATGGCGATAAGTTGTTCAGGACAATAGTTATTATTGCCACAGCCTCTGCTTAATTGGCGCTCAACATGCTAAACTATAACAAATCTTTCTGTAAATACCTAACTAAAAATGACAAATTCAAAAATGACTGACGACGCGCCCATCCATGAAGCCCCTGCTATCTTTAATAGCAAAACTCGTCCGCAAAGCGCTGATGATGAGATTAGTAACTTCGGAAAGGTTAATTACCTTGAAGTAACACGCCATCAGCACGACCAACGCTTAGATAATTTTTTGTTAAACCGCCTAAAGGGTTTGCCAAAATCTCATATCTACAAAATGATTCGCTCAGATGAAGTTCGAGTGAACAATAAGCGTTGTAAAGCGCATGATAGAGTAGAGCGTGATGATGTAGTACGTATTGCACCTGTACAGCTAGCGACTCGTGAGAAACCGATTATCAGTGCTGAGTTTGCTAAAAGCCTGCTAGAACGTGTAGTTTACGAAGATGATGGATTGCTAGTGCTCAATAAGCCGTCTGGCATCGCGGTGCATGGTGGTAGCGGTCTTGATTTTGGTGTTATTGAAGCCATGCGTGAAGTGACTGGTAAAAAATATCTAGAGCTGATCCATCGTATCGATAAAGGTACTTCAGGGCTGCTAATGATTTCTAAAAAGCGCTCAGCACTTAAAGTATTACAGCAGCATCTAGTAGATAAGACCATTCAAAAGCATTATCTATGTCTCGCTAAAGGGCAGCCTACGCTCAATGAGCAGCGCATTGATGCAGCATTGCTACGTTATACACTTGCTAGCGGTGAGCGCCGCGTCAAAGTGGATGCCCAAGACCCACAAGCTAAAGAAAGCCAAACTGATATTGTTGTACATAGCCGTTTTATGCTTGCCGGTCAGCCGGTGAGCTTGATTGAAGCTAAGCCATTAACAGGGCGCACGCATCAAATTCGGGTACATTTAGCTCATATCGGTCATGCTATCTTGGGTGATGATAAGTATCATGTACATGACAAATCAGGCGTTCATCGTCTGTGTCTACATGCGTGGCGCTTAGATATTCCGGGTTATAAAACCATTACCGCACCGCTACCAGACGATATGGCAGATTGGTTGCCAGAGGATACCAAATTACCTGAATAATATTCAAGCGTTCGCCTTTAAGTTCAATTTAATTATTAAACGCTAAAAAACGTCACAATAACTTATTTATTTTCATCAAATAAGCTAGCGTGACGTTTTAGTATCTGTAACTCAGTATGTCCAATAGTTATTGCCATTCGCTAAGGTAAAGTCATGAGTAAAAAATTTAATCATTGCTTGGCAGATAAGAGCCTAGTTATTTTTGATTGGGACGGGACCTTGATGGACTCAATTGGTTTAATCGTTGAGTCTATGCATGTGGCTGGAGAGGCACATGGTTTTCAGACGAATGATAAAGAGGTGAAGGGTATTATCGGTCTTAGCTTAATGAATGGTATTGAAATTTTATACCCGCAGGCAAACGATGTGCAAAGGCTGGCCATTCAACAGAGTTATGCTGATTACTATATTCCTAATAGTCATCGCACGCCATTTTTCACTGCTATAGAAGACATGTTGCAAACGTTGCAACAGCAGGGTCGTAAGCTTGCTGTAGCAACTGGTAAGAAAAGACGAGGGCTTGATAGAGTACTAGATGCCTCTGATAGTCATCGTTATTTTGAAATAACCCGCTGCGCTGACGAGTCTGGCTCTAAGCCTGATCCGCAAATGCTTACTGATATCTTAAACCACACACAGCAGCAAATATCTGAAGCGGTATTTATTGGTGATAGTATTTACGATATTCAAATGGCAAGTAGCTTAGGGATGACTAGTATTGCGGTAAATTATGGCACTGCAACCAGTATGGAGCTTGCCGCGCAGCAGCCTACTTATCAGGTCGATACGCCAGAAGCATTGGTTGAGCTATTATATGCTTAAATAAAAACCAGCTTAAATAATAAAAAATGATAATAAAAAAAGGGCTTATCTGAACTGACCCCCATAAGTTGGACACAAATTATGGGGGTCGGTTCAACGAGGTTAGCCCTTTTTTTATTAAATACTATGAGATTTATTTGCTTTCTTCTTTAGAGCTATCTCTTTGCTGGACAGCATCTTTTTCGATTGCGTCTTCTAGCTCAGCGCCTTCTAGTAACGCAAAAGAGGACTCGATAATTTTGTCGGCTTCAAGCTGATACTCATACCAGTTGCCCATAACGCCTGCTAATTCATCAAGGCCTTCTTTTCTTAAAGCTGAAAATAACTGGATCGTACAGTTCAAACCCAGTTGTTTCAGTCTTTTACGTGTATTAAGCAAAGCATTTTTAGAGGCACCATACTTCAGCTTATCTGCTTTCGTTAATAAGATATGAACGGGCAGCTCACCCTCTTTTGCCCAACGTAGCATTTGCTCATCAAAGAATTTGAGTGGATGGCGAATGTCGGTCATCAGCACCAAACCTGCAAGGCTTGAGCGCGATACTAAATATTCTTCCAGTTCCACTTGCCATTCTTTTTTCATCTCAAGTGGTACGGCTGCATAGCCATAACCTGGCAAATCGACCAAACGCCTATCGGCATCACCAATATTAAAAAAGTTAATCATCTGCGTACGACCAGGCGTTTTTGATGAGCGTGCCAACTGGCGCTGATTGGTTAACGCATTAATAGCGGAAGATTTACCCGCATTTGAGCGTCCTGCAAAAGCGACCTCTAATCCAATATCAGGCGGGCAAAGGCGAAAAGTAGGCGCTGACGTCATAAACTCAGTTTGCTGAATGCGATGACGGGCTTTGGTATTAAACGCCGCATGTTCAGCGGCAACATCTTTAAACGGGGTACTCATAAATGACTCATTAACAATCAAAAAGTTTAAAACGGAATTTGGGGTAGTAATGCAAAACAGGCTAAAGAAAAATAAATGATAAGTTGTAAAGGTAATTATATAGGCTTTGGAATATTTTTTAATATAAATAAGTATCTAAATAAGCTAGTAGCGATACGATGACTTATTCATTGCCTTACTTAGTACTGTCGTTATATTTATAACAGCATAACACTAAAGTGAATTATGGCTTAGCAAAAATTATTGACACAGTCGTCAAGCGTTACTAATGCTAAACGCGATGACACTATTTTAACTCGACATATATCGTTACAATATAAGATGTAATAGAAGTGCATGATAATGGCAAGAAAAATAAGCGTTCTATTGCAGCTTCCATTAATAAGTTTTTTCATAAAACAATTGTAAAAATGAGTATTCCGTAGTTATTTAGCCAAAGGGGATATCGTATGCGGTTATTAAATATTAATCTTACTCAAATAGGGCGAGCCTTAGGCGGTAGTGTGGCTGCACTTGTATTAAGTATGGCTATGACAAGTAGTAATGCGGCAGCTGATATTCCGTCAACTTACAAAGACTCATGTGCGGCTTGTCATGACAGTGGCGCATTGAATGCTATCAAGAAAGGCGATAGCGCTCAATGGCAGCAGTTAATCAAGAAAAAAGGTATGCCCGCCCTGATTGACTCTGTAAAAGGGGGCATGATTCAGATGCCAGCAGGCGGATTATGTGATAGCTGTAGTGATGATGATTATCGCAAACTTATTGAATATATGAGTAAGTAAATAAGAGCCCCAGTTAGTCATACGCACGTAAAAAATAGAGCGCACGTTAAGATAACGGATAGCGCTTTTTGTTTTACCAGATATATAGTGAGGTTGTGCTGAGATAAAAACAGTTAGATGCTGTGATTAAGTAGGCAAATCATCTAAAGTCTTGCTATAATAATTGCAAATAAACCCTGATGTTAGTAAGTACTTTCAGGCTGCTTGTTATTAAGACCTCAAATCGTATGAGTTACCTTATCGAACTGTAGGTGTGCTCTTACGATTTTTTGAGTGTCCTGTTAATACAATCAATCTAGATAATGCTTACGGCGAGTTAGTAGGATCTGTATCAATGAAAAAGTTAATCGCTGCCGCCAGCTTATGTGTTGCAAGTTTCAGCGTACAAGCTGTTATCACTGTTCCTGAATATGACGCTAATGCAGGTAAACAAATTGCAGAAACGGTATGTGCTGCCTGTCACGGTGTTGACGGTGTGAGTGCCATTCCAGCCCAGCCTAATCTTGGCGGTCAAAATGTAAAGTACTTATATAAGCAATTGGTCAACTTCAAGTCAGGGTATCGTAAAAACGGTATTATGCAGTCACAGGTTGCCAATTTGTCCCAGCAAGACCTTGCTAACGTGGCAGGATATTATTCTAGCCAAGCACCTTGGGGTGTAGGTTTTGGTAATCCTGCGACTAACCAAGAAGCAACTAAGCTGTACTTGGGTGGCGACAAGTCACGCGGTGTGATTGGCTGTGCTGGTTGTCATGGTCCCGATGCTGCTGGTAATGAGTTTGCCGCTTTTCCACGTTTGGGTGGACAGCATGCTGAATATATCGCTACTCAACTGAAATTGTTCCGCGCTGCTGGCCGTGTAGATGATATTGCAAGCGATGACCAAAAACGTGTCAATGATGGAGCGAAAGAAGGCGAAATGGGTATGATGCAGACGGTAGCAGCAAGACTGTCAGATCGTGATATCCGTATTTTGTCAGACTATGTTAGCGCCATTCACTAAGTAGCTTTCATTTAGTTATTAAACCCCGTTTTCGGGGTTTTTTTATAGGTGCATATCCCCTATATTATAGAAAATCATACAGCGTCTTATAATTGGCCTGTACTATTACATTTTATTGTTATTCACTTTAGATCGTTTGGATTGAGATTATGATGATCCGCTATGCCTCTTATTTTATGGCAGCATTGTTGCCGCTATTGCTATTTCGTTGGTTTGCACCAGCTTCAATTGGTGAGATAGACTTTTGGCTACTCTGGTTATTTGCGATGGTGCTGGTATCATTGCCAGTCATTTATGCAGAGATAGCTTTAGCCTATCGTAGCGTTGAGGCACCCTTAGCGGGCATGCAGAAACTCACTCGTGAGGCTGATGCTAGTCCGTTATGGCGTAGTTTTGGCTGGTTAGCAGCGATAGTAGCGATTATTATTGCTGCCCTCGTTATATCAGGAGCGAGCAGCGCTATATTAGCCGCTTTAATTGATCTTAATAGTGCACCTAACTTACCGAGCTTTGCAGTCGCTGGTGGCTTAATGGTCATTGCATTATTGCTCAGCTTACTCGGTGTCGCACCTTTACCAATAGGTTTGGGTTTGATGGTTGTAGGTTTGATGATGGGATTGGCAGGTGGTCTACCGCAAGTTGAATTTGCTATGACTAATATCAGCTTGACTGAATGGGCGCGTGCTGTTGCACTTGCTTTGGTAAGTGTAGGGGCAGGTACGGGGCTGTATTGGTTTGGTCAGCATTTGGTCGCAAAGCAGACGATAACGGCAGTAGAGTCCGGCAATCTAAACGCAGCTAGTTCGAATTCTCCTAAAGCTGCTAACGTTTACCGAGCTACTAAACTGGTGCTACCGATTTGGATACTACAGCTGGTTGTTGGGGTTGTAGCATTATTAAGTAGTGGCTTGGCGTTGCCACCCATTGGACAATTATTATACTGGGCTGGAGTATTGTTCGTAGCAAGCTATCTGTTGCATTACAGTGCTCAGCAACTGGCGCATAAATTTGGATTATTGGTCAGCTTGCTTATTACGTTGGTGGTAGGTTTGCTGTTAGTGATAGTGGTACCGACGTCTTGGTTGGTTGGTCTACTGGTTGTGATTAGTAGCGTAGCAGTATTATTGCTATCTGTATTTGCTGGTTGGCGTATGAAGATCAGTCATCTGCGTAAATCTTTAAACTTTGGCAATGAAGCCCTATACAATTTATGGCGAGTAGCTATTCGCCTTGTTGTACCGTTAGCATTGATTTTAGCATTGATAGGTTGGATGATACTGTGGTTGAGTTAACGGAGGCAATATCTAAAATACCACTCATGATAACAGTGCATTTGGCCTATGCTGAGGATATACAACAGCAACATTATATGACGTTGCAAGTGGTTGAGGGTACGACGTTATATGAAGCACTGGAACAGGCAGGCTGGCTGGCTCAGTTTCCTAATTTGGCATTGTGGTGTCAGCAGGTGGTAGATATCAAAACACCTGCTGCTAAGCTCTGGCACGTTGGTATTTATGCACAGAAGCAACCTACAAGCTATATACTACAACCATTGGATCGCATTGAGGTATATCGTAGCTTGAGCGCTGATCCAATGTCCCAGCGCAAAAGTAGAGGTAAGAAAAAGTAGCAGCGACCAGTTAAGACTGAGGTAGAGTTTCCATACCTTCAATACGGTTAACAATTCCGTTAGCATCAAAGTAGATAATCAAATGCTGGCTGGCGTTTTTAACATTTGCTATACCTTTACGCTCACCTTCTGTGCCCGCTTGATAGTCATAGATATAATCCCAGCGATTGGGCGCTAATGTATCTTTGATAGCTGGGCTGCCAAGTATATACAGCACTTGGTTTTGATTCATTCCTACTTTTAACTTTTGCGCTTGAGTCTGTGTGATTGGCGTACCTTGCGGCAAATCAATTTTATAGACGCTAAACAATGAGCAACCAGATAGGGCGACAGTGGCGCCAAGAGTTGCTGTAATCATAAGTTTGCGCAGGCTACTGGAGTAGCTAAACGATTGGTGGCTAAGCGGAAGACGGTTTGATAGCTTTATCATGGTAAGATGACTCACAAAAATGGGTTAGGCGCGGCTAGGTGCATTTGGTGCAAGACTTGCCGGCAATCTTGGACAAATGATACGTCATTTACTTGCAATTGCCTACCACTTACGACATTATTTATCAAATGCTACCTGATATACTTAATGATTTATAGTGTTAATTCATAAGCTTATGGTCATACTATCAAGTGACGACAACCTATAATTTAGATATATTAGGTTAAATTATCAATATTATTATTTCAAATAGTTGGCAGCTGCTAACCTATCACAATTATTTATAATCTATTTTTGAGTTTTTATTTGCTAAGACTTTAATAGTCAGAAGGGACATTATGGCTTCTTTTACCAATCAAGATTTACGTAAAGCAGGATTAAAAGTAACTTTACCACGTATCAAAATTTTAGAGCTGCTTGAGCGCGCAGAGCTACATCATATGAGTGCAGAAGAGGTGTATAAGGCACTAATTGAGCAAGGCGAAGATGTAGGGTTGGCAACAGTATATCGGGTGCTAACACAGTTCGAACAAGCTGGCATCGTTGAGCGTCATAATTTTGAAAACAACTTGTCAGTATTTGAGATTACCCAAGAAGAGCATCATGACCATCTGGTTTGTGATGTTTGTGGCAAGATTATTGAGTTTCATAATGAAGTCATTGAAGAAGAGCAGCTAAAAGTAGCGGCAGAGCACGGCTTCAAACTATCTGGGCATTCGCTAGTGCTATACGGTATTTGTAATAATCAAGAATGTAAAGACAGCGCGAAGTAGTAAATAGCATTAACTATAATAAAAACAGCCCTCAATTTGAGGGCTGTTTTTGGTTTAAGCATTTAGATTTTTAAGCGTTTAGGCTTCTTTAATAAACAACCACTAGCCAATATTTAAAGACAAACCACTAGCATTTTCATCAATATCTTTACTACCGTTTTTACTATTTAATTTGATTTTTAGGCGTAAGTCATTCGGTGAGTCAGCGTGTTTAATCGCATCTTGGTAGGTAATATCACCATTTTCGTACAGATCAAACAGCGCTTGATCAAAGGTTTGCATACCACTATCACGTGAGCGCGTCATGACCTCTTTAATTTCATGTAGCTCACCCTTACGGATATAGTCACTAATTAGCTGCGAGTTCAGTAGAACTTCAATGGCGGCACGGTAGCCTTTACCATCTGGGGTTGGAATGAGCTGTTGAGCAACAATGGCCTGTAAGTTAAGTGATAAATCCATGAATAACTGATTATGACGATCAGCCTCAAAGAAATGAATGATGCGATCAATAGCTTGGTTGGCATTATTTGCATGTAACGTTGCAAAAACTAAATGCCCTGTTTCAGCATATTGAATGGCATAATCCATAACTTCACGATTACGAATCTCGCCGATTAGAATAACGTCAGGGGCTTGGCGCAGAGTGTTTTTTAGACCTGCTTCAAACGATAAAGTATCGACACCAACTTCACGTTGCGTAATAATACAGCCTTTATGCTCATGTACGAACTCTATCGGATCTTCGATGGTAATAATATGACCATGGGAGTTTTGGTTACGATGACCTATCATCGAAGCAAGCGTTGTCGATTTGCCAGTACCCGTTGCACCTACCAATAAAATAATACCACGCTTTCTCATTGCCAACTCTTTTAGAGAGGGCGGCAAGCGCAGCTCTTCAACCGTTGGTATTTTATTTTCAATCTTTCTTAGAACCATCCCTGCCATATCACGCTGCATAAAAGCACTAACACGAAAGCGTGCTAGCTGCGATTTATCTGAGATGGCAAATTGACATTCGTTAGTGTCTTCAAACTCTTTTTGCTGATTGTAGGTCATAAGGCTTTTGACCAAAAGTAGCGTTTGCTCACCAGTCAATGGCGCCTGTCCCACAGGGCAGATAGTGCCATTTATTTTCATAGAAGGGGCTACGCCAGCTGTGATAAATAGATCAGAGCCGTTCTTTTTAACCATGAGTTGTAGTAGTTTGTCGAAGTCCATATCATATCCAAATTAAAAGTGTGTTATAAGAGAATAAAGTGAAAATATTAACAATATTGTAAAACATATTTGGGTGCCATCAGCACTATATAAACGCTTCAGGCTGCTTAGCATAAGGTCGGGCAACCTCTTTACTAATCGTACCTTTAGTCACTAAATTTTTGAGCGTTTGATCGAGGGTAATCATGCCGTCACCAGCACCAGTCTGGATAGCGGAATACATCTGGGCAATTTTGTTTTCGCGTATTAGGTTACGAATAGCTGGTGTACCTAACATAATTTCGTGAGCAGCAACACGTCCGCCGGTTTGTTTTGGTAGTAACGTCTGTGAAATAACGGCCTGTAAAGATTCAGATAACATTGCGCGAATCATGTCTTTTTCAGCAGCAGGAAAAACATCAATCACACGGTCAATCGTCTTGGCAGCGGAGCTGGTGTGCAAGGTGCCAAATACTAAGTGACCAGTTTCAGCAGCGGTTAAGGCCAAACGAATAGTTTCAAGGTCACGTAGCTCACCAACCAAGATAACATCTGGATCTTCACGTAGCGCTGAGCGCAATGCAGGCTCAAAACCTAAGGTATCACGGTGAACTTCACGCTGGTTAATGAGGCTTTTTTTGGATTGATGGACAAATTCGATAGGATCTTCAATGGTCAAAATATGTTCTTTACGCGTATCATTGATATAGTCGATCATCGCAGCAAGTGTCGTAGATTTACCAGAACCAGTAGGACCAGTGACAAGAACCACACCGCGTTTGAAGTTCGATACACGCTTAAATACCTCTCCCATGCCTAGATCCTCTAAAGTTAGAACTTCTGATGGAATAGTACGAAATACAGCACCGGCACCGCGATTTTGGTTAAAAGCGTTTACCCGAAAGCGAGCTAGATTTGGAATTTCAAAAGAAAAATCCGTCTCAAAGAATTCCTCAAAATCTGCACGCTGTTTATCATTCATGATGTCATAAATTAGCTGATGTACTGCTTGATGACTCATCACTGGCATGTTAATACGGGTAATCTCACCATCGGCTCGAATAACGGCCGGCATTCCAGCTGAGAGATGTAAATCTGACGCTTTATGCTTAACAGTGAATCGCAACAGATCTTCTATGCTTAAATTGCTTTTTTCAGCCATGGTCAAACATTCCTATCAATCAATACAGTAAGTAAAACGAGTAACGAAGTAGCTCTATATCAAAATTATTTTGGCGCTTCCACAACCGTATCAACGTAAAAGTGCTAAGTGGGCGCATTTAATAGAATAAGAATATTGAAGTTACTCTTTTTACAATCAATGCTAATTTTAGCAGCATAAGCTAGGTAAAGTAACAATATAATAACAATAATAGTCAAATTTAATCATAAAAGAAACAGATTAAATGTAAATATAGGCGACCAACGGTTCACTTTCCTAAAGTTTTTGATAATTGTGCGGTTTAAGCACTATTTAGTGGATAATATTTTTAATAAAGATGAGAGTAATATGAATGACGATATTTTGATTGCCAATTGGCAACGGGTGAATAAACAAGTTAGCGACGCTTGTGTACAAGCAGGTAATTTAACAGCAGATCATGAATCCTTTGATAAGCTAGAGTCTAGTAGAGTCATATCCAGCAAGGTAAAATTGCTCGCAGTCTCAAAAACCAAACCTGCAAGCATGATTGCGACACTAGCTAAGCAAGGTCAGCGTGACTTTGGTGAAAATTATCTTCAAGAAGCCATTGAAAAGATTAAAGCGTTGCAACAGCAACCCGAAACTGAGCAGATCGTATGGCATTATATTGGGCATATTCAACGTAATAAGACTCGTGATATCGCTGAAAATTTCGATTGGGTACAAACGCTTGAGCGCGACATCATTGCTAAGCGTTTGAATGATCAACGTCCAGAAGGTATGGCGCCACTCAACGTGTTAATTCAGCTAAATATAGATGACGAGGACAGTAAATCAGGTTGTCGTCCTGAGGATTTGCCAGACTTAATAGCGGCTATCAAAGAATACGAACGTCTGCAATTGCGAGGCTTAATGATTATTCCTGCCAAAGCTGACACCAATGCCTTTGAGCGCACTAAACAGTTATTTGAAGAGGTAAGGCAAAGACATCCTGACTTACATTCGTGGGATACCCTAAGTATGGGTATGAGTAATGATATGGTTGCCGCCATTGCTAGTGGCTCTACTATGGTACGAGTTGGCACAGCAATATTTGGCGAACGTGAATGAATTAAAGTATCTGCTCATTAGCAATCAGTATGTTAGGCCATTCAGTCCTATATTAGCGAAAGAAGGTTTTATGCCCCTTACACAGTTTCTTCAAGTTTGGTCACTAACATTTGATTGATTTTTAACTTATCAGTATCTAATATTTCGAAGCGATAATTGGCATATTCGATAGTGTCAGTTTTCTTAGGGATTTTACGTAGCATGTACATCATAAAGCCGCTAATGGTTTCATAGTTTTGGTTACGAGGTAGGTTAACAATGTCTAAAGCACGAATCACGTCTTCAATTGGTGTCATACCATCGATTAACCAAGAGTTATCAGTTCGTTGGACAATAGGCTGATCTTCCAGAGTGACAAGCTCGCCCATGACGATACTCATGACATCCTTGAGAGTGATGACACCAACCACCATGGCATATTCATTGACGATAACAGCAAAGTCAGCACCAGTAGATTTAAACATCTCTAATACTTCAAATAACGACAACGTATCAGGAACGAAGAGCGCCGGTTTCAGTAATGCTTTGTCTGTTAAGCTGACCTCTTGCTGATTAAGCACTAAAGCTAAAAAACTACGTGACTCTACATAACCAACAATATGTTCTAAATCATCATCGCTGCAAACCAAAAACTTATTATGTGGTTGCTCAATCATGACCTCGACTACTTTTTCAGTGCTTGTGTTGGTATCAAAATAAACGATATGTTCGCGTGGATTCATAACTGAGGTTACGGTACGCTCTTGCATCTCAAAGATATTTTCTATCAGGTGATGCTCTTGCTTCTTAAGGACACCAGCTTCGGCTCCAGCATCCATCATTGCATAGATATCTTCTGGCGTCATATCGTCTTGACGTGTGGTTGATATGCCCAGCATCTCAAAAATGATATTTGCTGCGCCATCAAATATCCAGATAACTGGTTTGAATATAAAAATTAAAAGCATCATTGGTCGTACGAGCCGTACAGCTATAATCTCAGTGTTAGACATCGCTAAGCGTCTAGGCATCAAATCAGCGAGCAGAGAGAACAAACTCGTGATTAATACGAACGATATAATGGAAGCCGCTGCTTCATTATTGAACAAAAGCTGTAGATAAGGACTAATTGCTGACTCACCCACCGCACCAGCTGAAATAGCAACTGCGTTTAGAACGACTTGCACCACAGTGATAAAGCTACCAGGGTTTTCCTGCATATGAAGAACGTCAAGTGCACGGACTTCTCCTTCTTTTGCCATGATTTGCAGTTTAATTTTGCGGCCAGCTGCGATTGCAATTTCGGCAGCAGAAACAAAGGCGCTCAAAGCAAGCAATAAAAGAAGAAAAATACTAGCGGTTAGCAGACTCATGAAGTACTCAAAGGAAGGAAGGTTTGAAAACAAATGAAGGTATAGCATAATAAGTAATACTAAGCACAGTCATAGTTTATACATTGATAGATGCTATGCCAGATAGCCTTACTCAAATAAAGTCTTTAAAAAAAATACTTAAACTTAGTGTACTGCTACTAAAAAAGCTGAGCAAGTGCCCAGCTAATAATAAAAAGTGATGTCAATAATATAGTTTTACTAAAGCTTTAAGTACTTAGCCATTGACTGACCATTTATTAACCAATGGATAGCGACGCTCACGTCCAAAAGCTCTCTGGCTAATTTTAGTACCAATCGGTGCTTGACGACGTTTATGTTCGCTATTGTCTACCATCTTAATCACTTTGGCGACCATATCGGCATCAAAACCCTTATCGACAATCGCTTGATAACCCATATCTTCATCGACATACAAGGTTAAAATGCCATCTAATACGTCATAATCAGGTAAGCTATCTTGATCTTTTTGATCAGGACGCAGCTCAGCTGACGGCGGGCGAGTAATGACGCGCTCAGGAATCACTGGCGTATCTTCTAAACGGTTACGGTAGCTTGCCAAGTTATAAACTTGCGATTTGTAAACGTCTTTTAGGACATCAAAGCCGCCAGCCATATCGCCATACAACGTCGAGTAGCCCACTGCCATCTCAGACTTGTTGCCCGTCGTGATGACTAAATGTCCAAACTTATTAGACAATGCCATTAAGATGACACCGCGCGCCCGTGCTTGAATGTTTTCTTCAGTAGTATCAGCAGGTGACTTGTTAAATAGCGGCGCTAGCGTATGACGAATACCTTCAACTGCATCAAAAATAGGGCAAACCGTATAAGAGACATTTAAGCGGCGAGCTTGTGCTTGGGCGTCCTCTAAACTAATCTTTGAGGTAAACTCGTAAGGCATCATAACGGCATAGACCTTGTCCGCACCTAGTGCATCCACTGCAATACATAAGGTTAAGGCTGAATCAATACCGCCTGACAGACCAACGAGAACTCCGGTAAATCCTGAGTGATTAACGTAATCACGTAATCCAACGACTAAAGCTTGATACATCTCCGACTCACGGCTAAGTGTCAGCGGTGCTTTGGATTGAGTGTCAAACTTGCAAGTGTCAACGTTCAAGGTAGCGAGCATTAACTGATCCATAAAGCGCGATGCTTCGTGAGCGATAGAGCCATCGGCTTGCGTAACGATAGAACCACCATCGAATACTAAATCGTCTTGACCGCCAACGGCGTTAACATAAACAATCGGCATTTTATGCTCGCGGCTACGCTTAGTCAGCATGGCTTTACGTACATTTTGCTTATCCACTTCGAATGGTGAAGCATTTAGACTAACAATAAGGTCTACGCCTTGCTGCTTAAGATCAGCAATGGGGGTTTTTTCCCATAAATCTTCGCAGATAAGTAACCCGATAGTAATGCCTTTATAATCAAATAAAACTTGATTACGCCCTTTATCAAAATAACGGCGCTCATCAAACACACCATAGTTTGGCAAAAACTGCTTATGATAAAAGCCTTTTTGATGACCATTATGCAAGATAGCTGCTGAGTTAAAGGTGCCATGGTGGTCAACATGTGGATAACCAACAATCATTACAATATCTTGGATATCACTCAAAGTCGATAAGGCGCTTTTAATACGTCCAGATAGGCTTGGGCGCAACAGCAAATCCTGTGGGGGATAGCCTAATAAGGCTAGTTCTGGAAAGATAATAACGTCAGCGCCTTGGTCACGCGCTTGAATAGCAAGTTGACGCATTTTTTCAGCATTGGCAGTAATATCACCTACTAAGAAATGTGATTGAGCTAAAGCAAAGGTGACAGCGTTGGGCGGTATATTGGTCGTATTAGCAGAATTTTCTGCCGTAAGGTTAGAGTTATCAGTGTCTTTTGACATTGTTATTGTTCCTGTAGATATATCAATGAAAATTTGGAGGACTATTATTAGCCCAAAACAAGATATCTGTAGAATTGTGCTAGCAGTTATGCCCTGCCTAAGCACTTTGCCTTAAATGTTAGGCTGTATTCTAAGAGTTTTCCGTAGAATGGTGGTAATTAATCAATACTAATAGCATGTTTGTAACCTACAATGCTGGCATTTGCGCAGGATATTGTATGAAAAATTTGCATAGTATTATAAAAAATAAAGTAATAGCTTTAGTATAACATCAATTTTATAGCCTACGAGAACGTAGCGGTGATTTACCTTTACAGATGACGCATCAGTTGTTTTAGCCTAGAGTATTTAACAGTAATCTTTATAAACCATCTAAACGTTCGTTTTTAATTGATAAAAACGAAATTGTAAGTAAAAATTACAACACATCATTGTTTATTTGCAGGACGCTATTGCATAATAGGTGCTCATAATTAAGTTTTTTTACTAACTTAGCACAGTTGAGTGGATAATTTTAGTTAGCAAATTATTTGTTATCGTATGTGAGTTATTACGCCGTTAATAAGATATAGTTGACGGTATTAATCACAAAAATCGATGTTTGAGTACCTTTAAATTTATTGAACAACGTCCTCGTATATGGATATAGTTTATAGACGTCATCTATAGGCTGTTGCCTACACATTTATAAATTTTGCAGTAAAAGCGTGCTAAGTTTTTGCTGTCAGTTCTTGGTTCAAAAGCTATGATTGAAAACTGGACAAAAGAAGTTGTAATTCAACGCCTGCTCGCTATTACACTATTAGTAATGCTATTTATTTTGTGCTTTCAAGTGGTGCAGTTTTTTATTGTACCTGCATTATGGGCAGCGATTTTGGCCTACGTTACGTTTCCAATTTATAAGTTTTTTCATGAGAAAGTCAGATTAAGTCCAGATTTCAGTGCTGCTATCATGACGATAAGTATCTCTTTGATTATTGGGGTGCCGCTAGTGATAGGGGTGTTTATTTTGCAACAAGAGGCGCTTAGTCTCTACAGTAACTTAATTTACCGTGTCAAAGTTGGCTACCTCGATGTACCAGATTATTTCAAAGAGCTACCGGTAATCGGTCAGCAGGTCAAAGATATATTATGGCAAATTAATAAAAACCCTGAAGGTACGCTTGAAGCATTCCGCGCGTGGATTCAGTCGCATTTGTACTACGGTAAGGTAGCACTGGACGTGGTACTCAGCACTTTAGCTAAACTTGGCATGGCGCTAATGACCTTGTTTTTCTTTTATCGTGATGGTACCAGCCTAGTTCGTCAGATTCGTCAGGCCTTGCGCAATATCATTGGCAATCGAATTGATGGTTATATTGACTCGGTTGGTACGACCACCCGCGCGGTAGTTTACGGTATTGGTCTGACAGCATTGGCACAAGCACTGCTTGCAGGCATTGGTTATTATTTTTCAGGATCACCAAGTCCTATCCTATTGACGATTGTGACCTTTATGGTAGCGTTAATACCTTTTGGTACGCCATTTGCGTGGGGTGCGGTAGCGCTTTGGCTGCTGAGTCAAGGTCATACAACAGAAGGTATCGGTTTAGCATTGTGGGGAATCTTAGTCATTAGCTGGGTGGACAATTTGATTCGTCCTATCGTTATTAGTGGCGCGACTAAAATTCCTTTTATTATTATTTTCATTGGTGTATTAGGTGGTCTTACGGCTTTTGGTTTTGTAGGTTTGTTTATCGGACCAGTAGTGCTAGCTATCGGGCTTGCTGTATGGCGTGAATGGATATCTCAGCATAGAGACGAGATTTTTGCGCCAAAAGAGGTGGTACTGACAGACAATCAGATGCTGTTAGACTTTGATGATCAAGTGAAGAATAAGAGAGTAAATAAAAATAGTTAAATCTCTACCTAGTAGTATTGCAAGCTATTTACTATTTTTCCCTATTGCGTATGCTAAGGTGGGTGTTGTAATTAGGCCTTGTTGGCAGCTCGGCAGTAAATAGCACTACCTATCTATCAAAAGCATATATTAATATTATCTATCCACAATCAAAAGAGGCGCTCATCTATGCCTAATGTTATAAGCTCTGGCTCTGTTACACCTACCACTCTCTCATCTGACGAGTTAGCTCATAAACCATCTAAAGCTGCCAACAAGCTCACTATCATTGCTGATAGCAACATCGCTGGTCTTGAAGATTTTTTTAATGAGCAAACGCTAGGTCAAGATATTTATCAGACGGTCAATATTATCAAAGTTGCTGGACGAGATATCAACGCCCAGTTAGTTGACGAGCTGCAACCAGATGTTTTATTAATCCGTTCTGTGACAACAGTAGATGCAACTTTACTAGCAGATAACCATAGTGTTAAGTTTATCGGCTCAGCAACGATTGGCACCGATCATGTAGACCAAGGCTACTTAGCAGAGCGCAATATAACCTTTGCTAATGCGGCTGGTTGTAGCAAGCATTCGGTCGCGCAATATGTATTGACGGCTATCTTAACCTTACGTCCAGAGTATTGGCAGCAGACATTGACGCCACCAACATTGGGTATTATTGGGCTTGGCAATATTGGTAGCGTACTTGCACAATACGCTACTGATCTTGGCTGGCAAGTATTGGGTTATGATCCGCTACTACCTGCATCGAATATTAATAATGCGAGCTTTGAGCATGTCATTAGCCAAAGTAACTTTATCAGCTTACATGTACCGCTCACGGATAAAAAAGACAATAATAACCCTACTGGTAGCGATTATCCAACGCGGCACTTAATTAATAAAACCGCGTTAGATGCTATGCCGTCAGAAACTTTGCTGATTAATAGTGCACGCGGTCCAGTTATCGATGCAGCAGCATTACAAGCTGACATTGAGGAAAATAAGCGCCAAGTAGTGCTCGATGTATTTGAGCACGAACCACAAGTATCGGAGCAGTTATTATCAAAGTTGGCTATCGCCACACCGCATATCGCTGGTTATACCTTAGAAGGTAAGCTGCGCGGTACGCAAATGGTCTATGATGCATTATGTGAAGCATTTGCGGTCACACCTACACAATCTATGCAGCAGCTATTACCAGTCAATATGTATTTATGGTCTGAGCTTAAAACCTATCCAGATAGGCTGATAAAGTTTTATGACATTATGCGAGATGATAGAGATCTGCGCAAAAAAGTAACTGATGGACAGGTGAGTGGCGCTGATTTTGATCAGCTGCGTCGTGATTATCATCTACGGCGTGAGTGGCAGTTTTAAATCTTAAAAATGCTAATTTCAAAAATACATTGTTCATAAACCATGTTGGATAGTAATGAATCAGTCAAGCAATACCTCTACTCATACTTCTAAGCCTACCTACGCCCCAACTATGACGCTTGCAATGGCACAAAAGCGCGCAAAACTGCTTAGTGATATTCGCCAATTTTTTGCAACGCGTCAAGTGCTCGATGTGCAGACACCATTGCTATCGCAAGCAGGTAATACCGATACCTTTTTGCAATCAGTGGCTGCGCGAGTAACTTACCAAGATAAGCCACGTACTTATTATCTACATACTTCGCCTGAGTTTGCGATGAAGCGTCTTCTTGCCAGCTGGCAGGTGCCTATTTATCAGATTTGCTCTGTATTTCGCGATAATGAGATAGGGACACGGCATAATATTGAATTTACCATGCTTGAATGGTATCAGCCGTATTACAGCCTGACAGATTTGGCTGACGAACTGGGTCAATTGTTAGAGGCGTTATATGGCTATCCGGTGGTCATGAATCACTATCGTTATGTTGACGCATTTATGGACTTTGTAGGTATTCATCCGCTGACGGCTAGTATAGAAGCACTGATAGCGGTAGCAGAAGACAAAGGTTTGGCAGGTTTTGATTTCAGTACTGATATAGATAACAAAGAGCACAGTCGGCAAGGGTGGTTGGATTTACTATTCAGTCATGCTGTTGAGCCAAATCTAGGGCACGAGTTACCGACGTTAATTATCGACTATCCGCCTGCAACGGCGGCACTCGCAAAAACCGACCTAGACAAGGATGGCAACCTAGTCGCTAAACGATTTGAGCTATATATCAATGGGATTGAGATTGCCAATGCCTATGATGAACTGGCAGACGGTACAGCATTAAAGCAGCGTTTTGAACAAGACAATCTATTGCGTCAACGTCATGGCTTACCGCCAATGCCTATAGATGAGCATCTGCTTACTGCTTGTGATAATTTACCAGCTTGTAGCGGTATTGCGTTAGGTCTAGATAGACTGCTAATGGTAATAACAGGAGCAACTTGCTTAGAAGAAGTTATTACTTTTCCAAGCGACTTAGCCTAGCACTAATTTGTCTAGCCACCAATTTGCCTTGCAACAATTCTCTCCGTTACTCTAGCTTTTAAGAATAAAATTACTTTACAAAACATTCCAAAATTAAAGCGAGCAAACCTTTCGGCTTACTCGCTTTTCTATTGCTTTAACTATTATAGCGCTACGCTTTATTATAGTTTTTCAATAGCGTCACTAATAGCGGTGTCACCATTCTGCATACTAAAGACTTGCTTGCTTGTATTATCTGCATTTAATACTGCAACTAACGTAGCAGCAACGTCTTCAATGGTATTTTCACCAGCTTCATTACTATTTACAGCGATTTTACCAGTACCAGCACGCTCTTTTAGAGCACCTGCCTGCACGATAGTGTAGTCAAGCGTACTATTATTGACTAACCACTGATCCGCATAATGCTTAGCAATATAGTAGTCTTTTAAATCAGTGATGGCAGGGCTATCCCATTTGCTAGTATCCAGTGAAAACACTGTGCTCAGCATAATATAACGCTTAATACCTTTGTCTTGCGCCGCTTGCATGGTCTTGACTGCACCATGCAAATCAACTTCTAACACACCTTTACCGCCAGAACCTGCTACAAAATATATCGCCTCGATATCATCAGTAATTTGGCTTTGGATAGCGTCTTTATCTGCAGTAATATCCAAATCCAACTGTGTGTAATTATCATCATTAAATAATTTTTCATCTTGACGGGTAGTGCCAACTACTTGATGATTATCAGCTAATAACTGTTCAACCATATCACTACCAACGCGACCACTTGCACCTATGACTAAAATTTTCATAATCTTCCCTATTCTTGTTCATATTATCGTTATGCTATATATCTTTATAACAAAAGTACTTTTTATTCGAAGACTTCATATTAAATATAAGTACTAAAAGTAAGTACTAAAAACTGTATATACAGTAACAAGAATAGATAGCACACTTCGTTATGAAGCGTGCCAGTTGCATAGTGTTTAGTTATAGAGTGTATAAGGTTTGCAAGGTAAATGGGATTAAGAACTAAAAAGTTAACGCACTAGTTTATTTAATCCATCGGCGAAAGCTTTTTTGTCACGGTCGCCATAAGGTTTTTGTCCGCTCATTTCTTGTAGCTCTAACACGCCAGTGCCGCGCATAGTATCCATAAAGTCACGCATATTGAGCTTTTGCTTGATATTGTTTTTATCATAGACCATACCGCGCGTTGTCAAAACCATGCCACCTTTGTCCAAAATATCATTGGCTAAAGGGATATCGCTAGTAATAGCCAAATCGCCTGGTTGTATTTGTTCTACGATATAATCATCAGCTTTATCAAACCCCGATGGCACCACTGTCATGACGAGTAGCGGTGACTTACGTAGTTTGATTGGCTGATTGGCAACGAATATCGCCACCGTTTGTGTACGCTCGGCAGTCTTTACGATCAAATCTTTAGCAATTAATGGTACCGAATCAGCATCCACCCAAATCTGCATTATTTTTTAGCCTTATCTTTCTTTGCCTTAACGTCTACCGCACTATCCATTTTACTGTCTTTATTTGCTAAGTCAGTGTTTGCGCTTGCTGTTTCATTTTCGCCACCAAGCTCTGGGACATCTTGATTGTCTGGCTCAGATGGCTGTTTTTGACTTTCTTGGATAGGCGTATATTCTTTATCTAAGCCAACCTTGTTGGGTAAAACGGCCACCAATTTAGCCATTGAAGATTCCAAGTCGGTCACGTCATTAGGCATCAGGGTAATGTGGGCAATTTTACGATCTTCCCGTTCAGCTTTGTGATAGCTATGATAGTGAGCACCATCGATAGCCAGTACGGCGTTGATATCAGGATATTGTCCCAGCACGTTGATCATAATCGAAGGATGGACGTTATCTGTATCGCCTAAAGGTAAGTTAACTACTGCGCGGATATGGTTTTCGAATTGACTGGTAATCGCGCCTTCAATGCTCCAGTGTCCAGAGTTATGCACACGCGGTGCAATCTCATTGGCAAGCAGATAGTCATGACCGCGAGTGTCTTTAGTAACGAACAATTCTAGTGCCATAACACCTACATAATCTAAATGGTTCATGACAGTAGTGATGGCTTCTTTCGCTTGCTTAAATATGTGGCTAGTGCCAACGGCAGGTGCTTGGGTCTTGGCCAAAATACCATGATGGTGATGGTTTTCGACCAAATCGTAACAGCGTACGCTACCGTCTTGGGCGCGTGCTGCAATGATAGAGACTTCACGGCTAAAGTTAACAAAGCCTTCTGCAATGAGTGGTGCAGGGGTTGGCGTTAAACTGCCTTCACCGCTGACCGCATCTTTAAGATCTTGCCAAGCGGCTTTGATATCGCTATCTTGCTTGATGACATACTGACCTTTGCCGTCATAACCACCGCGACTGGTTTTAAGAACGATAGGCAAGCCTAATTGTTCGCAGGCTTGTTGTAATTCAGCTTGAGTGCTGACCGCCATAAAAGGTACGGTAGCAATATCCAGCTCATTAAACATCTGTTTTTCTTTCAAGCGATCTTGAGCGATATCAAGGGCAATCGGCGGCGGAAACATGCCTTGTTTTTTACCAGTTACTGCTAAGTTTGCCAACTGCTCGACAATCACTGTTGGGGTATTTTCAAACTCTAGAGTAAACACATCAGCTGCAGCAATAAAACTATCCAACTGCTCGTTACTGTATACCTGTCCATAAAGACTGGCAGGGCAATCAGGGTTGTCTTCTAAAAATACACATTGATAGCCGAGTGGCATAGCAGCTTGTGCAAGCATCATACCGAGCTGACCACCGCCTAAGATACCGATGGTATGGATAGTTTGAGTAAGAGGATAAGCATTGGCTGTGGTCATGAGGGACTCTTTGGATTAAAAATGAATTAAAACTAACGGTTTAAAATAGGAAAAGGTGCAACATATGCACCTTGTATTCAGTAGAACCTATCTAAAATTAAATATCAAGTGAAGAACAATTAAATTCAATTTATCTCAACGAAAAATTCAGAATGGTTAGAGGTTTTCGTATTCAGTAACTAATTCGATATCTAGTAATTGATAATACCAGGCGTTGGGCTGGCTAAGATAGTTTCGGTTTGCGTTTGACGCAGGCTGTCCAGCTTAGTAGCAATTGACTCATCATGCAAGGCTAGCACTTGAATCGCAAGTAGGGCTGCATTATAAGCACCAGCAGTACCAATGGCTAACGTACCGACGGCCACACCTTTGGGCATCTGCACGATAGACAGCAAGCTGTCCCAACCGCTAAGCATCGAGGACTTAACTGGTACACCGAATACAGGAAGTGGCGTTTGACTGGCACACATACCTGGTAGATGGGCTGCGCCACCTGCACCAGCAATGATTACTTGAAGGCCTTTGCCTTTAGCCCCTTTCGCATAATCAAATAATCTATCGGGTGTGCGATGGGCAGAGACTACTTCGCAATCAAAGGCAATATCGAAGTCAGCCAATAGCTGCGCTGCACAGCTCATAGTTGCCCAATCAGACTGTGAGCCCATGATAATACCAACTTTTGGTTGGCCAGCAGGAGAGGAGATAGAATTAGGGTTTTCGGTAGCCGATCCAGTACTCATGATGAGATATCCTCAAAACGACCATCATACAAAAATTATGGCATAGCCGTAAAGCCAAGTTTTAGCATTAGTTTAAAAGCTAGCTTAATCTTTGTATCAATACAGGCTCAATTTGGTCTTAATATCCAATTGATACGCAGCAATTAATCGTTGAGATATTGCACAAAATTCGCAGGACTTAGAGGTAATGGCTGGGTGGTATCAAGCTGATAACAAGTCAGATAGCCACTATCAACAGCCGCTGAATAATCCGTACAAACGACTTGCGCGCTAAGTGGTTCAGGCTCGCCTGTCAACCAATAATGTCCGACGAACACTGGCTTGTAAGTCTTTATAGCGAAGTCTATATTCTCAGCTAGGGCATCGATTGGAATCTGAGCAAGGGCTGAAGCAGGTGCGCGAGCAATCTCATAAAGCGTGCGTGATTTTAATTCATCAAGCCACCAACGTACCCGCACGCGCGAGCGTTTAGTACCTTCTTTATCTACCATTACTATGCCGTCAGGTAGCGGTGTCTCCACACCCTTCAACACACGCTCTAGCGCATCAAACGGTTCGGTAAATTCTTCTGAAGTCGTTTGGAGGGCCTGAGCAGTCAGGCAGTTATCAGCTGTGAGTAATGGCTTAAGCAGCGCCATACTGTCTACATCCCAGCAAGCATGGACAAAACAGGCGTAATCGGTCTCAATCCACAATGGAATCTCATAAAAACGCTGTAGCCAATATTGATGCGACTCTGAGCCAAATGGCACTTCAGCTAAAAAAGCTTCATGTTGGCGTGTATGCACGTCATTATGGGAGCGTAGATAACGTTCAGGATTGTTTGAATCACGCGTTGCAAAAGCAAGCGCATTATATTCATGATTACCCATCACTATATCGGCGACGCCAGCATCTAGCATGGCAAAGGCAATCTCAAGCGTGGCTAATTGCTGGGAGCCGCGATCAATTAAGTCACCAATGAAGAGCGCACGATGACCGTCTGGCGGTACAAAGTAATGACCATTATGGACATAACCTAACTGCTCAAGCAAGCCAGTTAGCTTGTCTGCATAACCATGAACATCACCAATAATATCTATAATCATAAATCGTTGTCAAAACCTAAAAACAAATTGAACTAAAAAGTGAACTAAAAGCTAGGAGAGAGTAGTGCATTAATAAAATGTGGTAGTACTTGTGGTTCGAGAATGATTGTCGCTATTACACCAAACGCACCGCCCCACATATGTGCCATATGATTGATATTAGAGCCGCCACGCTTATCCGCATAGATGCTATAGGCGACATAAGCGACTGCAAATAGTATCGCAGGAATAGGAACAATGGCAAAAAGATAAATGGTTTCCCAAGGCGCTAATAGTATAAAAGCAAACAATACCGCCGATACTCCGCCCGATGCACCTAAGCTTAAATAACTGGCATTTTTCTTATTCTTAATATAGCTTGGTATCATCGCAATAATGATGGCCAATAAATAAAAGACAATGAAACCATACCCACCCAAGAATGGCTGATACAGCCCTTCTATAGCGCGACCAAAAAAGTATAAAGTAAACATATTGAATAGCAAGTGCATGCTATCAGCATGAATAAAACCATGACTGACAAAGCGATACCATTGACAATCGCTCACTGCTGGCGGGTAGAATATCAGTCGGTTAAATAGCACTTTGTTTTGCCATGCTAACAAGCTCACGATGACCGTGACTATGATGATAAGAGTAGTGTGGTTAAACAAAGATTAATCCTTAGGTCAAGCCTGGTAAACAAAGACGTTACAAGCCTAGTCAATAAAGCTTCACAACATTGTTAGAGCTTACCATGCGTCGAAAATTATAGTTTTAATTTTATAGTGAGTAATAAGTACCTGCTACTTACTCTCTGTTAGATATCTGATGTACAGATATATATAGTTGGGTCATTTTAAAACCGATACAGTTCTACTGGGGTAAATTTTTTGCAGCCTCTATCAAGCTTGCGAACAGCACGCAATAAAAATTTATACCAGTAGCACGTGACTATTAACGTATCGATTTTATTTCGAACTAACTATATTGGTAACTATTATAAGAGTTACCAATGGAGCGGATTATAAAATCAAATCACAATCATAGGTTGAACAAATTTACATACGTATACAAATTATACTTAATAAGTGGTTAACTTAACGCACAAACATTATATCTTTTAAGTCTTGTAGGTATGACTGGTAGCTTTTAAAACTGTTTTTATATTTGATTATGCATAACCATATTACAGCTGCTTAATTAGATAGCAATATATAAATTTGTGCTAAATCAGATAATCAAATAAAATCGCTGACTAAATATATAGTTATTGCACCTTGTATTTAAAATTCCAACAACTACAAAGCAAAACCAGTATTTTTATAATTAATAAATAACGATTAAATAATGACCGCTTTTTAAAAATTTCTATTAATTTACTATCCACGCCGCCAAAGGCAGTATTTATGACTATCATTGACCAACTTGACCAGACTGTTACCACAGCCGTTTTAGGCGATGATAATAGCGTGGCGCACATCAGTTTGCTTGAACAGTTTTATGCTATTTTAATTACCCGTTTAGCTCAGCCAGCTGTGTATTCACAATTGCTACGTGCTGATCAAGACCTACCAATACAGTCAACTACAAGCTCTACCTTATTCGAGCAGCTTTGGGCGATAGTCAGCCTGCGTCAATTGTTGATTGATGAGTTGGCAGCGACTCATCATGTTGATCCGCAGGCCACTGAGAGTCTTCTGATAAACGCGGCGCCTTTAGCCTATCAAGAGCTCAAAATTCTGGCTAATGGTCAGTTTTTACCTGCATTTTTACAAGCACAGCAACTGTCAGTAAGACCTTATTTGCCAGTATGGGCAGAAGAGGTGATATTACCCATAAATGAAGTCAGTAATGATGTGGGTTTAGATAAGGATACACTCATTAATGATATTACAGTAACCAGTGCCAATGTGATGTCAGATGCTGTTCATAAGACACAAACCATACCTACACAAGCATTTGTAACAGATAACTTATCTATTGACCCGCTAGAAACTACTGAGGTCGTAAATGATACGTTGCTATTAGATGAAGAGCCGCTTTTGACCGATACTATAGATGCTATTCATGCCAATCCATCAGATTATTATGATGCAGGTGTCTCTGAGAGCCGGCTAAATGTACGCACTCGTAATCGAAGAAACGATCTAATAGTCCGAGTCTTGATACTAGTAGGTACCCTAGTAGCAATTGGTCTAGTATGGGCGTTAGTCATTCAACCTAATTATATGAGGCCCGCAGTACCAGTCGTTGCCTCGCCTGTTGTAGTTCCGGCAAGTGAGCCTGTCGCTAAGGTGTTGACACCAGCTGAGTTAGTAGTTGGAGTAGATGACAGTGGGAGTCTATATAGTTGTACCGCGACTGTTGGCGATACAGAATTGCAAAATGCGCTCAAGCAAGCGCTGAGTATGAGCTTTGGAGAGCAAGTGAGTATTTGTGAGCTGAGAGTGCAACAAGGCGTTGCCAATAGCTTATCTAGTATTGATGTAAAAACTTTGCCTAGTATATTTACTCTACTGCGTTCAGTACCCTTCGCGCGATTACAGTTGCAGCAGGACACTCTTAATTTAGAGGCACCCGATGATACACTGCTCCAGCGCTTATTGGTTGATATGCGAACATTAGTACCTGCTATAGCTATTACTAGCGCTGCGCCTTTACCATTAGAGAACCGCAATGGGGTAGCTGAGGATGCTAACAACGATATGAGTATGATGAATGGTCATAACAATGAGTTCACAAATGAAAATATACCGCTAGACAATACTTATGACAATACCTATCCCAACAATAACGATGTGAGTCGTAATCAGAACTATCAGCAATCAGATGATAATACGAACGATATCATAGAAGCAGCACCACCACGTAATAATAACCCTGACAATAGCTTTAATAGCAATGCCAACAATAACCGTGCATTTACTACTCCAGCAGGCTCTATGTCAGCATCAGAAGTTAATGATTTGGCAAACACTACTATTGTGGCTGAAAAGCTACGTAATGAAAGACCCATTGATAAAAATCTGACTCAAGACAGATAAATGAACCATAGAAAAATAGAGCAAAACGTTATTAGAATCAGTTTCTTGGAATTTATTTTTAATATATGGCAGGTTTCGTTTCAAAAAAAGACAGTAAAGTTTAATGCGAATTCACGTGTTTAATTACGAATTAGATTATGTCCATCAGTACAGCCTTTCAAAATCATAGTAAAAATTTCACAGTGATATCACGTAATATCTAACCAATAGTAATTGCAAATGTTTGATTTCTTACACCATTTCTCATACTTATGTTAGTAATTCGTACTGTATTATCGATATAGTTACGTGCTTCATCTGAAAAATTACTTAATGTAGCATTTGCACAACAGCGTGTTTGTAGAGATGACTTATTCATTACTCATATAATAGCTACTAGCTGAAGGTAATAAATGGTCAAATAGATTTAAACATTGATCAAAAGTGAATTATTTAAAAGTAATTAACAGACAAAATACTTAAATCTTCATTTGGTTTGGTTTGGTTTGGTTTAATTTATTCATTTATACATAAGCTCATAATAGTTAGTTTTTATATTTAATTCTTTTAGATATACGTAGTCAACTCGATGTAACATTCATAAAAAACTGATCCCAAGTAATGTCTTAATATGGCTAGCGAGGTTGAAGTTGCATTGGTTTTACAGTGGGAAGGCTATACAAAACAACAGTAATTGGAGGGAATATACTATGGATATTATTAGTCATTTGACACGCACTGTTAGCCCAGCAGTCTTAGGGGATGATCGATCTCCAGCTAAGAAAAATTTACTTGAACAGTTCTATGCTATTTTTGCTGCGCGTTTAGCAGACAAAGAGACTTATGGTCGTTTCTCTAATGAAAATATTGCGCGTGACGATCAGGGTTTTTATGATCGCGTCTGGACTGATGGCTCGCATCGTGACAATATTTCACGTGAGCTTGCTGGTGCTCATAATGTCGATGCAACTGCGTCGCGTGGTCTAGTAGCTATGGCAGCACCACTTGCTTATCATGAAATTAAAAGTTTAGCAGGTACGACGCCAGTACCGCAGTTCTTGAGTGACAATTTCGCTGATTATCAGCACCATATTCCTGCATGGGCCAGTGCTGTGATACCTGCTGGTATGCTTGCTGCTGTTCCTGCTGGTACACGTATCTCTGATACTACAAGCATGGCTCCGCTACAGCACAAAGAAGAAGAGTCAGGCAGTTTTATGAAAGCGTTACTACCTATTATAGGTCTGATTATATTAGGCGCTTTAGCCTGGGCATTGTTGAGAGGATGTCAGGATAATCCCGAGCCTGTCGCAACGCCAGTTGTCACTGAGCAATCAGCTGCCACTGATGAACAAACCGTAGTAGCAGCCGATGTTGAGCCAGCCGCGCTGCATATCTCTACTGGTGAAGCAAATACCTTATATGCTTGCCGTATGAATGTCGGTGATGAAGCGTTACAAACAACAGTTATGAATGCGATGAGTAGCACTTTTGGGAATGAAGCTGATAAGTGCCGAGCGGATGTAGATGATGGCTTTGCAACTGATATGCCAGCTGCTGCTCAATTGGCTTCTATCTTACCAATCATTAAAAGTGTACCAAACGCTAGTATGATTATTAAAGGTAATGAGATTGTTGTTAACTCTGCTGATGCAAGCATACTCGATAAGCTAGTTGCTGACTTGCAAGCCGCTGCTCCAGCGATGACAGTAAGAGCCGAAGGACCGTTAGATTTACAAGGTGAGGTTGATGACAGCCTAGTGGCAGCAGATGCCGCCATTGACAACCTTGGTGAAAATCCAAATCCCCGCGACGTTGCTCGTGCTTTGAGTATACAGGTGGTTAATTTTGAGCTTGATGCGGCACTTATTCCAGAAGCAAATAAACCATTCCTTGATCGTGCCGCCACTCTTATCCAAGAAGTACCTGATATGGAGCTGATGATTATCGGCCATACGGATAATCAGGCTTCTAACGCTTATAACATGAAATTGTCTCGTGATCGTGCTGAAGCGGTAAAAGAATATCTTATATCTAAAGGTGTTGATGCGACCAAGCTTACGACTAAAGGTATGGGTGAGAGCGATCCTATCGCTGATAACTCAACCGAACAAGGGCGCTTCCGCAACCGTCGCATTGAGTTTACTGTGTACGATGAAGCTGCCTTGAATAATGATGGAGTGGCTGGAACTAATAGTACAATCACTAATAATTCTATCGATCCAGATTTGAATCCATTAGATAGTAACAACGATGATTTATTACCTGATGGTGATGATCCAAGTAAAGGTACTGCATTAGATCCAAATGCTCAGTAAAACTAACTACGTCATTAAATTTTAAGAAAGAAAAACCGCACTTATAATTAAGATGCGGTTTTTTATACTGTATATAATATGGCTACATGGGCAAAAAGCCGATTATCTATAAGCCGTCGGATCTAGAGTTTCGCTATTCTCAGTTTCAAACAGTGAACTGTCAGACTGAGCATTAAAGAACGTGTTCAGCACATTGTCTTTAGCTTGCTGCCAGTATTCAAATTGGCGACAAGTAGACTCAAGATCACCTTGCCATGAAGGCACCTGCCCGCACATGGTTTTGATTCGGCTTTGATTAGGATAGGGCAGCTCTTGAGCAGCTTTGGCCGCTTCATGGGCTGCAACACGATCATTACATACGAGTGCAATATCACAGCCTGCTTCAATAGCTGCACGCACACGTGCACTGATATCACCAGCTGCTTGCGCTCCTGCCATACATAAGTCATCAGAGAATAAAACGCCATCGAACTTAAGTTGATCGCGAATAATGTCTTTTAGCCAAACTTTAGAAAACCCTGCTGGCTTGTCATCTACCTGCGAAAATATCACGTGTGCTGGCATCAACGCATCGAGCCACGGTAGGGTCTGAGCAAAAGGCTGCATATCACTGGCTAAAATTTCATCAAGGCTGCGGTTATCAATGGCTTCCGCTACATGAGAATCAGGAGCGATAGCGCCATGTCCAGGGAAATGCTTACCCGTAGTCGCCATACCAGCCGCCCTCATACCACGCATAAACTGAGTCGCTAAGGCAACGATTACCTGTGGATCTTCATGAAAACTGCGATCACCGATTACTTGGCTAATACCGTCTCTATCAAGCACAGGAGCAAAGCTTAAATCGATACCTACCGCCAATACCTCAGCTGCCATCAGATAACCACAATCATAGGCGCAACTTAAGGCTTGAGTAGGATTGTGATCGAATAACTCGCCAAGCTTACCCATAGCCGGTAGCGGTGTGAACCCATCACGTAATCGTGCGACGCGTCCGCCTTCTTGATCGACCCCGATTAGAATGTCAGGATTATGACAACGAATATTATCGCAAAGCGTGCGAACTTGAGCCGCATTTGCTACATTGCGAGCGAACAATATTACTCCGCCAACTTGTGCTTGTTTGAGCAAACTGACGTCTTCATTCGTCAGTGCGGTGCTATCGATATCGATCATTAATACACCATACATTGCAAAATCCTTAGAGTGCTGTGCACTTATATTGTTAGTTTTTAATGCTAATTTCTGTTGTTGTCTGATACTAGTTTCTGTTATTGATTGTGTTATTGAGTCAATTGATCAAAATGAATAAGCACTACTCTTTAGTTATCAACATATTATGCCAGTTATCAATCCTAAGACCTATCTTGATCTTGCAGGTAGTGTTTGAGGTAGCCAATAGATTTAACTTGATTACCGTTCAAGTATTGAACCTTGGCTACACAGTACCTTAGATGACTATAATAAATATGATGGCAAGCACAATAAAGATGACAGAAAGTTTGGTATGTGCAGGCGTAGCGTGTAAGATTGTTTATACAGTTTGAGACAGTTGTAAACTAATGACCATGATAATATTAAATGCTTTTTAATTAGGCGTTGTTAGTAAATTATACTGGCTCGTACAGAAAAAATAAAAACAACGGTAGTGCGTTTGCTAGCTTTTAATGCTAGCTTGATTGATATTACAATCTTAAAAATATGATGAAATTCGTTTTTATTATTGTTCAATTGTATTGGATGCGAATTGGCTTCAATGCTCTCTACTAATAAGCTAAATCAAGAAAAGATATACTTTAGGTATTTTATCACTTAAGACAACTAGGTACATATAATGAAAAAACAACCAGCACAGTGGTTACTCAGCGTAGCGTCAGTTGGCGTCGCGGGTCTTATTTTGACGCAAAGCTATGGCACAGCAGTGGCAAACACTGATACCGCAGGCTTTGCCCAAACTCCTGAACAGAAAATTACAACTAGACAAGTCGCTGCACTACTAGATCGCAGTCATTATCTGAACCAGCCGCTTGATAGCAAGATGGGCAGTGAAATTTTATCTATGTATATTGATAATCTTGATCCCAACCATACGTTGTTTTTGCAGTCTGATGTTGATGAATTTAAAGAAAAATATGCTAGTGAATTTGGTAATCGGCTCAAGCGTGGTGATTTATCTGCCGGCGTAGATATCTTTGAACGCTATCGCAAACGCTCAAATGAGTATTTTGAGATGGCCACAAGAATGCTCAAAACCGACCTTGATTTGACCAGTGATGAAACCATTATTCTCGACCGTGAAAAGCTTAGTCATTTTAAAACCAAAAAAGACCAACGCGATTATTGGGCGCGTCAGCTAAAATTCCAGTTGATGAGTATTACGTTGGGTCAAGAAAGCGAAAAAGGTAAAGAGCAAATATTCTTAGATAATCCAGACATTACGCGTGGTCAAGATTTAGTTCGTGATGATCAGCGTACGCCAAGCGAGATTTTACTGAACCGCTTGTCACGTCAGCAAGGGCAGATGAAACGTCTTAAAGATAACGAAATCATGGAAACGGTACTAAATACCGCTATGCTTACCTATGATCCACATAGTAATTATTATGCACCCATTCAAGCAACCGAACTACAGATTCAATCGAGCTTGCAGTTAGAAGGCATCGGTGTTTCTATTCGTCCAGATCGCAAAAATCCAGACTATACGCGTATCGTTACTTTAGTCGATGGCGGACCTGCAGCCAAAACTGGGCAAATAAAGCCTAACGATTTGATTGTTGGTATTGCTGAAGATGGCAAGACCATGACCGATGTGGTCGGCTGGTCGACACGTGAGATTGTAGGCTTGATTCGCGGTAAGCGTGGAACGTCAGTAACGCTCAAGTTGCGTCAACCTAGTGCGCCGGAGGCAAGCGCCCGTACCGTCACTGTGGTTCGCGATATTATTCAGCAAGAAGAATCGGGCGTAACCCAGCGTGTCGTAGAAGTACAGCGTCCTAATATTGATGCGACACCAAAACGTATTGGTGTGCTTGAAATACCAAGTTTTTATCTAAATTATCGTGCCCGTCGTAATGGTGAAGATTATCGTAGTGTCAGTGTCGATACTGAAAAGGCTTTAAAAGAATTAAACAAAGAAAATATCGATGGCCTCGTAGTCGACCTACGTAATAACCCTGGTGGCTCGTTAGATGAAGTTGCGAAGATGTTAGGGCTATTTATTAAGAGTGGGCCATTAGTACAGATTCGTGATAACCGTGGCAATATTCAAGTGTATCGCGATGACGATGGCGGCAAACAGCTATATGATGGCAAGATAGTTGTCCTTACTAACTTAGCCTCGGCTTCTGCTAGTGAGATATTTGCCGCAGCGATTCAAGATTATGGCCGAGGCCTAGTTGTTGGTAGTACCACAACTGGTAAAGGTTCCGCACAAATTCAGCTAGATAATCTGGCTTTGGGTTCTGCGACTTTGACCCAGCGTAAGTTCTACCGTATCACTGGTGGTAGTACACAAAATAAGGGCGTCGTACCTGATATAGAGTTGGTCAATATCTATGATGATGCTACCTTTGGTGAGCGCGCACAGAAAAAAGCATTGCCATGGGATACTATCAGAACGGCTGCATACAAGCCTGAGGGTAAGTTCAGCTCAAACACGCTTGCAACATTAAATCAGCAATCTAAAATTCGTCAGCAACAAAATCCGCAGTTTGTCTATCTATCGACCTTGAACGACATTCGTGATATGGAAGATGAGAAAAAACCTATTGAACTTGATATCGACAGTCGCCGTGCGAAAATGAGACTAATCGAAGAGCGCTCACTACAAGCTGAAAACAAGCGTCTAAAAGCTACTGGTGAGCGTCCGTATGCCAATTGGAACACTTATCAGGCAGCAATGGATGCAAAATTTGAAGAACGTAGTCAGATGAAAGCTGATAAACGTCCGCAGTTACCTGAGGATGAAGCTTTCATCAATGAAGCGGCTTATTTGATGCTTAGTGCTGATCCTAAACTGACAGCTAGCCCTGAAGAGAAGCTGCAAACGGCTATAAAACCTTAAATAAAAAGTAATGTAAGTATATGCTTACACGCAATGACGCTATAGCCTCTTACCACAGATAGGGTAATCTGCGATTATAGACCTACTGCACAGTTTGACGATACTATTTTTGATACTAGGGATTGGTATTTATAGGTTGTCTATAAATTGTTTCAGGGATGGTTTGCTGATTACGGATGATAAGGCTGGATGCCTGTCAGTTATACTGTATCTTGGGATTGGATATGGCATAGCATTAACAAGGATGGTTAGTAACAGAAACCGCGTAGCGCTTGCCGTTATGCGGTTTTATTACGTTTAAGAAAGCATAATCTAGGTGAAACAAACGTTTTCAATTATTGTAGTTGAGTCTTACTAAAAGTTTTTTATTTAGTAAAATGAGCCCATTAAAAAAGCCAGTAGCAATATCTACTGGCTTTTCTCATTTAAACAACAAGTAAATTAATTTACCCGTCGTTTAATTCTCTATACAACTTACGATAGATTAATGCTCAACGCCACCTGCACCATGTACATGGCCGTGGTTTAGCTCATCTTCAGTTGCTGCACGTACTTCTTGAATTTCTACATCAAAAGTTAGACGCTTGCCAGCTAGTGGATGGTTAGCATCAACAGTAACTTCGTCATCAGTAACTTCAGTAACCGTCACTAGCATTACTTGGCCGCCAGCTTCTGACTGGAACTGCATACCAGGCTGAATATCATCAACGCCTTGGAAGTTATCACGTGGCACATGCTGCACTGCTTGTTCTTGATACTCACCATAGCCATCAGCAGGCTCAACAACTGCATTGACTCGTTCGCCAGCAGATTTACCTTCTAGCTGTTGCTCAAGGCCTGGAATAATGTTGCTATGGCCATGCAAATAAGCAAGTGGTTGACCTTCTGGAGATTGGTCAAGAATGTTGCCTTCGTCGTCTTTTAGGGTGTAATTGAATTTGACGGCAGTGTCTTTTGCGATAGTAGTCATAAATTATCCTAAATATATCTATATAAAAAATTAAATGCGGTTGCAATAAACCTAAAAAAGCCAATCAGTAAGCTCAAAGCCATATCATTAGTCAATTATCATCAGTTTATTTTAGTTTATCAAAGTAACTTTAGCAGTTAGCATCTTTAATAGAGATGGTCGTAATAACTTTCAAGGCAAAAAACATAAAAAATATAAATATTAATGAAATTAATCCAATTATTACTATATAAGTTACTTATAGGCAGTTCGGAATAATATAAATACGGCTCTGTTAACTTGTTACTGGTATAAATTTTCCTCGCTTGCTGTGCGCTTTGCCAGACAGAGGCTTGAAAAAATTTATCCCAATAACTCTGTATTCTTTTCAAAGTGTATTGACTATATGACTCTTTTCTTATCAGTTGCGTTTTCTTATCGAGGCTTCTACCATAACCTTAAACACCATAATAAGAATTTACTATGACTTCAGTATCTAGTTCTTTAGACAACCAATCAAATCAGCATGATTCGCGTAAATCGGCAGCTGACATCAGTTATCGACTCGATTTCACTCGCTTTTCTGAGCATTTAGTCGATATTACGCTTAGCTTTATCGCAGAGACGACATCGCCGTGTTTATGGCTGCCAGCATGGATACCCGGCAGTTATTTGATGCGTGAATTCGCTCGCAATATTACGGCAGTTCATTATCAAATAGAAAACGTAGCTAATAGTAAGGATAGTCATCCTAAACATCGCGCCCATAAAATTGATAAAAATACTTGGCAATTACCGCAGGTTGAAGTAGGGCAGACGTTGAGGGTGCATTATGAAGTCTACTGCTACGACTTATCGGTACGCACCGCTTATGTCGATCAGCAGCGTTTGTATGGTAACTTTACTTCGCTCGCATTAGCCGTTGAAGGACAGGAGCTTAAACCAGTACAAGTGAGTCTTATTGTGCCCACAGCATTTACAGCCGGTCAACAGGTAATGGACGATGATTTGAAAGGCAAGGATAATAGTGATGTGGTGCTGGCATGTGGTCTTGAAGCCACTCATCTACACATTGATGCGCAGGATGGGAGTAGTAAGCATGGCTACAGTCTACAGGCAGACAGCTACCATGAGCTAATAGATCATCCGTTTGAGATTGCAGCTCAAGAGTCGTTTAGTTTTATTATTCAGGATGATGGGCATCAGACATTGAGTCATCGCTTTTTTATCTCTGGCAAACACCATGCAAACATGGGCCGGTTGCAGCAAGATGTGACTCAGATTTGTCAGGCTTATGTGAATTGGCTAGGCGATGCGCCATTTGACGACTATACCTTTATGACTTATGCCAGTGGTCAAGATTATGGTGGCCTTGAGCATATTAATTCAACCAGCCTAATCACGCCGCGTCGTGACTTGCCAAGTGTTGATGAACCTAAAATACCAAGTACCGACTATCAGCGCTTTTTAGGTTTATGTAGTCATGAGTACTTTCATTCGTGGTGGGTCAAGACCGTGCGTCCAGATGTCATGCTAGACGTAGATCTGCGTAAGGAAGCCTTTACGCCATTGCTATGGGTGTTTGAAGGCTTTACTTCTTATATTGACGACTTTATGTTGCAAGCCTCAGGGGTAATTGATAAAGCAAGTTACCTCAAATTATTAGCCGAACAAATTAATCGCTATTATCAGACTGATGGTCGCGCGCACCAAAGTGTCGCAGAATCAAGCTTTGATGCTTGGATTAAGCTTTATCGTAGCGATGAAAACACCGGTAATGCAGGTATCAGTTATTACAATAAAGGCGCATTGGTCGCGTTATGCTTAGATCTGACGTTGCAGCAAAAAAGTGCTGGTCGCTATCGTCTATTCGATGTGGTGAAGGCGTTTTATAATCAAGCAAAGAAAAACGACAATAAGCGTATTGGTATCAGCAGTGCCGATATGAGTACGGTGATTGGTCAGTTTATGCCAGTAGCAGATTGGGAAGATTTTGAGCACCGCTATATCAATGGCGTAGAAGAGTTACCTCTTGAGCAACTACTGACAGCCAATGGCATTAAAATCCATGTTGACATCAAAGATACCGCAGATAAAAAAGTACCTTGGGGCATGCGCTGTAGCGAGACGCCAGCCGGTCTAAAGGTCAATCGAGTACAACGCGGTAGTGCCGCTGCAAAGTCTGGAATATCTGCTCATGATGTTATTGTCGCTATTGATGGTATCAAGGCTGATAACAAGCAACTAGCGTCTCTAAGCAACGCTCAGCATGAGGTTCGCTGTCATTTGTTTCGCCGTGATGAGCTGATGCGTGTCTCCGTATTACCTAAAGCTGCTGTGCAAGCGCAAGATAATATAGAAAAAGCGTTGCCACATAAAGTAAATCTGAGTTTGGCAAGAATGGATAAATTTTTAGAAGAGGGCGTAGACAGTACTGACATCGCTCCAGCTTGGCAAGGATGGCTTGACGGGATGAAGCGCTATCAGCAATAAACCTACTAAGCTGATAGCGATTAATAAAATAGCAATTATCTATCTATGGTAATGAGAGGAATTAAAAAACCCTTGCTAAGCAACGATGCCTAGCAAGGGTTTATATTAGTAGATGTTTAAACAAAGTAACGAAACATATTATTAAACCTTCAATGAGTTTAATGGGCTTTAGCTAGTAGGTTGCTTAACTTGTTCTTGCGTATCAGCTTCATGATCAATAGTGCCATCCTTAACAAGAACATCGTTGGTATCATGCTTAGCAATCCAGTCTTGCATGATTTCAATCTCAGGCTGCTGTTCATCAATAATTTGCTGTGCCAGCTTACGCATTTCTGCATCAGTACCGTATTTTAGCTGAACCATTGCCATATCTACTGCGCCTATATGATGTGGTAACATGCCGCGAGCGAACGCCATATCAGGTACAGGGTTTGCGATACCCAGTGTCATCTCGCCATGCATTGCATCCATACCCTTGGCATACGCTTGCTGCATTGCCTGAGTATCAGGTTTAGGTTTAGCCGCATCAGGGTGGCTGGCAAGCCATTTGTTCATGATATCGATTTCAGTTTGCTGCGAATCAATGATTTCTTGCGCCAGCTTACGCATCGCCTGATTAGTACCGTATTTCAGCTCAATTTTTGCCATTTCCACCGCACCACGATGATGTCCCAGCATTCCCTTAGCAAATGCAGTATCTGGATCGTTATAGTTCATCCCAATCATCATCTCATCATGCATTCTAGTCATCGACTTGGTGTAGTCTTTGAGCATATCGCTCATTTGTATATCATCAGCGCTCATGTCGACATTTGACATGTCATGGCCTGCATGTGCCTCTATCGTTTGAGCGTCGTCTGTTTTAGATGTCTCGATTGAGGGTGCTACCACCTCTTCTATTTTGGTAGATTCAGTATTTTCAGTCGCTGGCTGACAGGCACTCAGCGCGAGTACCGATGCTACGCTAGCAGCGAGAATAGCGAAACGATAGTGATAAGAAGAGGTCATGACATATCCTTAACATAAACAAGCAAGTCAAACAGTCAAACAGATTAACAGTTTGACGAATTATAGAGCTGAAACACAACAAATAATGAATCTTAGCAGATTAACCTTACCAATTCGAGACGCTACCGTTTTAAATGTCGTTGCCAAATTTGCGCTAATATACATTCGGTTACATCATAATACCCAGTTGTTGGCAACGCTCGCTATTTAGGTGAATACGTACAAATTCACCAACTTCTAGATCGCCTAATTCAAATCCTGCTACAGACCAGCGAATGAGGCGTAAGCAAGGTAAGCCAACATGCGCCGACATTCGTCTTACTTGACGGTTTTTACCTTCATAGATAGTCATCATCAGCCATGAGTCTGGCACGCTTTTACGCTCGCGTATCGGTGGGTCACGTTGCCATAGGGACATTGGTAACTCATCTTCACTCAACTGTTTGACTTTGGCAGGTAGGGTTTTTCCATCTTTAAGAACAACGCCTTTTTCAAGCTGACTTAGTTGCTGAGGAGTAGGGATACCCTCAACTTGCACTAAATAAGTTTTACCTTGTTTGTGCCCATCATTGGCTTTTGGCGGATGTGTAATGGCTTTATTTACCCGACCATCACTTGTCAAAATCAGTAAACCTTCTGAGGTCGCATCAAGTCGACCGGCGACTCTTAAGGACTTGTCAGTGAAGTATTGCGATAAAGTGGTATGGTCGTTATTACTATCGTCCCGAAACTGACTTTGCACCCCGTAAGGCTTATTGAATAAAATGAGGCTTGATGTCGACATAGAGCAGATATATCCAAACAGAAGAGTAAATTAAGAAAGTTTAATAAAATAAAAAAGGAGAACAGATGAGAAAGAGAAACAGGGGTAAATACTATTGTCTGACATTTTGAAACCAAGCAATCAAACGATAGGTGTTAGGGTGTACTTAATTAGGTATTTAATACTTACAGACTGTGTTAATTAATCTATTACTATCATACAATAAAGAGGTAAGATTAAAACCATACTAAAATAGTGGTGTTTGCAATATTGATATTCGTATATGGCCTATGTATCAGAGAAATTATCATCTAGCACCTTATTTTAGTACTATGATCCTGATGATTTATAACATTTTTTACAGATTTTTATATAACTCACAACTAAAAAAACCAACCATTGTTAAATTTGTGCAGTAGGAAATTAGCTAGCATAACAGAGTGATAAGCGTGCTTGCGACCTATAACATACAACCAAGGAGTTTTATTCATGTCCTATGATAAGGTTATCGTACCAAGAGACGGAGAAAAAATCACCGTAAACGCTGATTTGTCGTTGAATGTCCCTAATAATCCAATCATCCCATTCGTTGAAGGTGATGGTATCGGTGTAGATATCACTCCTGTCATGATAAAAGTAGTTAATGCTGCAGTAGATAAGGCATATCATGGCAAAAAATCAATCATCTGGATGGAGGCTTACTTAGGTGAAAAAGCAGCCAAAATTTACGATGGTGATTACCTGCCAAGTGAAACGCTAGAGATTTTAAAAGACTATGTTATCAGTATTAAAGGCCCATTGACTACGCCTGTTGGCGGCGGCTTTCGCTCGTTGAACGTGGCGGTACGTCAAGAGCTTGATTTATATGTCTGTCAGCGTCCAGTACGTTGGTTTGAAGGCGTACCAAGCCCAGTTCACCATCCGGAGCTAACTGATATGGTTATCTTCCGCGAAAACTCAGAAGATATCTATGCAGGTATTGAGTGGAAAGCGGGCAGTGATGAAGCCAAGAAAATCATCAAATTCTTAAAAGAAGAAATGGGTGTCACGAAGATTCGCTTCTCTGATGACTGTGGTATCGGTATCAAGCCAGTATCAAAAGAAGGCTCTCAGCGCCTAGTGCGTAAGGCCATTCAACATGCTATCGATAATGATTTGCCAAGTGTGACGCTGGTTCACAAAGGTAATATTATGAAGTTCACCGAAGGTGCGTTTAAAGAGTGGGGCTATGAGATAGCCGCAGAGCGTTTCGGTGCTGAGCTATTAGATGGTGGTCCTTGGATGACGATGAAAAACCCAAAAACGGGTAATGATATTATCATCAAAGACGTGATCGCTGATGCGTTCTTACAACAGATTTTGATGCGCCCTGCTGATTACTCAGTAGTCGCAACATTGAACCTGAACGGTGACTATATCTCGGATGCACTAGCAGCTGAGGTTGGTGGTATTGGTATCGCACCGGGAGCTAATAAAGGTGGAGCTGTCTCTGTCTATGAAGCGACTCATGGTACTGCGCCTAAGTATGCTGGCCAGAACAAAGTAAACCCAGGGTCATTAATTCTATCAGCTGAGATGATGTTACGTGATATGGGCTGGGTCGAAGCAGCAGACCTCATTATCGAAGGCATTCAAGGTGCTATCGCTAATAAGACGGTCACTTACGACTTTGAACGCTTGATGCCAGATGCTATCTTGCTTAGTACTTCTGAGTTTGGTAAGGCGATAATTAAGCACATGGATGCATAATCATCGCTTAATCATGAGCTAAAAGCAATTTAATATCAGCTGTTAAAAAAGCCATCTACAATAATGTAGGTGGCTTTTTTTATCGTCGTTTTTAATGCTGTTTTTTCACAATTAGTTTTTACGAAAGTTTTATAACTAGCACAAAAAAACGCCCCAAAGATCTAAGACCTTTGGGGCGTTCTACAGGCTTGATAAGTTAAGGTGCAAATCTACCTAACCTTACCTACATAAGACTAATAACTCTAACAATAAATTATAACGATGCTAAAGTGTCATTGAATAAAGCACTTGGACGCATTACTTGCTTGGCTAATTCTTCATCTGCATAGTAGTAGCCTTTGATGTCTACAGACTTGCCTTGAACCTTACTAAGCTCTTTAACAATTGCGTCTTCATTGTCTTTAAGCTTTTGCGCAAATGGCGTAAATTGCGCTTTTAGTTCGCTATCTTGCTCTTGTGCCGCTAGCTCTTCGGCCCAGTACATGGCTAGATAGAAGTGGCTGCCACGGTTATCTATTTCACCAGTTTTACGTGATGGTGACTTGTCATTTAGCAACAGTTTTTCTGTCGCTTTATCTAGCGTATCTGCCAATACCTTAGCTTTAGCATTGTCATCGTTGCTAGCCAAGTGTTCTAAAGATACCGTCAATGCTAAAAACTCACCTAGTGAATCCCAACGTAAGTGGTTTTCTTCTACTAGCTGCTCAACGTGCTTCGGAGCAGAACCACCTGCGCCCGTTTCAAACAAACCACCGCCTTTCATCAACGGTACGACGGATAGCATCTTGGCACTGGTTCCCAACTCTAAAATTGGGAATAAATCAGTTAGATAGTCACGTAAAATGTTACCTGTCGCAGAGATGGTATCAAGACCACGAGCAACGCGCTCTAAGGTATAACGCATGGCGCGAACCTGTGACATGATTTCAATATGCAGGCCGTCAGTGTCATGATCTTTCAAATAAGTGTTAACTTTTTTGATCAGCTCATTCTCATGTGGACGGTATGGGTCTAACCAAAAGATGACTGGGGTGTCTGATTCACGTGCGCGGCGTACGGCAAGCTTAACCCAATCTTGGATAGGTAAGTCTTTGACTTGACACATGCGCCAGATATCGCCTTTCTCAACACGTTTTTCAAGCAATACTTCATCAGTATCAACGTCAACAATACGTGCAATACCTGCATCGCTAGATTCAAAGGTCTTATCGTGCGAGCCATACTCTTCGGCTTTTTGTGCCATGAGGCCTACGTTAGGAACAGTACCCATAGTAGTTGGGTCAAAGTTACCATGCCATTTACAGAAGTTGATCATCTCTTGATAAATACGGGCAAAGGTAGATTCAGGCATAACGGCTTTACAATCATATAGTTTGCCATCAGCGCCCCACATTTTACCACCATTGCGAATCATAGCAGGCATAGATGCATCGACAATAATGTCGCTTGGTGAATGGAAGTTGGTGATACCTTTTGCAGAATCAACCATGGCCAGACGTGGGCGATGCTCTTGACAAGCATGCAAATCTTGCTCAATCTCTTCACGCTTTGATGCTGGCAATGTTGAGATTTTGTCGTATAGGTCAGCCATACCGTTGTTGACGTTAATGCCTAACTCATCGAAGAAAGCACCATGCTTGTCAAATGCATCTTTATAATAAATTCTGACGGCATGTCCAAACACGATAGGGTGTGACACTTTCATCATAGTTGCTTTTACGTGCAGTGAAAACAAGATGCCAGCTTCGCGGCAATCTTCCATTTCTTGCTCATAAAACTCTAATAATGATTTTTTGCTCATGACCATCAAATCAATGACTTCTTTATCTTGTAGCGCAATTTTAGGCTTCAAGACCTTACTGGTGCCATCATCAAGTAACAAGTCCATACGTACATTACGGGCTTTGTCCAAGGTCATCGATTGTTCGCCATCATAGAAGTCGCCGCCATGCATGTGCGAAACGTGCGTGCTTGACCACTGTTTCCATTCACCCATAGAATGCGGATGTTTGCGAGCATAGTTCTTGACGGCTTTAGGAGCGCGGCGGTCTGAGTTACCCTCACGCAATACGGGGTTAACCGAACTGCCTAGGCTTTTACCATAACGCTTACGTAGCTCTTTTTCTTCGTCAGATTGTGGATCTTCAGGAAAATCAGGTAACGCGAAGCCTTTGCTTTGCAGCTCTTTGATAGCAGCTTTAAGCTGCTGCACAGAAGCACTAATGTTTGGCAGCTTGATAATATTGGTGTTAGGGTCTTGTGTTAGACGACCAAGCTCAGCTAAATTATCTGGAACGCGTTGTTCTTCTGTTAGGTATTCAGGGAATTCAGCCAATACTCGCGCGGCAACAGAGATATCACTGGTTTCAACAGCAATCCCTGCTGTTTTTGTAAAAGCTTCAACAATAGGTAAGAAGGATAGGGTTGCTAGAGCAGGGGCCTCATCAGTTTTGGTATAAATAATCTTTGACATTTATAATTGTTCCTCTAGTCTGTAGTGAATAATAGAGCTTAAATATGACTTAACAAGTCTATGCAATAATGATTATGCGGTTAATTTGAACAAATCGTAGGTAGTCTTAAAACACTTGGAAACTTCTGAAAATCTTCAGTCGCTAACATTCACTAAAATAAGACTTAGAACATACGCTCTAAACTGTTTGAAAGTGAACTGTTGACGGCATATCATAGTGAATCCACTATAAATACGATACGATGTCAATCTTATATAATGAACTAAGTGTACCGTTTTCGCTCATATCCTATGTATCGGAATTATATTAAGCTAATAACAACGTTATTCTACCAGTCATCAGCCTCGATATCATCTTTTCCATTCAAGTACCGCTCTTTAACCCTGTTTTTTAAAGTAAAAGCGATAAAACCGGTATATATATACACATTGCAAATACAATTGACAGACAAACAGCACTTAATATTGTTATTAAATAATAAAACGTCAAGTAAAGTCATCTGCATTTTTGTAGGTGGCTTTTTTATGCTTGGTTGTAAACCATTATGATAAATTATCTATTTGCGATGTTTATTTTATCTGCATTTTTTGCAAATTGTGACAGCAAAATATCTGACGTTTGGTAGGCTAGACGATAAAGAGAAAACAGTGTGAGCCTTATGAATCTACAGTATGCGCTACTTAACGATACCAGTTGGCAGAGTCGAGCCGATTGGCAACTGCCTGATACCCCTTTTATGTCGTTTGCCTTTTGGCAGGCATTGATAGACACCGGTGCGATTGGTGAGCGGGCAGGATGGTTGCCTATCTTCATTTTGGTCTATCGTACAGATGGTGCTGAGAGTGAAGCGTTAGATGATCCAACCACAACAACCACAGCACCAGTGGACATCTCTCAGCCTGTCGCTGTCATGCCAGTCTTTGTAAAAGACCATCATCGTGGCGAATTCGTCTTTGATCACGCATGGGCACAGGCTTATGCGCATTACGGCATCGATTATTACCCGCGTCTGGTGACAAGCTCGCCTTATACACCGATTACCGGTCAGCGATTGTGGTTGGCAGCTGGTGAAACCCTTAATGCCGATATTGTAAAAACTGCGATAGCAGGGGTGGATGATATCGCGCAGCAAGTAGGAGCATCAGGCTGGCATGGGTTGTTTGTGAAGCCAGAATTAGCCAAACTTGCGACGTCATCAATGCCTGCCAATCATATGGTTGATCCAGCGCAAGTAACCAATACTGAAATAGTAGAGCTTACTGCAAACAATCCTATCCTTGAGCGCCAAGGCTGTCAGTTCCTATGGCAAAATGAGGACTTACTGCAAGATGGTCAGCCCTTTGCGGACTTCGATGCGTTCTTAATGACATTGACTGCTAAAAAACGTAAAAATATTCGCGCTGAGCGTAGGAAGGTTGCTGCACAAGAAATTTACTGTGTTCGTAAGTGCGGAGATGAGATTACTGATGCGGATTGGAAGGCGTTTTATCATTGCTATGTGATGACCTATGCCGTTCGCGGACAGCAGCCATATCTAAAAGAAGCGTTTTTTATGGCATTAGCAAAAGAGATGTCGGAGTATCTTTTTTTGGCGCAAGCTTATGATAGTAATGATAAGATTATTGCCAGTAGTTTGTTCTTATATGACAAACCTCATAGCGAAAATGCGACTTTATATGGTCGTTATTGGGGAGCGCTTGGCGAGTATGATAGCTTGCATTTTGAGCTGTGCTATTATCAAGGCATTGAGTTTGCCATTGAGCAGGGTCTGAAAAATTTTGATCCAGGTACTCAAGGCGAGCACAAATTAATACGGGGTTTTATTCCAACCAAAACGCATTCTTTGCACCGTATTTATGATCCGCGTTTTGTACCAGCGATTGCAGACTTCTGTACAAAAGATCGACTACAAATGACGCGATATCGCCAGCAAGCACATGATGCATTACCATTTAATATTGATAATATGCCCAAGTTTATTGATCATGATCAATAAGGTTTGATAATCATGATCAATATTGGTTTTTCTTTTCTAACCTCTCACATTTAGTCACTTATGCCCAGTCACTCCTTTGATTATTCCAATACTTTGATACCACCAATTGAGCTACTATCGTGGCTCAATGCCGAAGGCTCTTTGACTGCAATGCTCGAAGAAAGGGCAGGACAGCCATTACGCGTAGAGCGTAGTTTTGAAGGCTATCGTCAGCTTACGTTACGTCAAAAGCAGCAACTAGGTCTACATCGCTCAGCACTTAATCGTCCGATGCTAGCATGGGTACGTGAAGTTCAGCTGTATGGTAATGATGACAGGCCTTGGGTACAGGCGCAAAGTGTCTTTCCTTTATCAAGTCTAAAAGGACACGCGCGCCGTCTACAGCAACTAAAAGGTACTCCTATCGGCTACGTTCTATTCAAACGTAGTCGAACCTTACCTAATAAGCGTTTTGTCTGCTTCACCGAAGATGGTTGGCAACGCCAAACACGTTATAATTGGTATGGACGCAAGTTACTTATCAGCGAGACCTTTTTACCAGCATTTTTGTCCGGTGATGCTTAATTTTTTTAGTACAAACTATTTTGCCCAATGGGAAATGTCTTATTCTAAGATAAGCAAAAATAATCTATATAGTGTATATTTTGAACAAAAGTCGTTAGTTTTTAGATATAGGGTAAATAACACTTGTTTGGTAATTTATAGTTATGTTATAAATACAATTCAGTAACATTTTATACTTATCTTAACATTAGGAACTTTTTATGGCGCCCTCATCAAACACGTCGTTATCTTTTTTTTCAAAATCTATTATCCTATTAACAGTAGGTACATCCATGCTTGGTTTATCTATTAGTGCTAATGCTGGATTTTTAGATAGTATTTATGAAGTGCAGCAAACTATTAATTCAATCGGAAAGACGGCTGACATGCTCAGAGGGAGTAAGCAGGCGGTTACTGACCTAGGTGAAGAGGTCGGTTTCAATGATCAAGGGGCTCAAAACGATCAATATAGCCAGAATAACCAAAACAGCATAGGGCAACTCAGCTCTGGCACAGTTTTATCTGGTAAATTAAAAACGACTAAACTACATTCGCAAGCAAATAAAGCTTCAAACTCGGTCGCTATTTTATCTCAGCAGGATATTATGATATACATGGGTGCTGAGCAAAATGGCTATTATCATGTACAGAGTGATAAAGGCGAAGGTTGGGTGTCAAAGCCGTTAGTCAGCATGCAGTAACAAAGTAGATTATTAAAAAAATTTCTTCAGGGATAATGTTTATCCATAGATTAAAAGCAGTCATCTTCGGATGATTGCTTTTTTTGTTTATCAAGAATTATTAACCATTTAGTATCTAGAAAAATAAGTAAAACAGTTATTTCGTTGGCAATTTATGCCCGTTATAAAGGCGTTTAATTCATTCAGCTTAAGGCAAGGTTTTTTTGCGCTCATAACGTGAAATTTCATGTTACACTTGGTCATAGCGATACTCTGAATGCAGAAGCACATCAAAACTATTGCTGATACCGAGACGCCGATTCTAGGCGTCTTCCTTCTACTAGCTCCCCTCTAAAAATAGTCAATATATAGGACATTAATATGTTTAAAGATATATCTATCAAGGATTATGATCCAGAACTTTCTAAAGCCATGGAAGCTGAAAGCGTGCGTCAAGAAAACCACATTGAGCTTATTGCATCAGAGAACTATTGCTCGCAAGCAGTGATGGAAGCACAAGGCACAGATCTAACCAACAAATATGCTGAAGGCTATCCAGGCAAGCGTTATTATGGTGGCTGTGAGCACGTTGATATCGTTGAGCAATTGGCTATTGATCGCGCAAAAGAATTGTTCGGTGCCGAGTATGTAAACGTACAGCCGCATTCAGGTAGCCAAGCAAACTCAGCGGTATTTTTAGCATTACTTGATGCCAACGATACGGTACTAGGAATGAGTCTAGATGCGGGTGGTCACTTGACTCATGGCGCGCATATCAACTTCTCAGGCCTTAACTATAATGCCGTACAATATGGCCTAGTTGAAGAAACAGGTCTGATCGATTATGACGAAGTTGAGCGTTTGGCAAAAGAGCATAAGCCTAAAATGATTATTGCTGGTTTTTCAGCGTATTCACAAGTGGTTGATTGGGCGCGTTTCCGTGAAATCGCCGACGAAGTAGGTGCGTACTTACTGGTAGATATGGCACACGTTGCAGGTCTTATCGCTGGTGGCGTTTACCCAAGCCCAGTACCGTTTGCTGATGTAGTGACTACTACAACCCACAAAACCTTACGTGGCCCGCGTTCAGGTATGATCTTGGCACGTGATGAGAAGCTTGCGAAAAAGCTCAATTCTGCTGTATTCCCAGGCAACCAAGGTGGCCCGTTGATGCATGTAATCGCTGCTAAAGCGATCTGCTTTAAAGAAGCCTTGGAAGATAACTTCAAAACTTACCAGCAGCAAGTCGTTAAAAACGCCCAAGCAATGGCTAAAGTCATCCAAGAGCGTGGTTATGAAATCATCTCTGGTGGTACTGAAAACCATCTGATGCTTATCAGCTTAGTTAAGCAAGAAATGACTGGTAAAGAAGCGGACAAATGGCTTGGCGATGCACATATCACTGTGAATAAAAACGCCGTACCAAATGATCCAAAATCTCCGTTCGTCACTTCTGGTATCCGTATTGGTACTCCAGCAATTACTACTCGCGGCTTTAACGAAGCACAAGCTAGTGATTTAGCTGGTTGGATCTGCGATGTCCTAGACAGCCGTGGTGATGAAAAAGTCCTTGCTGAAATACGTGGCAAAGTAGAAGCTATCTGTAAAGAGCTGCCAGTTTACGAAAAAAACCAGTAAACTTTAAATAAATAAAATCAGATAATATAAAAACCGCTTAGCTTTTGCTAGGCGGTTTTTTTGTTTTCTTAAGCAATTAGATCTGATGCTATTACACTCTTAACTTACATAAACGGCAACTTCGTAAATATCTGCAATATCGTAGCGTTGACGATATCAACGAAGAAAGCACCAACCATTGGCACAATCAAAAACGCTTTAGGTGATGGCAAGTAGCGATCGGTGACTGCCTGCATATTGGCAATCGCAGTCGGCGTTGCGCCCATACCAAAACCACAATGTCCTGCTGATAACACAGCTGCATCATAGTTTTTGCCCATTACTTTGAACGTTATAAAGTAGACATACACAATCATAATCGCTGTCTGCACCAGCAAGATAATTAATACAGGACCCGCTAGATCAGTCAACTGCCAAAGTTTTAATGACAGCAATGCCATCGCTAAGAATAGACTCAAAGAAGCGTTACCAAACACATCAATGGAGCGGTCGAACATATCAAAATCAAACACCATCGTTAACACATTACGGATAATGACACCGCCTGCCAGTGCCCAAACGAAGGTGGGTAACTCAAACCAAGTATCTGCTGCAACGAGTGTCATGGCATCTGCAAATGCCAATGCACCAGCAAATAGCGCCAAGGTCTCAATGGTAGAGGAGGCAGTAATAAAGCGCATACTGTCAGGTCTTTCAAAGATTTCTTTATTGCTATGCGCTGAATCTTCATCATGTTTGGTACTGTACAATGACTGCGCACCAGCGACCTTTTCGATGTCGCTAGGATTTGGATTGGCTGGTGTTGGTTTTAGACCAAGCCTTTGAATCAAGCGCCGCGCAACAGGACCACCAACGATACCACCTGCTACCAAACCATAGGTTGCAACCGCGATACCAAGCGTCGTCGCTCCAACCACGCCATAATCTTCTTCTAAAGTAATGCCCCAAGCACCTGCTGTGCCGTGTCCTCCGGTAAGAGCAATAGAACCTGTTACTAATCCGAGTAGAGGATCAAGTCCCAATGCGCTTGCCATGGCCACGCCAACGACATCTTGCAAGACAATAAAAACTGATACCACAATAGTGAAAATTAATAACGGCGAACCACCCGCTTTAAGCCTACCAAAGTCAGCACTGAGTCCAATAGAGGCAAAGAACATGAGCATAGTTGCCGTCTGCAAACCTTGATGAAAGTTAAAGGTATATCCCCAAAAGATATTCAAAATATAGACAACAATTGCAGCAACCAAGCCACCAGCAACTGGCTCTGGAATGTTAAAGTCTTCTAAAAACTTAATTCTCTTAACCAAAAAGCGTCCCAGCAGTAGCACTAAGGTGGCTAATATCAATGTGTAATAGCCGTTTAAAGTAATTTCCATACGTTAATCCTTTCTCTAAATATTAATTAACCTGAATCCGGGATAAATATGGCTTTATCTCGAAATCAGGTTTTTGTGATAATTAGCGACTAGTCCTTATCTTCGGACGACATAATTTCGGACGAAACAATCACCCACAATTGCGGCTTACCAAAATCTTTGTAGGCATCTTCAATAATGCTTTTAAAAACGTTAAAGTCTTCAGTATTGATGGTTTCTGTCTTAGTTAAACTGAGCTGTAAATGAGTGACATCACTATCCGTCAAGCAGTCCCAAGCACTGTCCCAATTATGGGCAAAGTAGCTAGGAAAATCGCACGCTTTGTCTAAGCTGGTTAAGAGATTTTCTTTATCAAGCACTTTACCGATGGGGATGTTAACAGCCTGCTCAGGAATGCTGTCACTAAGTGTTGTACCGTTTTGGTTAATATAATAAATGGCTTGGCTCATATTAATTTACCTCCAATTTTCGAAAGCTATCGTAGTGGTCGACGGTCAAATAATATATGGTTGGAGGATTACCACCAGTGACAATGCGCCGCGCCCCGCGATGAGAAACCCCAGGCGTAGGTACGGTATATTCACGGTAGTAGCCTTGGGACTGCGCGGGTAGTCTGCCTTCTCGATTATAAAAAGTAGTACCGTCCTTATTAGGATATGGAAAAGGTCCACCTTGTTGAATAAGCGCGATGGTTTGGTCTATCTGAGGGTCGCCAGTTATGCCACGTGCCTTTGATTGGCTCGTTTCCGATGAGGTTTGTGATATAGAGGTCGGTTGGACGCTATCTGTAAAGAAAGTAGACTTTAAATCTGCAAAGAAATAAACAGCGATTGCAATGATAGTTATCAAACTAAATAGGGTAGATAGCGAGCTTTTCTTATCTTGGCTACTACGATGGTGGTTGCGATTGCTATGATTGTTTCGATTATTCTGACTATTGTGAAAGCCATTATTTTGACCGATATTACTTGACGAGCGCGTGGGGTAATCTGAATCTGCGCTTTCCTTAAGGCTTAATGAAACATCAGTGACTTCAGTGGCACGTAATTGATTTTTATCGTTACGTTCACTATTGAAATAGACTCTTTGACCTACGGTGATTGGTTGCGACAACTTCACTTTACTAACATGAAAAAACACGTCTTCACTTTGATTATCTACGTCGATAAAGCCATAGCCTTTATCTTGTTTCCAGTGTTTGATTTCGCCACTTTGCATGCGTATGTCGTCCTGTAAGCTTCCTGTTTTTATAACTAATAAAAAACGCCAGCAATTAGGCTGACGTTTTTTGTGGATTATACTTTAGGTTAAGCTACAAATGGTAGGTTAAAGCATAATAAGTTAGGCGCGGGTCTCACCATGTCCATAGACGATCCATTTTTGTGAGGTCAAACCTTCAAGACCTACAGGACCACGCGCATGAATCTTGTCGGTTGAGATGCCAATCTCTGCACCCAAACCATATTCAAAGCCATCAGCAAATCGGCTAGAGGCATTAATCATCACGCTAGCTGAGTCTACTTCACGGATAAAGCGCTGCGACTTAGTATAGTTATCAGTGATAATGACATCGGTATGATGGCTGCCATGGGTGTTGATATGTTCAATCGCTTCATCAAGGCCTGCCACGATTTTAATCGCTAAAATAGGTGCTAGATATTCGGTATCCCAATCCTCATCTGTCGCTGCTGATAAATGTCCATCAAGCTTAGCGTTGTCATTTAAGATAGCTTGCGACTTATCATCAAGACGCAGTTGCATAGCGTCATCAGCTTGGATAATAGCTTCAGCGATCTGTGGTAGTAGCTCATCTGCAACTGCTTCATCGACCAGCAATGTCTCCATCGTATTGCAAGTACCGTAACGATGGGTTTTAGCGTTGACGCTGACTTCGATGGCGATATTAGGCTTGGCATCGCTATCAATAAAGGTATGACAGTTACCGTCTAAATGTTTGATAACTGGAACTTTAGCGTCATTACTGATACGTGCAATCAAACTTTTACCACCACGCGGTACAATTACATCTACATACTCTGTCATGGTGATAAGCTCGCCAACCGCAGCGCGATCTGTCGTTTGTAGTACTTGGACACTATGTTCAGATAGACCCACATTTTTTAGGCCTTGGTAAATACACTTAGCAATTGCTTGATTAGATTCGAATGCCTCTGAGCCACCACGCAAAATAATAGCGTTGCCAGATTTTAGGGCAAGAGATGCCGCTTCTAAAGTAACGTTTGGACGTGATTCATAAATCATGCCGACTACGCCAAGTGGCACACGCATTTTACCTAAGTGAATACCTGATGGACGAAAGGTCATGTCAGTCACTTCGCCAATAGGGTCAGGTAGGGTAGAGACGTCTTTAAGACCTTGTAGCATACCCTCAAACCGAGCGTCGTTTAGCTCTAAACGATCCAGTAGGGCAGCATCAAGGTCATTTTTTTGACCATTGTCCATATCAATTTGATTGGCGGATAAAATATCTTGTTTGGCATCAACTAATACATCATGAATCGCCATAAGTGCTGAATTTTTATCGCCAGTATTAGCAGCGGCAAGAGCACGAGATGCTGCACGGGCTTGTTTGCCAACTTGTTGCATGTAAGCGGTGATATCTGTGGTATTTGGTTGACTCATAGATCATTTTCCTTATATCTGTGGATAGAAGTTATTGTTCGTCATAATAATAGGTTATACAAAATAAACATGCCAAAGAAGGCAAAAGTGCACAAAGAAGCGCTAATAATGGGTGAAAAGGTAAGTTTTATCACTGTTACAGCGTTATGCTATTTAACATAGAGGAGTTACAGTCGATAGTAAAGACGAATTTGTGAACAATATCTGCTTCTAACCTATAGTTACTGGCTTTTAAAGGCATGTATTTAGCTTTGTATTGAAGTTGGGTTATAAAGTGCTTTTATTAAAGAGGCCCTTATCAAAGAAATTTTCATTAATAATATTTTATGATAAACATTTGATACTTATACAGTTACGCATTTTTAACACAACTATGCTGTAACTACTAAGGTAGTAATCGGAAGTTGTCAGTATAGTTGAACACTAAATCGTTAAGTATGCACTAGGCTCAATATTGATTGAGTGTGTTTATAAAACTTTTAAATCCCATTACTGCTGATTGAGCGACGGAGAGTTGAGATGAATACCACTAAAAACATGAAAATGATAGAGAAGACCACTCATAAATCTATGCATAAAAAATGGTTGTATGCATCACTAGCAGCAGCGGCTTTAACATTGAGTGCTTGTGCAGATAAAGAAGCACCTATGAGTGAAGACGAAACCGCTATGGATGCTCAGGCAGAAGTAGAGCAGGGTGCAACTGGTGTGGCTAATGATAATCATATGGCAAATGAAGATGTTGCAGTAGCCTCTGAAGATATGGATATGGCTAATGATGCCAATACCGATATGATGAACGACGATGTCGCGGTTGCCGAAGCTAATGATGGCGTAGCGGTAGGTGTTGATGACTCCGAGATGCTAGATGGTAGCGAATCAGAAGAGCATGTTTCTACCTATTAGTATTTTTCATAAAATAAAGCTGATAATATAAAAAAAGCTCAGACACGTTAATGCGATCTGAGCTATTTTTATGGATGACGTAATTGGAAATATTAAGCACGAAAAAAGATAGAAAGTTTGCCTTTTAGCCCTGTTTTAAGCGACAATGTGGCGCAAACGACTGATGAGACTTGTCATTATATTGATACGCTACCAGTCCCTATTTTTTTAAGTTATCATAACTTTGTTATTACGCTTCTCTTTTTAATCATTTTTAATGGAAATCCGCTAACCCATGCTTGAGACTGCCGCAAACTCGACTCGCCCTATCGCCTTAGAGTTACAAGATCTTCATAAAAGCTTCGGCTCATTGGCTGTGCTCAAAGGTGTATCACTGACTGCCTATGATGGTGATGTGATCTCTATCTTGGGGTCTTCTGGCTCTGGAAAATCTACTTTATTACGTTGTGTTAATTTGCTCGAAAAGCCAAATCAAGGCCGTATTATTATCGGCAATGATGAGCTCATGCTAAAACCAACAAAGTCCGGTGAGATGCAAGCAGTAGACAACAAACAGCTTGAGAGTTTACGTGCACGCGTGGGTTTTGTATTTCAAAACTTCAATCTATGGCCGCATAAAACCATCCTTCAAAACATTATTGAAGGGCCAACGCAGGTCTTAAAAATTAAAAAAGATCAGGCCATCAGTGATGCTGAAAAGCTACTAGATAAAGTCGGCTTACTGGACAAAAAAGACGCTTATCCTGCCAACTTATCAGGCGGTCAACGTCAGCGTGTTGCTATCGCTCGTGCGCTAGCTATGCAGCCGCGTGTATTATTATTTGATGAGCCAACTTCTGCGCTCGATCCTGAGCTGGTTAATGAGGTACTCGCTGTCATGCGAGATTTGGCAGAAGAGGGACGTACGATGCTAATTGTCACCCATGAAATGCGCTTTGCCCGTGAAGTGTCAAGCAAAGTGGTGTTTTTGCATCAAGGCGTTATTGAAGAGATTGGCACGCCTGAGCAAGTCTTTGACAATCCAACCTCAGAGCGAGTTAAAGAGTTTATGGCATCGCATAGTTAAAACCAGTCATAATAATTTGTTCAATACTCAACACCTTCAAGCATTAAATCATTAAATAACTATTTGATATCGCCAAATATCGATGGCATCAAATAGTTATTCATCATGCTATCCGTCCTTGCTTAATACTTTATTACTCAATAATGACAGTCAATATGCAAAACGTTTGTTTTTGATATTTTAGTCAGGTATTATCGAGTAGTCTATAAAATGTCAATATTTGTTATTACATTTATTATTTGGCAAGGATGTCAAAAGTTAAAACAACATAATTATCTATCAGAAACCCTATTAAAAAATGAGGAACGTATGATGTCGAACTCTCGTCTATTGTGGTCGTCAATGACCATCACTGCAGCCATTGCGCTTAGTGCTTGTAGCCAACCTGCTAATGAAGCCACTGATACTAATGCTGATGCACCTGCGGCGGACGCGGCTGGTAAGACCATTCGCATCGCGACTGAGGGCGCTTATCCTCCTTTTAACTATACTAATGCTGATGGTAGCCTGGCAGGTTTTGATATCGATGTTGCTAATGCTTTATGTACGCAAATGCAAGCAAAGTGTGAGATTGTCGCTCAAGATTGGGACGGTATTATTCCAGGTCTACTAGCACAAAAATACGATGCCGTAGTCGCTGGTATGTCAATTACTCCTGAACGTCAAGAAAAAGTCGATTTTACTGAACCTTACTTTGCTAATACGATGGTATGGCTGACCGATACTAACAGTAGCTTTAATCCAATGGCTATGAAAAACCTGACTTTAGGTGGCCAGCGTTCAACGACTCCAGGCGCTTATCTGCAAGAGAATTACGAAGGTAAAGATGGTAATACCGTTCAGTTATACGACAATTATGACAACGCCTACTTAGATTTAAAATCAGGCCGTAGCGATGCAGTATTGGCTGAAAAAGTCTCTGCCAAATCTTGGTTAGCGGATAATACTGAAGGCTTTGGTATTGTTGGTGATGAAATAGACAATGATGACAATATTGCTATTGCTGTGCGTAAAAACGATTCTCTCAGAGATGACTTCAATAAGGCATTAAGCGAAATCCGTAGTAACGGTGAGCTTGCCCGTCTTGAGCAAGAGAATTTTGGTCAATAATCTTCTGATTTAGAAATAAGAGAATAGCAATTATGACAATATCTATGACATCATCATTCGTAAATAGAGCCAAATGGTTGGCACCGCTTAGTGCAGCGATGCTAATGCTGGCTGGCTGTAATAATAGCTCTGCACCAGAGGAAAGTACCGCATCTGATACAGCGACTACTGACACTCCTATCAATATAAAAATTGCTACGGAATCAAGCTACAAGCCATTTAGTTATACTGACGCTGATGGCAAGCTTATCGGTTATGAGGTAGAACTGGTCGATGCGCTATGTGCGCAAATGAAAGCAGAATGTGAGCTAATATCACAAGACTGGGATGGCCTCATTCCTGGTCTCAACGCACAAAAATTCGATGCCATTATTGCTGGTATGTCGATTACGCCTGAACGTAAAGAAGTGGTGGAATTTACTGATCCGTACTTTCATACTGGTATTATTTTGATCGGTAAAAAAGGTGACGCTATTAGTGTTGCAGATCTAAAAGGGCAGCCTGTTGCTTCACAGCGCTCAACGGTTTCATCACAGTACTTGCAAGATGAATATCCAGACGCTGATATAAAGCTTTATGATACCCAAGATAATGCTTATTTAGATCTAACTTCAGGTCGCGTACGTGCGATGATGTCAGATAAAGTGACGGGTATTGATTGGCTAAAGACAGAAGCTGGCAAGGACTATGAAGTCAAAGGGCAAGAGATCAGTACTGAAGAAGACGCAATGGGTATTGCCTTTCGTAAAGGTGATCCTTTAGTTGCTAAATTCAATCAGGCTTTGACTGAGTTAAAAGCTAATGGCGTCTATGATCAAATCACTGGTAGCTACTTTGGTACTAGCACTACAGCTGCTGCCCAGAAAGCAGTTACAACTGGTGGTGTTGAGAAAGTAGTTGTCGTCGATGATGGTGATGTCGATGCTAATGCCATGATTGCTAAAGAAGAACAGACAGAAGCGGCGACCAACTAATACAGCGTCTACCTTATAAAGGTAGATATTGTTTTTTACTAAGTAAACATCAAGGATGATTATGAGCAACTATTTTGTCCCAGTCATCGTCATGACTCGTGCATCAGTCATCAAATCGGTTAGGATGAGTCGTTTTTCAGCATCTTTGCTGGCCATGGCTGCTGTCTTTACATTAGCTGGTTGCAGCAACAGCCAAGATAGCACTGATGATGTTAATCAGAGCGCTACTGAGACGACGACAGTTTCTGAAACAGGTGATGTGCTACGGATTGGTACCGAAGGTGCCTATGCGCCTTTTAACTATACCAATGCAGATGGGACACTTGGCGGCTTCGATGTCGATATGGCCAACGCTATCTGTGCCGATATGCAAGTCACTTGTGAGATTACGGCGCAAGATTGGGATGGTATCATTCCTGGACTTAAAGCTGGCAAGTATGATGCGATTGTAGCTGCGATGTCTATAACACCAGAACGTGCACAACAAGTCAGCTTTACCGATCCCTATTTTAGTAATACTTTGGTGTTTTTAGCTAAAAAAGAGAGTAGCTTTGATCCAAGTAAAAGTAGCGATATTGATGCCCATTCTATCGCCGCCCAACGCTCAACAATCTCCTCACAGTGGTTAGAAGGCGAATATCCAAAAGCCAACATGAAGTTATATGATACGTTGAGCAATGCGTTTCTGGATTTAGGATCCGGTCGCGTTGATGCGATGATCTCTGACAAAGTACCAGCGCTGGAATGGTTAAGCTCACCATCAGGTAGTCCTTATATGATTAAAGGTGATGAGATTGATATTAATGATAACTTCGCAATAGCTGTTCGTCCTGGTGATGCTTTGCAAGCTAAGATTAATCAATCATTGGCTAATATAAAAGCTAATGGGACTTATGATGAACTTAATCAAAAATACTTCGCGATGCCAGCGACCGAAACAACGGTAGCTGCTGAGCCCGCAACGGATACCGCTGGTCAGTAGTAATTTACTAGCTAGTCACGAAATACTTATTTTATTAGTCAGAAGGATATTGCCATATTGGTGATATCCTTTTTTATTTATGAATTTTTTGTTTTTATCTATAAAGAGCAACTGCTCTGATAAAACTGACTGCACAGTATCGCTAGATTGGTCTTAGCAGTGTCGTTTTGGCACGATTAGCATCCGTCTAGATACAGGTTTTGCGTATGAGCAGTAACATAGAGCTTGCCGATTATGATAAAATCACGGCTCATTTTTGCCGAGTCAATGAATCATAGTCTATACGCGAGCTCAAACGCGGTGTTGCCATACATGGTGCAAGGCTATTGGTACTGATTCGTTCAACTAATATTCTGCTAATTTGCTGATATAAAGAGACTGAGTGGACAACTGTGTTTGACTTACAAGGATTTGGCGCGCTATTACTGAGCGGCGCAACCGTCACTATCAAGCTTGCTATGACCAGCTTAATTATAGGTATGGTCTTAGGGCTTTTAGGTGCCACAGCCAAGCTGTCCAATGTCTGGATACTACGTAAAATTGCGACTGTTTATACAGCGACAATGCGTGGTATTCCTGAGTTGCTATTGGTACTGTTCATTTATTATGGCGGCTCTATTCTGCTGATGAGCATCCTCAAAAAATTCGGTTACAACGACTATGTCGAGATTAGTGCGTTTTGGGGTGGGGTCATGGCGCTATCCATTGCCTTTGGTGCTTATGCGACTGAAATCTTTCGGATGTCTATTCAAGAGATTCCTATAGGGCAGAGTGAGGCTGCGCAAGCGATTGGTATGCGTCCTTTTCAGACCTTTTACCGTATTACTTTACCGCAAGTATGGCAAATTGCCTTACCTGGTCTAGGTAACTTATTCTTGGTATTGCTAAAAGATACTGCGCTAGTATCGGTCATCGGTCTTAAAGATATTATGTATCAGTCATCGCGCGCCGCCCAGTCGACGCAGCAGCCATTTACCTTTTATATGGCAGCAGCGATTATTTATTTAGGGCTGACGATGCTTATTACAGGCTTTATGATGTGGCTTGAATGGCGTGCTAATCCAGCAGCGCGCTATGCCAAAAAGCTTAGCCGTCAACCAAATCCCCGTCAATCGACCACAGGGTAGAGGAGAGATACTCATGGATTGGAATTGGCAGGTTATTTTTGATCATATCCCAGATTTACTAGGCGGCGCAGTATTAACTGTACAGCTAGTCGTAATCTCAGGCATTATTGGACTATTTTTTGGTTTGATTTTGGCGTTATTGCGACTGTCCAAAAGCTGGGTAGTACAAATAATACCCTTTCTTTATATCTTCTTCTTCCGTGGCACACCGCTGCTAGTACAGATATTTTTGATCTACTATGGTCTCGGGCAGTTTGAAGCCGTACGTGATTCATTCTTATGGGAGCCAGTACTGAGCCAAGCTTATTGGTGCGCTATTATTGCCTTTACCATGAATACTAGCGCCTACCTCGCTGAGATTATTCGTGGTGCTATTCAAACCATCCCAGTTGGTGAGCTTGAGGCTGCCGATGCTGTCGGTATGTCAAAATGGCAGAAGCTTACCCGTATTACCTTACCGCGAGCATTTGGTATTGTGATTCCAGCTTATAGTAACGAAGTTATCTTTATGCTTAAAGGTAGTGCCTTGGCATCAACTATTGCACTGATGGATATCACTGGAGTGGCACGTACGATCAGCGCGCGTACCTATACCTTAATGGAGCTGTTTTTTGCTGCTGGTATCGTCTACTTGCTATTGTCATGGGTTATTTTATTCACTTTTGGCATGTTTGAAAAAAGAATGAACCGCCATGCCAGTTATGTACCGCCAGATGTCGTGACGCGTACTATTCCATAGTCAGAAAATACATTTCTGCTAAATGTATCAGTACGAGCTATGATGATTGTGAATTATGATAAGTTTATCAAGTAGTCGCAATCGAAGCGGTAAAAGATAGCGTACTATAAATGACCCTATGACTTCCCCTGTTTGTGAGAACCTACTATGAGTGAATCACCCCATGTGTCTTTGATTAATGACGTTTTCGCTCATGCTGACGAGGGAGATGTTAAAGTCAAAACTGGCCGTATCTCGATTGGTAAAGTTGTCTGCGTCGGTCGTAACTATGCTGCCCATGCGCAGGAGTTAGGCAACGAGATACCAAAGTCGCCAATTTTATTTATGAAGCCTGCATCATCAGTGGCTTCTATGCGCAACGATATCATACGACCAGATTCAGATCGCTATGGTGATACTCATTATGAAGCAGAGCTTTGTATTCAGTTATCTGCTGACTTGAGCAATGCAACGGTAGCGCAAGCACAGCAAGCAATCGGTAGCGTCACTATAGGGCTTGACTTGACCTTACGCGATTTACAGACTGAGCTTAAACAAAAAGGTCATCCTTGGGAGCGTGCGAAGTGCTTTGATGGCGCGTGCGTACTCGCTGATTGGGTTGACCCACAAGCATTTGGTGATTTTAGCAATGTGCATTATCAGCTTTATATTAATGATGAGCTTAAGCAAGATGGTGACAGTACGTTGATGCTTTTCCCTGTGTATGAATTACTTGCTGAGATTAGTCATGCTTTTAGTTTGCAAGCAGGTGATGTGATTATGACTGGCACCCCAAGCGGCGTTGGTATACTGCATGCAGGCGATGAGTTAAAATTGGTATTGGGCGCGCATGAGTGGCAGACGCGGGTGCAATAGCGTTACTTTAAATATAGGCTTAAATAAAAATTTGATGTCTGAAAATACAAAATCCTGAGCCAATACTTAGGATTTTTTTTGTTTAAATAAAGCCTGTTATTTAAATGTCATCTTATCGTCATGAAAGTTCAATAGACTCAAGCGTAATCCGCATTTTCGTAGTGGTAATTACAAAGCTGCGACTGAACCCTTTATGCTAATCTAGCCTAACAGCAAGGTGATTGACTATGACATTATTGAATAAAATGACATTACTGAATGATAAGCAAAATCTTGCCCACGAAGTTGTTGAAGACTCCAATCCTACTCATAATACTGACTTTCAAAGCATTATCAATCGTCGTCTGAACCGCCGTAGTATTCTAAAAGGTGGTACAGGATTGACAGCTGCTGCTTTCTTTGGCGCACTTCCTTTAGTCGGATGTGCTGACAATGATGAAAGTAGTGCTGGAAGCCCCCTTGTCAATAATGATAATAATGCTGCTATTCCTGCGCAAGGTGATTTAAAGCGTCCTGAGATTTTAAAGTTTAAAGCAGGCGCGCATTCCACTGCCGAAACAATGAGCGTGGCGGAAGGTTATCAGGCTGAGATTATATTGCCACTCGGCACGCCATTAATTTCTGGCATTGATGATTGGAAAGACAATCGTGAGCAGTCTGCTGAGTCGTTTGATTGGCGTATGGGTGACAACCATGATGGCATGTGGTTCTTTGGCAAAAAGGGCCATGGATACGATGCTAAAGCGTCAGAGAATGGTCTGCTGGTCATGAACCATGAGTACGTGAATAGTAGCGAGCTAAGCCCGTTTGGCTACCATGTAATCCAAAATAATAATGCTGCACCCATATTTAAAAATCGTCGCCTCGCCAGTGATGTGCGCCGTGAAGCCAATTGTCATGGCGTGGCTGTGGTTGAGATGACTCGCCGCGCCAATGGCATAGGTTATGAGATGGTGCTCAATTCAAAATACAATCGCCGCATTACTAGCAGTACTCAATCGCAGTTGGCAGGGCCAGTTGCTGGCTCTGATTTGGTCAAGACCAAGTTTGATCCGACAGGCTTTCAGACTCGTGGAATCAATAATAATTGCGGTGCAGGACTATCGCCTTGGGGCACGTATTTGACGACCGAAGAGAATTTTTTAGGAGTTTTTGCCCGTGGTCAAGATGCCAGTCAATTAACTGTCGCACAGAATTACGGTCGTGAGCGTTACGGTGCAACAGAAAATTTTGCCAGCTCAGGGTACTTATGGCATACCCCAGAAGCCAAAGACGCCAAAATCTCTGATGAATTTTCCCGCTGGGACATGACTGCTGTCGGTGCAACCGCGACTGACGATTACCGCAATGGTTTTAACACCTTTGGTTATATCACCGAAATTGACCCTTTTGACCAACATTCTATGCCACAAAAACGTACAGCGCTGGGTCGTTTTGCTCACGAAAACTGCGCCTATGCGCCTGTTGAGCAAGGCAAACCAGTGGTTTTTTATATGGGTGATGATGCCCGCGGTGAGTATATCTATAAGTTTGTCTCTAAAGCCCTGTGGTCAAATAAAGACATAGGAGCGGGCTTAAAAGCTGGTGACAAGTATATGAATGAGGGCACGCTATACGTTGCAATCTTCCATGACGATGGTAGTGGTGAGTGGCAGCCGCTAGTTCATGGTCAAAACGGACTAGATGCCTCTAATAGCGTGCTGCCCTTCAATGGACAAGATGACGTTTTAGTGTTTGCGCGTGCTGCTGCTGACACGTTAGGGGCAACCAAGATGGATCGTCCTGAATGGGTATCGGTCAGTCCCATTACTGGTGAAGTTTATGTGACTTTGACCAATAATAAATATCGCGGTGAACGTGATGATCAACCAGTGTCTGCAACCAACCCGCGCAGTTATCAGGCTCGTGGTAAAGCGCGCGGCAATGACAATGGTCATATTATTCGCTGGGCAGAAGCAGGAGGCGAGCATGCGGCAACGAGCTTTGAGTGGGATATTTATCTATTTGCTGCACCGAGTGCTTTGTCAGCAGAAAACTTATCGCAATTAAATGATAATAACGATTTTTCTTCGCCAGATGGTTTGTATTTCGACCCACGTGGGGTATTGTGGATTCAGACTGATGACGGCGCTTATACCGATACCAGCAGTTGCATGTTGCTCGCAGCACTACCGGGTAATGTCAGCGATGGCACGCTCAAAACTACTTCGGCAGGACAGCAAACTCGTGTCGGTATGAAAGCAAATAATGACAATATTAAACGATTTTTTGTCGGTCCTGAAGGCTGTGAGGTGACCGGTATTACCATGACCCCAGACTTTAAAACGTTATTCATTAACATTCAGCATCCTGGTAATAATTGGGGCGCAGTCGCTGGTGGCAGTACTCCGCGCTCAGCTACAGTCATGATTACTCGCGAGGATGGAGATGTCATACTAGCAGAATCGTTTGCAACGGATATAAAAACGACATAGAAGTTAAGCTGTTCGTATTTAGTAAATACCTAATAAATAATCTCAAGCCATGACTTGGGATTTTTTATTAGGTATTTTCACTAAGCGATATTTTAGAAAGCTAGCGTGACAGTATAAATGTTTTGTTTACCGCATTTACAGGATAATATGTAAGAGTATCCTTATCACTAAATACATCAAAACTATGAACAATCCAGATTCTATCGATAGCATTCACGATTTATTTGCTAAAAATCAGCCTAAGTTTAATGTTAATGCTAATTCTAACTCTGAAGCTAGCGCGAAATTTCAGGGTGACGTGTATGAAGAGTTGGCACAGCTTGAATATATCTATGTCGATGATGAAATTGGATTAAATACCGAAGACAGTAAAACCATGACCTCGCACAAACCTATCTCTTTGAGTGATTTCTTTGAAGGATTGGCACAGCTTGCGACAATGGGTGTGGTTGAGGTTACTGACATTGTAGAAGCCATCCATCGTGAGATTATTCTACGTCCTTTGGGACGTTTTAACGAAGGCAATGTCAGTAAATGGCAACGTGGTCTTACCGGGCGAATCTATGGGGCAGTACGCCAAGTAACACGGCTAGTAGGCAACAATCTAGCCTCAGCGCTGCGAATATATAAAAGCCTGCTCAATCAAAAAGACTCGCGCCCGCTACCTGAAACACTAAAACAGCTTATCAACGTTCTAAATGGCGTAATGGGCGACCATCTTGTCACACATAATAACCCTCTCGCTATCCCGATGATTTTATACGACAGCTCTTTACGCCCAAGATATGGACATCTAAAAAACAAAGAGATATCAGGGCGCGTTATTGTTTTATGCCATGGTCTTTGTATGAGTCACTTGAGCTGGCAACCAACTGCAGGTAATAGTCTTGGCGCGTGTATTAGTCGCAGTCTGCCAAAATCTACCGTTCTATACCTTGATTACAATACTGGACGGCGCATCTCACTCAATGGTCGCAACTTCTCTAAAGTGCTACAACAGTTAGTAGATAATAACCCAAATATCAGTCAGATAGATTTGGTTGGGCATAGCATGGGTGGATTGGTCGCTCGCAGTGCGCTGTTCTATGGCAAACAACAAGGTTTTAACTGGGTGAAACGAGTTAGTAACCTCATTACTCTTGGCTCACCGCATCATGGTGCAAGCCTAGAGCGTATCGGTTATTTTGTGCAAGATATGATCGCCAAGCTGCTTTTTGCAGGGTCGCTTGCCAAACTGGGTGATTTACGTAGTACAGGCATTATCGATTTGCGACATGGTAGTATTCGTGACGATGATTGGAAGTCTTTAGAAGGCCGCAGTGTGCTACCGCAAGACTTTCATCATCCTGCTCGTCTGCCGCTACATGTGAATACTTACTTTATCGCGGCCACGCTGGTTGAGGCTCATTACGACTCCAAAGCCACAAGCTTATTGGGCGATGGTCTGGTAACAATAGAATCTGCGCTAGGGGAGTATGATGGCGAGCATGCTTTGTCGGTACCTGAAGGGCACAAGGCCATTTTTTATGGCGTAAGTCATTACAATTTACTTTACAACGATAGGGTACATAAGCAAGTCGTTGCATGGCTGTTGGACAATGGGCAAAGTAGCTCTAATCAAGAAGGTGATGCATTTGGTGCTTGCATACATTCTTATCCTGAAAATGTTGAGGTGGTGGTCTAGTTTTTTAGCCTTTTTGCTTATACTTTTGTGCTTATTTTATATTTTTATGCTTATATAGTTAGGGTGGCTTGTCCTAACATTCGCTTTTATCTATTACAGCACCTAGATTTATCCAGTAAAACAAAAAACCCCCAAGCATCACACTTGAGGGTTTTGATTATCATTGCAAATTAAACAAATCAATTTAATAAAAACTACTCAGCAAATATTGTGGCAACATCGTCTTTATTAAATTTATAGACTTCACCGCAAAATCCGCAATCCATCTCGAATGTACCGCCTTGTTCCTCGATGATATCCAACGCTTCCGCTTCGCCGATTTGCTCAATTGCCATTTCGCATTTTTCACGTGAGCATGTACAGCCAAATGATAAGGCAACTGGGTCGGGTGCAACGACATTTTCTTCGTTATATAAGCGATACAAAACTTCATTAGTATCAAGTGTGGTTAGCTCTTCGGCTTTGACAGTACGAGTCAAAACGCTTAAACGCGTCCACAAGTCGTCATCGATACCCGCATCTTCGTTTTGCTCTACTTCATAGGTTTCCTCAGCGGTACGAGGCAGCATCTGTACCAATATACCACCTGCTTGCAAGCCGTCAGAAGCCAAATTAATTAGCGTTGGAATCTGTGCAGATTGCTTTTGATAATGTGCTAAGCAGTCAGCTAAATTGTCATGGCTACGCTCAACGATACCTTGGTATGCTTCACCGCCATTAGGCTGAATGTTAATAAATAACACGCCTTGACCCATAGCGCCAAGCTCAGCAAAAGCTTCATTAGCACTGGTCATATCTTCCCATGCTTGTACTTGCTCATCAGTATCCGCTTTCCAGCTAGCAAGGGCGCGAATAATACCGTCTTGATCGCATTCAGCCATTGCCCAATTCAGTAAGCTGTCACTGTCTGACGACTGCAATTGAATGGACAGGTGGCCATCAATTTTAACAGTACCGATAAGTAAGCTGGCAGCCGTCAACATCTCACCCAATAAGCGTTTGATGGCTTCAGGGTAGGGCTTTTGAGCGATAGTGCTGGCGTAACTACGTGATAGGCGTACGACGTCGCCACGCACAGGCGAATCTTGAATAAAAAAGCGCTGACGCACATCATTATCGGTAGATACGGTGTCAGTTTTTGCTATCTGAAAGTTTTGATTGGCTTGAGTCATAAGTCATTAGTATGGTTAAGAAGTTGCTAGCTTTATGGGGATTATCCATAATTTATCAACGATAGAGAAAGCGCTAATATTGATTCGAAGTTCTAGAGTTGATAGTAGTTTACCCATTCCATTTAAATTTTCTTATTGAATATGAGATATTATGGATATATGTAAGAAAGTTTACTAAGGTCGGTAAAAGTGTTGTACAGTAACATTAAGTTGCTCTATGATAACTGAAAGTAACAGCAAGGATGCTGGGCAGTGATGTAGAAAATGTCCAAGCTTTTCACCGATTTGTAATAGTTTGATAAAAGGATGTATCTTATGGCTTATTCAATCTCAAAACCTCTAACGTTAGCTGCTTTTATGGCACTTGGCTTGGCTGGCTGTAATAACAGTAACCAAACTGCCGATGATGCTGCTCCAGCAGACGATGCAGCGACTACAGAGGCCGCAGCAAATCCTAACGGCACCCTACAAAAAATAAAAGATTCGGGCACTATTGTCGTCGGTTATCGTGACTCCTCTATTCCATTTTCTTACATCGCAGATGACCCTAACCAGCCGATGGGTTATGCGCATGATTTAGAGATGAAAGTGGTCGAAGCGGTTAAGCAAAAGCTAAACATGCCAGACCTAAACATTCGCTATAACCTAATTACCTCGCAGACTCGTATTCCATTAGTACAAAACGGTACGGTAGATTTTGAGTGTGGCTCAACGACTAATAATGAAGAGCGCCAAAAACAAGTGGCTTTCTCTAATGGCTTTTTTGAGATTGGGACGCGCTTATTAACCAAGACCGACTCTGGCATTCAAGACTTTGAAGACTTAAAAGGTAAAACGCTCGTCACGACTGCAGGTACGACCTCAGAGCGTTATATTCGCCAATATAACGACGAGAAGAAGATGGATACCGATATCATCTCTGCCAAAGATCATGGCGAAGGCTTCTTGATGTTAGAGAATGGTCGTGCTGATGCGTTTATGATGGATGATGTACTGCTTGCAGGCGAAAAAGCCAAAGCAAAAAATCCTGATGAATGGGTAATCGTTGGTACGCCGCAATCGTTTGAAATCTATGGCTGTATGATGCGTAAAGACGATCCTGAGTTTAAAGCTGTGGTCGATGAAGCATTGGCTAATACCTTTAGTTCAGGTGAGATTAATAGCATTTATGACAAGTGGTTCTTGAACCCTATTCCACCGAAGAACGTCAATCTAAACTTTGAGATGTCAGATAACTTAAAAGCTTTAATTTCTAATCCACATGATAGTGCCCAGCCAAAAGACGCTGCACAATAACGACATTTTGTCCCTCAATATAGCCGACTCATGCGCTTAGGTATTAGGTAGTCATTAAGTTCAACCTAGCGCATGAGTCTATCTTCCGTTGCTCGGAGAGACAAAAATGAATTATAGCTGGAACTGGGGTGTGCTCTTTGAGCACACTGGTATTGGTAATGAGCTGTACATACATTGGATGATTACCGGCCTTGGCTGGTTGTTATTGATTGGTAGTATTGCATGGGCGATTGCCATGGTTATTGGTACCATCTTTGGTATCATGCGCACTTTGCCAAGCAAGACGGCTCGCAGTATCGGCACCGCCTATGTGACTTTTTTTCGTAATATCCCTCTATTAGTTCAATTATTCTTTTGGTTCTATGTCGCTCCCGGCTGGCTAACACCTGCCTTACAAGAATGGTGGTATAAAGACTTATCTCCAAATACCTCAGCTATGCTCTCAGCGAGTATTGGTCTTGGCTTATTTACCGCTGCGCGTATCGTTGAGCAAGTGCGTACGGGTATACAGTCATTGCCACAAGGTCAAATCAACGCCGCTTATGCATTAGGCTTTAGCGTCCCGCAAGCTTATAAAGAAGTCTTGTTACCACAGGCATTTCGCGTCATTCTACCGCCACTTAGCTCTGAGCTGACAAACTGCTTCAAGAATGCTTCAGTGGCATCTTTGGTTGGCGTAATGGAGCTGATTAGCCAGACCAAAACCATTAGCGAATATACGCAAAATAACCTTGAAATTTATACTTACGCGACCGTGATTTATTTGGTGTTTAACCTGTCTTTGATAGCTATCATGGGTTTGATTGAGCGCAAACTGCGTGTACCAGGGCTTATTGCAGGGAGTCAGAAATGAGTATGATGACCGAACTTGCAACGGCCTATCCAGGTCTAATGGGTGGAATGCTGACCACCTTAAAAGTATTATTCTTAGCCATCATCGGTGGTATCAGTTTAGGAACGGTACTCGCTTTGATGCGGCTATCTGGTATTAAGATATTAGAAGTACCAGCCAAGCTGTACGTCAATTACTTTCGTTCTGTACCGTTGCTATTAGTATTGCTATGGTTTTATTTTGCCGTACCGATGATCTACTTTTGGGTAGCTGGTAAATACTTACAACTTGATGCAGCCTTTGCCTCGTGCGTCGTTGCCTTTATGATGTTCGAAGCCGCCTATTTTTCAGAAGTGGTGCGTGCGGGTATTCAGTCTATCGGTAGTGGGCAAGTAAATGCCGCAAAAGCTTTGGGTATGACTTATGGGCAGACCATGCGCTTAGTCGTGCTACCACAAGCCTTTCGGAAGATGCTGCCACTTATTTTGCAGCAATGTATTATTTTATTCCAAGATACGACATTGGTATTTGCTATCGGTTTGACAGACTTTTTCCGTGCAGCCTACGTACGTGGTGAGCTGATGGGCTTATTAACGCCTTATATTTTAGGGGCAGGAGCGGTGTATTTTATCATCAGCTTAAGCGCTTCTATTGGCGTACAACAAGTGCAAAAACGTTTGAGGTTCTAATAACTGAAGTTTGAATTTCTGAGATTTTAATTACAGGTTCTAGTAATAGCTATTTATGAATAAATTTTAATAAAAAGCTATTACCTAGAATTTATGAGAGTAACCAATAAATATCTTATGAAATATAACTATATTTCATAAGATATTTAATAAAATTATCCAAAATACGACGGTTAGGAGCCAGTGATGAGTAGTGCTGATACGTATACAAATGACTTTGGCGGACTGGTTACCAATAACGGCCATGCTAGTGATGAGATGGTCATTCAAATGACTGACGTCAGCAAATGGTATGGTGACTTTCAAGTTTTGAGCGACTGTTCTGCCCACGTGCACAAGGGCGATGTGGTGGTGGTCTGTGGGCCATCGGGTAGTGGTAAATCTACTTTGATTAAGACCGTCAATGGACTTGAGCCTTTTCAAAAAGGTCAGATTATGGTCAATGGCATCTCAGTCGGTGCGCCAAAGACCGATTTACCTAAGCTGCGCAGTAGCGTTGGCATGGTGTTTCAACATTTCGAATTGTTCCCGCATTTGACTATTATTGATAACTTAATGGTCGCGCAAATTAAAGTATTAGGCCGTAAAGAAAGTGAGGCTAAACAAAAAGCGATGGCGTATCTGGATCGCGTAGGACTGACCGTACAAGCAGCGAAGTATCCGGCCGAATTGTCCGGTGGTCAGCAGCAGCGGGTAGCGATTGCACGTGCGCTGGCGATGGATCCAGTTGCAATGCTGTTTGATGAGCCAACCTCAGCACTTGATCCGGAGATGATTCAAGAGGTGCTGGATGTCATGGTAGAGCTGACCCGCGATGGTATGACGATGATGTGTGTCACTCATGAGATGGGCTTTGCTAGTCAGGTAGCTAATCGTATTATCTTTATGGATGAAGGCTATATCGTTGAAAACTGTAGTAAAGATGAATTCTTTGAAGGTGCGAAAAGTGAGCGCGCGCAAATGTTCTTATCGAAGATTCTTAATCATTAGCATGTAGCCCTGTGAGTCATTTTTAAAGCGTCTATAAATAGGCGCTTTTTTGTGGGAGTAGGTTTATGTCATTAATATCGATGTTGATATAAAGGGCTATACAGGAGAATAGATGAGTGAATGGCTGTTTACTGATACAATAAGGGTAATTATATTTGGCAAAATCTGATACACACAGTAATTAAGTTAATAGGAGCTTGTATGAGTGCAGAACGTTCATCTACATCGAGAGGTGTGGTCATTATTGGTGCAGGATTGGCCGGCTGGCATGTCATCGATGCGATTCGGGCAAAAGATAAAGACATTCCAATTACCTTGATTACCGCTGATAGTGGCGATCGTTATCATAAGCCAATGCTAACAATGGCAATTAGCCAAAACAAAAGCGCATCAGATTTAGTGAGAGCTACGGGTAATGATGCAGCAGAGGCTGCGAATATCAATTTACTTGCCAATACGCAAGTTAGTGATATTGATGCTGCCAGTCAGCAGTTATATCTTGTCTCTGCTAATCGCTCAGATCCAGCTAACACGAGTTACGCAACGATCAGCTATGACAAGCTAGTGCTAGCAATGGGTGCTCACCCTATCTTTCCGCAAAGCTTGCCAGAGGATTTGGTTTGGCATGTCAATCATATTGAGCGCTTTGGTCAACTGCAAGAGAAGCTGGCAACCGGTAGTCAGCATGTTGCCATTGTTGGGGCTGGCATGGTTGGGACAGAAATAGCAGAGGACTTGCTGAAGGCTGGTCATGAAGTGACGCTGATCGATTTAAATGATGCACCACTTTCACAAATGCTACCGCCAAAAGCCACGGCTCGTATTGCTCAAGCGGTCAAATCACAAGGGATTAATTTTTTGGGCAGTTGCCAAGTGTCTGATGTTACTCGTAAAGATAATGGTAAATTGCAGGTCAGTTATGAGCCACTAGCGTCAGCCGCTGACAGTGCTACTGCTCAGCAACTCGAGCCGCTCATTGTCGATCATGTGATTGCCAGTACAGGCTTGCTCGTTGATGATAAATTGCCTGCTGCTGCTGGGGTTGAATTCAATCGACGTACCGGTATCGTGGTCGATGCGACAACGTTGCGTACTAATGCTTCTAGTATTTATGCCATTGGCGATTGCATGTCAATTAATGGGGTAGCGTGTCGTTATGTTGCACCGCTGCGGGCGCAGGCAGCGACCATTGCTGATGATGTTTTAGGTCATGAGCATGACGGCTATGAGCATAAGCCGCCGATGATTCGTCTAAAAAATAAAGCCATTTCTGTGATGGTTACTGGGGTGCCGCAAGCTGCTGGCAATTGGCAGGTAAAGACTGAAACTGAGGATGAGTTAATCATGGATTTGCTAGATGATAACGATGCGGTTAGCGCAACAGTTACTATTAAAGCGCCTGTCATGCCCAAAGCTTAATTATTAAAAAATCTCTATACCATAGCCAGTGCTGCAATTCTAATGCAGCATTGGCTTTTTTTATGTCTATCGCATCTTTTATATCACTCGTTAACATGATAATACGTCGCATCAATCCTAATCGATACGTGCTGTATCAGTTATGATTGACAGTCTTTCGTTTAAGGCGCTATATTGGTTAGGGCATGATTTAACTATACTGTCTAGTTATAAAGAATATTCAAGGAGGAATATTGTTTTTACCTTAGCAGCGCATCAAATGCTCATAAGGCAATAATAAAACTAACAGCAAAACGAAAGGACTCGTTATGACTCAGCTCACCAATTTCGACAATATTCTTAATAATGTTCCCAAAGTCAATATAGGCGCGCGCTCAGCGAATGCACCACTCACCCAAAGCCATGATAAAGGACTTGATGTGCCGCTAATTGAAGCGACCATCGGTGACTTTTTCGATGCCATTGTCAATAAATATCCTGAGCGTGAAGCCTTGGTTTCTCGCCATCAAAATATCCGTTGGACTTATCGCGAGCTACAGGAGAAAGTCAATCAGTTAGCCAGTACCATGATTGAGATGGGGCTTGAGATAGGTGATCGTATCGCTATTTGGTCGCATAACAATGCGGAATGGCTGTTGATGCAATTAGCGACAGCAAAAATCGGCGTCATCTTAGTCAATATCAATCCTGCTTATCGAACTTTTGAGCTGCAATATGCGCTGAATAAACTGGGCTGCTCGGCCTTGGTATTGATGCGTCATTTTAAAACCAGTGATTATACGCAAATGATTCGCGAGCTATGTCCTGAAATTTATCATAAAAGCTATAATCAGCTTGATTTGGTCGAAATTCCAACGATTGAGCGCATTATTTGGATTGATGAACCAGAGAGCGATGAGGATTTTAATTTTATGCAAAAGTTCTCTACGTGGATGGCAGAGGGTGATGCAAACGACCCTCGCGTAGCGGAACGCCAAGCTCAGCTTAAGAATACTGACGCTATTAGTGTGCAGTTTACCAGTGGCACGACCGGCACACCGAAAGGCGCTACCTTAACGCATCGCAATATCCTAAATAACGGCTATTTTATGGGCGAAGGAATGAGGCTGACAGAGGAGGATAGGCTATGTATCCCATTGCCGCTTTATCACTGCTTTGGCATGGTGGGTGGCAATTTAGCCATTTTAACCCATGGTGGTTGCGCGGTGTATCCCAATGATGGTTTTGATCCGCTAACGGTATTGCAAACAGTGGAAGAAGAAAAATGTACTGCTCTACTTGGCGTCCCGACGATGTTTATCGCGGAACTCGATCATCCAGAATTTAATAGCTTTGATTTGTCCAGTTTGCGCACGGGTATCATGGGCGGTTCAAGCTGTCCTATCGAGGTTATGCGCCGTGTCATGGATAAGATGCACATGAGCGAGGTGACCATTGCTTATGGCATGACCGAGACCAGTCCAGCTTCTTGTCAGACTAGCTCGCAAACGCCACTTGAAAAGAGAGTGTCCACAGTGGGGATGGTACTGCCAGCGCTTGAAGTTAAAATCGTCGATACCGAAACTGGTGATATCGTCCCGATTGGAGAGACAGGCGAATTACTTATATACGGCTATGCGGTCATGAAAGGCTATTGGGGTAGCCGATTTAAAACACGTGCGGCAATCACTGATGGCTGGATGCATACGGGTGATTTGGCAACGATGGACGAAGATGGTTATATCACGGTGGTTGGGCGTAGTAAAGATATGATCATTCGCGGTGGCGAAAATATTTATCCAGTAGAAGTCGAAAACTATCTCTATCGTCATCCTAAAATCCGTGATGTACAAATCATCGGGGTTCCTGATAAAAAGTATGGCGAAGTGCTGGCTGCTTGGATTATTCCAAAAGAGCCAGGAAGTTTGACCGAAGATGAGGTAAGGCAGTTCTGTCGTGACCACATTGCACATTATAAAGTGCCGACTTACTTTCGCTTCGTGACTGAATATCCAATGACCGTGACTGGTAAAATTCAGAAATATAAAATCGTTGAGCAAATGATAGAGGAATTGAGCTTGGATTAGGCTGTAGTAGATAGACGCTAACAAACATAAGTCATTAATTTATAATCGCTAGTATTATAAAGGCTTACAACTGAATGCTAAAGGCCTAAAGACAGAAGTGTTAAACACTGATAAAGTCAGTTTTATACTACTATACTATAAAGCTGACTTTTGTATTTTAGGTTATATTAAATATTCATTATTTATCTATGAAAAATTTATTTAACTTATGCTATGCTTTTAAATGATACATATTGTATCGCTATCATTGACAGTCTTTCATTTGAAGCGGTATAGTAGATAATAATATATGATATATATTCAAGGACGAAAAATTAGCTTACGGGCTGTTTTTATATAGAATAAAAAAGTAAAACGAAAGGACTCGTTATGACTCAAAATATTGATTTCGATACTATCTTAGCTAACATTCCCAGCATCAATATGGGTGCACGCTCAGCAAATGCGCCACTTTCTCAAAGTTATGATAAAGGCCCCGATGTGCCGCTGATTGAAGCGACTATCGGCGACTTTTTTGACGCCATTGTCGCAAGATGTCCAGAGCACGAAGCGTTGGTTTCATGTCACCAAAATATCCGCTGGACTTATAAACAGCTACAAGAAAAGGTCAATCAACTGGCGAGCAGTATGATTGAGATGGGACTTGAGATTGGTGATCGCGTCGGTATCTGGTCGCATAACAATGCCGAATGGTTGCTAATGCAATTAGCGACTGCTAAAGTCGGCGTTATCCTCGTCAATATCAATCCTGCCTATCGTACCTTTGAGTTGCAGTATGCCTTGAATAAACTTGGCTGCTCGGCTTTGGTGTTAATGCGCCACTTCAAGACCAGCGATTATACGCAAATGGTGCGTGAGCTGTGTCCAGAGATTTATCATAAAACTTATAATCAGCTGGATTTGGTCGAAATACCGACGATTGAGCGTATTATTTGGATTGATGAACCAGGTAATGATGAAACCTTTAGTTATATGCAAAAGTTCTCTGACTGGATAAGTGAGGGTGACCCGAACGACCCACGCGTTGCTGAACGGCAAGCACAACTCAAAAACACTGACGCTATTAATGTGCAGTTCACTAGCGGTACGACTGGCACGCCAAAAGGTGCCACGTTAAGCCATCGTAATATCCTCAATAATGGCTACTTCATTGGTGAGGCCATGAATCTCACTGAAGAAGACATATTGTGTATTCCTGTGCCGCTTTATCACTGTTTTGGTATGGTACTCGGGAATTTAGCCATTTTGACCCATGGCGGTTGTATCGTATATCCCAACGATGGTTTTGAGCCATTAAGTGTCCTGCAAGCGGTCGAAGAAGAAAAATGTACTGGTTTGCATGGCGTGCCAACGATGTTTATCGCGATGCTTGATCATCCAGACTTTGACCAATACGATTTATCCACTTTGCGCACTGGTATTATGGCAGGCTCTAGCTGTCCGATTGAAGTCATGCGCCGCGTCATTGATGAGATGCACATGAGTGAAGTCACCATTGCTTATGGCATGACCGAGACCAGTCCAGTATCTTGTCAGACGAACAAGCATACACCGCTTGAAAAGCAGGTTTCCACTGTAGGACTGGTGCAGCCAGCGCTTGAAGTCAAAATTATCGATACAGAAACGGGCGAGACTGTACCGCTAGGAGAAAAAGGCGAGCTACTCACGCGCGGCTATTCGGTGATGAAAGGCTATTGGGGCGACCGCTTCAAAACCCGCGCGTCCATTCAAGATAATTGGATGCATACCGGGGATTTGGCAACCATGGATGAAGATGGTTATGTCAAAGTGGTCGGTCGTAGCAAAGACATGGTCATTCGCGGTGGCGAGAATATCTACCCAGTAGAGATTGAAAACTATCTGTATCGCCATCCCAAGATTCGCGATGTACAAATCGTTGGTATACCTGACGCTAAGTACGGTGAAGTATTAGCGGCTTGGATTATTCCCAAAGAGCCTGATTGCTTAAGCGAAGAAGAGGTTAAGGAGTTCTGTCGCAATAACATTGCCCATTATAAAATACCAACTCACTATCGTTTCGTCGAAGAATATCCGATGACCATTACGGGAAAAATTCAAAAGTATAAAATCGTTGAGATGATGAAAGATGAGCTGGGCTTACAGTAAGCTTGCTGCTTAGGTCTGAAACATTTAGGTTTTAAACATCACGGATTAATCATGTGAGTAACGCTTAAAATAAACAACAGTTAAAATAACTCGCATAATATAAAAAGCTACTCGCATTTACGCATAAAAGAAAAGGGATATCATGAGCGCTATCATAACCAGTAAACTGAGTCCAAACGCTGCTGAATTTCAGCAAAACAGTGCCGCCATGCAAGCGGTAGTCGATGACTTATATGTGCACTTGCGTAAAGTCGTCCAAGGTGGTTCAGAGCGGGCGCGTGCTAAGCATCTAGCGCGTGGCAAGCTGCTGCCTCGTGAGCGTGTCGAGCGTTTGCTTGATGTAGGTACGCCATTTTTAGAAGTGGCTCCGATGGCAGCGCACGATATGTATGGCGAAGATATTCCAGCTGCTGGCGTGATTGCTGGTATCGGTCGCATTAACGGCACTGAATGTATGATTGTCTGTAATGATGCCACGGTAAAAGGCGGAACTTATTACCCATTGACGGTAAAAAAACATCTACGTGCGCAAGAAATCGCCCAAGAAAACAACTTGCCTTGTGTATATTTAGTGGACTCAGGCGGTGCTAACTTACCCAACCAAGATGACGTATTCCCAGATAAAGAGCACTTTGGTCGCATCTTTTTTAATCAGGCCAACATGAGTGCTGCAGGCATTCCACAGATTGCCGTAGTCATGGGTAGCTGTACGGCGGGCGGTGCTTATGTACCAGCTATGAGTGATGAATCTATTATTGTTAAAGACCAAGGAACCATCTTTTTGGGTGGTCCGCCACTCGTGAAAGCAGCAACGGGCGAAGAGGTCACCGCTGAAGATTTGGGCGGCGGCGATGTGCATACCCGTCTGTCAGGGGTCGTCGACCATTTAGCACAGAACGATACTCACGCGCTATCGATTGCGCGTAATATCGTCAGCCATCTCAACCGTCCTGCCAAGCAAGTTCCGAATCAAATTAAACCACGCCCACCGCGCTACGATGCCAAAGAGCTATACGGCGTCATCCCAACGGACAAACGTAAGCCATTTGATATTAAAGAAATTATCGCTCGTATCGTCGATGACAGTGCCTTTGATGAATTTAAAGCGCGCTTTGGTACCACGCTGGTTTGTGGTTTCGCTCATATCGAAGGTATGCCAGTCGGTATTATTGCCAACAACGGCATCTTGTTTAGTGAGTCGGCGCAAAAAGGCACGCACTTTATTGAGCTGTGTTGTAAGCGTAAAATCCCATTGATATTCCTGCAAAATATCACTGGCTTTATGGTCGGGCGTAAATATGAAAACGAAGGTATTGCCCGTCATGGCGCCAAAATGGTGATGGCGGTTGCAAACGCCAAAGTGCCGAAGTTTACCGTCATTGTCGGTGGCTCATTCGGTGCCGGTAACTACGGCATGTGTGGCCGTGCTTATAGTCCACGCTTCTTATGGATGTGGCCAAATGCGCGTATCTCTGTGATGGGCGGTGAGCAAGCAGCCTCGGTATTGGCGACCGTCAAGCGTGACAATTTTGACCGTAAAGGCGAGGAGTGGAGTAGCGAGGATGAGGCTGCATTTAAAGCACCGATTCTTGATATGTACGAGAAACAAGGCCATCCATATTATGCGACGGCACGTCTCTGGGATGATGGGGTCATTGATCCTGCCGATACTCGTAATGTATTAGCCTTAGGTTTGAGCGCTGCCTATAACGCACCGATTGAAGAGACTACCTATGGTGTCTTTAGAATGTAGATTGGTATTCTACTTTTGATGAGTGAGTGCTTTAGTTTACAAAATAGACTGTGTTACTAAGGTCAGCACGTGACTGGTAAAAACTTTCTTGCGTGCTGTGCCTACGCCGACAGAGGCTGCAAAAATTTCTACCAGTCACCCATTTTTTTTCGAAGATAGAATGATGGTGTTAGAAGTAAAAAAACATTACACAAAATTGTCCGTAAAAAAAGACATGCAAAAGTTACTACAAAACATTGAGATAATCCTATATGAATAATTATAAAAGCCTATTGGTCGATATTGAGCAGCACGTGGCTACGGTAACATTAAACCGCCCTGAAATACGTAATGCTTTTAATGATGAAATGATTGCCGAATTAACGGATGTATTTAACAAGCTTGGCACTGATGATAACGTCCGAGTCATCGTGTTAGCTGCTGCTGGTAAAGCGTTTTGTGCTGGTGCGGATCTTAATTGGATGCGTGCGATGGCAGATTATAGCTATGAAGAGAACCTAGCAGACGCTGATAAACTCGCGCAAATGCTTAAGACCATTTATGAATGCCCCAAACCAACGGTTGCCGCTATTCAAGGGGATGTCTATGCAGGTGGTATGGGTTTAGTTGCCGTTTGCGATGTAGCCATCGCGGTTAAAATTGCGAACTTTTGCCTAAGCGAAGTACGTTTGGGATTGGCTCCTGCAACGATTAGCCCTTATGTTATTAAGGCGCTAGGTGCTCGCGCATCACAGCGCTATTTCTTAAGTGCAGAAGTTTTTGATGCCAAAAAAGCTCAGCAACTGGGCTTTATCCATGAGCGCGTCAGCGAAGAAGCGCTTAATGATGAGGTAGCCACGTTCTGCGCCAAAGTGGTCAAAAACAGCCCGGATGCGGTTAAGACTTGCAAACGTTTATTGCATGAAGTGGCGGGCGCACCCATTAGCGATGAGTTGATTTCCGATACGGTAAAAGGCATCGCTGATATTCGTTCATCAGAGCAAGGTAAGGAAGGCGTACAAGCGTTTCTGCAAAAAAGGAAGCCTGATTGGCTGACAGCAGATTAATAATAGAAGAGATATTTGGTAAATTGACGATAAATTAACAGCAGATGCCATTTTTTTAAAACAGTCACACGTGAACATCAACCTAGATTTTATTATTTATCATTATTAATTAATGTCACAAACGAATGTTAAAAACGATAAAAACGACAAGACACAGGGATAGTTATGTTTTCTAAAATTCTAATCGCCAACCGTGGTGAAATTGCCTGCCGTGTTGCAGCAACTGCTAAGCGTCTGGGTGTAAATACCGTCGCTGTTTATTCTGATGCTGACCGTGAAGCTAAGCATGTCGCTGTCTGTGATGAAGCCGTTTATTTGGGCGGATCGTCTCCCAAAGACAGCTACCTTAAAGGCGATGCTATCATTGCGATTGCTAAAGAGACAGGCGCACAAGCGATCCACCCAGGCTACGGCTTTCTAAGTGAGAATGCAGATTTTGCGCAGGCCTGTCAGGATGCTGGTCTGGTCTTTATTGGTCCATCAGCTGATGCTATTCGCGCGATGGGCGGTAAATCTGAGTCCAAGCGTTTGATGGAAGCGGCTGGCGTGCCATTGATACCGGGTTATCATGGTGACAATCAAGATGCAGAGTTTTTAAAGCAGCAAGCAGATAGCATTGGCTATCCAGTACTGATTAAAGCCAGTGCTGGCGGTGGCGGTAAAGGCATGCGTATCGTTGAGCAGAGCAGCGATTTTATTGACCTGTTAGACTCCTGTCGCCGCGAAGCGATAACCAGTTTTGGCAATGATCAAGTATTGATTGAAAAGTACGCTCTAAAACCACGCCATATCGAAATTCAAGTATTTGGTGATACGCATGGTAACTATGTGCATCTGTTTGAGCGTGATTGCTCGGTACAACGTCGCCATCAAAAGGTATTAGAGGAAGCGCCAGCTCCAGGTGTTGACGCTACAATGCGTGAAGCGATGGGAACAGCGGCAATCGAAGCCGCGCGTGCGGTTAGTTATTTTGGTGCAGGCACGGTTGAATTTATCGTGGAGCAGCGCGAAGGCTCTATGAACTTTTATTTCATGGAAATGAATACTCGTCTGCAAGTTGAGCATCCAGTCAGTGAAGCCATTACTGGTGTCGATTTGGTCGAGTGGCAACTCTTGGTCGCAGCGGGTAAGCCATTACCTAAGCAGCAAGATGAGCTGGCGATTAATGGTCATGCGATTGAAGCGCGTATCTGTGCTGAAAACCCTGACAATGGCTTTTTGCCAGCGACAGGTACTTTATTTACTTATCAAAAACCTGAGCATAGCACCTTTGTTATTAATAACGACAGCGCAGGCGTGCGTATCGATGATGGGGTGCGCGAGGGCGATGTGATTAGCCCGTTCTACGACTCTATGATTGCCAAGCTTATCGTTCATGCGCCCACTCGCGAGCAAGCATTGGCTAAACTCGATCGAGCACTCGGACAAACACGCATCGTTGGTTTGCCGACTAACGTAGCGTTTTTGCGCTATATTCTAAATACTGAGTCGTTTAGCCAAGCCAATCTCGATACGGCATTGATAGAGCGTGAGGCGGACGAGCTGTTTAATCAGCATCCACTGCAGTTATCGACGCTTGCTGTGACAGCCATTGCTCAGCAGCTTGCCAGTGAAGGGATTGCACAAGATACAGATCCGTTTAGTAAGCCTACTGGTTTCCGTGCTTATAACGCTTATGCGAGATCGTTTAGCTTGATATATGATGAGCAAGCTTATAGCGCCCGTATTAGTAATTGGCACAATGCGAATGGTGCTGACAGCAAAAAGGGTAGCGATACTCTCAGCAGCTTTACGTTGGTCATTGAAAAAGAGGTCGCTAACACTCAGGATAATAGCAATATCAATGTAGCTGCTGAGTTGGAAACTGTTTATCAAGGTGAAGTTAGCTACGCCAGCAGTGACGCACACAATCATACTTTATGGTTAGAAGGCGCACGTATTAGCGCTCAAAGTTGGGTACATAATGAGACCGTTTATGTGTTCACAGATAGCGGTCGGGACGAGATTACGCTAATTGATATCATGGCACATGTGGGCGAAGAGTCTGCAGCGGTTGGTAGTTTGAAATCACCAATGCCAGGGCAGGTCGTTGCCTTCAAAGTAGCTGTCGGCGATAGCGTGAAGAAAGGCGAGCCACTCGCCGTTATCGAAGCGATGAAAATTGAACATACCATTACCGCACCGACTGATGGCGTGGTGGCAGAATTATTGTTTGCGGCGGGTGATTCGGTTGCAGATGGTGATGAGTTACTGCGTATTGACACGGAAGCTAGCGAAGCTTAAGAACCGAAGTATAAGAACAATGAAAGGATAATAACCATGAGCCATTCGTATCCAGAGCACGTCACCATCGTGGATGTCAGCCCACGTGATGGCTTACAAAATGAATCGATGACGGTACCGACTGCCGTTAAGCAAACGCTTATCAACGATTTAATCGCGGCAGGCGTCAAAAAGCTTGAAGCGACCAGCTTTGTCTCGCCAAAGTGGGTACCGCAAATGGGCGACAACAGTGAGCTGATGACCGCGCTTGCAGATAATAGGCGTGATGACATTATTTATTCAGTACTCGTGCCAAATATGCGCGGTTTTGAAAATGCCATCGTACATCGTCCTGATGAAATCGTTATCTTTGGCTCAGCTAGTGAGACCTTTAGTCAAAAAAACATCAATTGCAGTATCGATGAAAGTATTGAACGTTTTGCACCCGTTGCTGCTGCCGCTAAAGAACAGGGCATCAAAGTGCGCGGTGTTATCTCTTGCACGGTCGGTTGCCCTTACGAGGGCGAGATTGATCCTAGCCAAGTGGCTTATGTGACTAAGCGCTTGGTTGAGATTGGTTCAGAACAGATTGGTATTGCTGATACGATTGGTGTTGGTACGCCGCTGAAAGTACAGCGCGCGCTACAAGCCGCATTAGAATATGCCGACATCGCTATGCTATCAGGACATTTCCATGATACTTATGGTCAAGCAGTCAGTAATACCTTAGCCGCACTACAGATGGGCGTCAGCGAATTCGATACCTCAGTGGCTGGGCTTGGCGGTTGTCCGTATGCCAAAGGCGCAACGGGTAATGTCGCAACCGAAGATGTAGTCTATATGCTGCACGGTATGGGTATTAGCACTGGTATTGACTTGGATAAACTGGTCGTCGCTGGCGAGCGTATCAGTGATTTTTTAGGTCGTCGTAATGGGTCAAGCGTGGCGCGTGCGTTGATTAATAAGCGTCAGTCCTAATTAAATGCGCTGAAAATATAATGGCTTTAAAGACGAATTAATATTTAATATTTAAAACATCAAAATACAAGGAATAGTTATGAGTTTACCTGGATTGAATTTTCAGCTTGGCGAAGATATCGACGCGTTACGTGATGTGGTACAGCAGTTTGCAGCGAAAGAAATTGCCCCGCGTGCGGCTGAGATTGACAGCAGCGATGAATTCCCAATGGATTTGTGGCAAAAGATGGGTGATTTAGGTCTACATGGTATCACTGTTCCTGAAGAGTACGGTGGTGCTGATATGGGCTACGTCGCTCATATGGTCGCAATGGAAGAAATCAGTCGTGCTTCAGCCTCCGTGGCGCTGAGCTACGGTGCGCACTCTAATCTTTGTATCAACCAAATTAAACGCAATGGTTCAGAGGAACAAAAGCAAAAATATCTGCCGAAACTCATTAGCGGTGAATTCATCGGTGCGCTAGCGATGAGTGAAACCGGCGCTGGCTCAGATGTGGTCAGTATGAAGCTAAAAGCCGAAGAAAAAGACGGCGGCTACATTTTAAACGGTAGCAAAATGTGGATTACCAATGGTCCTGATGCTGATGTAATGGTGGTGTATGCTAAAACCAATCCCGAAATGGGCGCTAAAGGCATGACCGCATTTATCGTTGAAAAAGGCATGGAAGGCTTTGGTACGGCACAAAAGCTCGATAAATTAGGCATGCGCGGCAGTCATACCGGTGAGATGACTTTTAATAATGTTGAAGTCCCTAAAGAAAACATTTTAGGCGGCTTAAACGAAGGCGTTAAGGTACTGATGAGTGGTCTCGATTACGAGCGCGCGGTATTAGCCGCAGGTCCTATCGGCATCATGCAAGCGGTGATGGATAATGTCGTTCCTTACATTCATGATCGCAAGCAGTTTGGTCAAGCGATTGGTGAGTTCCAACTTATCCAAGGTAAAGTCGCGGACATGTATACCATCTTGCAGGCGGGGCGTAGCTTCTTATACACCGTTGGTAAAAATCTCGACATGTTAGATCAACGCGGTGCAGGTCATAGTCGAGAAGTGCGTAAAGATTGCGCCAGTGTGATTTTATGGTGTGCCGAAAAAGCCACTTGGATGGCAGGTGAAGGCATTCAAATCTTTGGCGGTAATGGCTATACCAATGAGTATCCGCTAGGTCGTTTCTGGCGTGATGCCAAACTCTATGAAATCGGCGCAGGTACCAGCGAGATTCGCCGTATGCTGGTTGGTCGTGAGTTGTTTAACGAGACTAAGTAAAAATTATTGAATGTTCGTTAGATATTAATTTCAGAATAAAATCGATACATTAATATCCTCGTGCTAATGGGCTAAATTTTTCTTGCTTGCTGTTCTCAGGCGTGACAGAGGCTACGAAAAACTCATCCCATTAGCACTCTGTATGGGTTTGAAATCGAACAGGCTATAACAAAAAAGCAGTACGCTTAAAACGTACTGCTTTTTTTATTTCTATTTTATATCTTATATCTTATAAAGATCTTAGATTAAAATTGCTATGACAGTTTACTATGGTCAAAATAGCGTGCCAGACCATTTAACAATAAATCATCGCGCAGGCGTACAGGGCGATTGACATGTTGCGCAATAATGGCTGCATCACCACCCGTCATAATGACTTCAAAGTTGGGATGACGATGGCTAATCTCATTTATCGCACCAACGATGGATAATAATATCCCACGATGTACCGCATCTTGCGTGGTGGTACCCTGACTGACACTATCAAAAGTACCGTTAGAGATGGTGATTTGCTTGGTACCTGAGAATAGGGACTCGCGTTGCAGATAGATGCTTGGGAAAATATAACCGCCTAAATGCTCAGCATGGTCAATCAAATCAATCGTCACCGCTGTACCGCAACCAATCACGCATTGACGCTTTTTCTTATCAACTGCGCCCAGCATCTGTAGCCAACGATCGCAGCCGAGCTGCTCGTCATTGTAGGCGCTACGCATCAATGGGTGTTCAGCATCAACATGGACAAACTCAAACGGAATATCTAGACGACTCAAAGTCTCTGATACTTTTACGTTCAGCTCGTCACCCAGTACTGACGAGATACCGATAAAGTCGGGCGCATAACGCTCAAAGCGATCGGTTAGACCCATGAGTAATTCGGCAGGCGCTTGTAAATGCTGCTTGGCATCGTGCGCGACTATCTGCCCGATATCATCAGTGAGCCAGTATTTAAGACGAGTATTTCCAAGATCTAACCAGAGCATAAAAATCCCTTTATATAGTGCTCGTTAAGTAGGCGGTCTAAGCCTCATGAATCACATCAATACGACCGGTAAAAAGCGCAGAAATCTTACCGTTATCTTGACGCAATTGCAAACAGCCGTTTGTATCAATACTGCAGGCGTCACCAGTGATTACATGCGAATTATCATCATGGTCTTGGGTGACACGTAATCGCAGACCTGCCAGTGCGTCCATCGTCGCAAATTCTTGCAAAAAACTGTCCAGATAGTAAGTATGTCCAGTTGGCCTTTCGATATCAAAGTGCTCAAAGCGGGTCATAGCCGCCAGTAACGCTTCACTAATTTGCTGATAAAGCGTTTGTAAGGTTGGTAGACTGTTCGCGTTATCTGACGCCAGCATTCCATAAATATCTTGCAAGCTAACTGCTTGATAGCTCATGCCTTCACAAGTTTGCGCGGTTAGCTTTGGCGCAGCTTGTACATTAAGTCCAACGCCCATGACTACACCAACCAATTTTCCTGCCTTCCATACTGGTTCAATTAAAATACCAGCAAGCTTATTAAATTGAATAATTTGCGTGTCTAGTTCAGCTTTAACTGATTCGGGTGAGTTTTGATAAAAGCCTAAATCATTGGCCCATTTTACGCCAATAGGGGTTAAACTTTGCGCGCGTAATTGCTCATTCAATGTTTGGATAACAGGCGTTTTTGCCAGCTCAACGCCGATGATTAACGATAACAAACCGCTAATAGGCATGTGTACTGGATGGTATAACGACAGATAAACATTACCGCGCGGTGATTGCCATGAGCGTCCTCGCTGTCCGCGCCCTGCACTCTGGGTCTCAGCCGTTAGTAGATGCAACTCAGTAGCATCCAGCGTACCATCTTGCACAGCGTCTATCAGCTCACTATTGGTAGAGGCACTGCTGGTCACATGACGATGCGTAACCTCAGCTAAATGGACGGAAGGATTGGCTGGTGACGGCATAGATATAGATAACGGCATAAATTTAGTCGCTGTAGTTCATATAATGTTTGATAGAGTCTTTGAGATAGCATTTGATATACTAATGCCATTGTTAAGAATGACAGCCATCGGCAGAATTGTCACGACTTAGATGCTAATGACGCGCAGGCGCTGGTTATTATCAACTAAAAATAACCATAATAAAAGGTAGAGCTATAATGTTATATGTGTGGTTTGTCATTGCAGGGGCATTTGCTGGGGTCAGCGCAGGTTTGTTTGGTGTCGGTGGCGGCATGATTATCGTACCAGCACTGGTATGGATTTTTACTGCGTATCATTTTCCTCCTGAAGTGGTCACCCATTTGGCAGTTGGTACCTCACTTGCGACCATTGTAGTGACTTCTATTAGCTCACTCACGGCGCATAATAAGCGCGGCGGTGTACGCTGGGAAGTGTGGCGAAAAATGGCGTTGGGCTTGGTCATCGGTAGCCTCGTTGGAGCAGGCGTTGCTGACATGATTGACGGTAAGGTATTGCAAGCCATCATCGGTGTCGGCGCGTTATTGGTTGCTTTAAAGATGTTGTTCTTTTCTAATAAAGAGCAGATAGGTAAGCCGTTACCGTCAGCTGGTGTGCAGTTTGGCGCGGGTACGGGTATTGGTATGGCGTCATCTATTTTTGGCATTGGCGGCGGCAGTTTGACCGTACCGTTTTTAAATTGGGCGGGACTGCCAATGAAGCAGTCGGTTGGCACTTCAGCGGCTTGCGGGCTACCGATTGCATTGGCTGGCGCGGCAGGCTTTGCATGGTTTGGTCAAGACGTGGTCAACCTGCCTGAAGGTACAATAGGCTTTGTACATATTAGTGGGTTTTTATGTATTTCCGTTGTCAGCTTCGCTATGGCAAAAGTCGGTGCCAAGCTTGCCCATGTATTACCTGCGCTAACACTTAAGCGTGCTTTTGGGGTGTTGTTATTATTTGCAGGTGGGCAGTTATTGTTAAGTGGGATTGGGGTGATTTAAGTTATTTCTTATCAATCGCATCCAGCCCTAAACGCATCCACTTTCTTGCTAACTCATCATGGTCGCTGAGCATACTCCATAGCGCATCTTCACTAAAGATTGAATACTCTTTACCTGAGTATTCAATTGGCATATCCGCTTCACGATCCGTCATCCATTGCGGGTTGAGATAGTAGTCTTTTAATTCGTTTTGTAATGTTTCAGCTTTTAAGAACTGCTGTTGCGCCTCAAGCTGTTTACGATGTAGCTCGCACCATTCTTCATATTTTTGTTGCATCTCTTGCGGATTATAATCAGTCATATTAATGTTCTTAATTTTTAGTGTTTAGATGAATTATATAGATTTTCAGCCATATTATAGCATTCCTCATAAACTCTAAAAACTCGTCACAATTTCAGGTAGAATAGCCGCCTGTTTTCGCTAAGTTTATTGATTATTCATGCGTTTGAAATCTCTAAAGCTGGCAGGATTCAAATCCTTTGCCAATCCAACGACTTTTACCTTCCGTCATGGTATCACCGCCATTGTCGGGCCAAACGGCTGTGGCAAATCCAACGTGATTGATGCCATTCGTTGGGTGCTGGGTGAGACCTCTGCCAAGCAGTTACGTGGCGGAGCTATGAGTGATGTCATCTTTGCCGGCACGCAAGATAAATCTGCCAAAAGTGTCGCCAGTGTCGAGCTAACTTTTGAGCATACGCAAGATGAACAGACAGGTATTCGCCATGAATTCAATCTTTATCAAGAGCTATCCGTTCGCCGTCAAGTAAATAAAGAGGGACGATCAGACTACTTTATCAATGGCACGCGCTGTCGTCGCCGTGATGTGGTCGATGTATTCTTGGGAACGGGGCTTGGTGCACGCAGTTATGCAGTCATCGAGCAGGGTATGATTGGGCGTATTGTTGAATCTAGCCCCATGCAGCTGCGTGAATTTATCGAAGAGGCGGCTGGGGTTTCGCGTTATCAAGCGCGCCGCGAAGAAACGCAAAAAAAGTTAGAGAAAACTAAAGATAATTTAGCACGCCTGCACGACATGCAAAGCGAGCTGGTCACCCAACAAAAACGGTTATCTAAGCAAGCAGAAAGCGCTCAGCGTTACGAAGAGCTAGCGTTAACACTTGCTGATATCAAGCAGCAACTTGCCATTCAGCAACTGTATCAAGCCAAGCATAATCAGCAGCAGCAAAAAATAGCTCATGAGCGTAGCGCTAATGAGGTCGCCACATTACAAGCCAGCTATGAGACTCTAAAAGCCAAACAAGATAAGCTTGCAGCGCATATCAATCAAGAACAGTGGCTAAAAGACGATGCCCAAAGCAGCCATTATCAGCAGCAGCTAAGCTATCAACAAGCTGAGCACCAGCTAAGTGATGCCAAATCACAGCTAACCGTTATTGAACAGCAACTAGCCAGTTTAGAGCAGCAGCGTGAGCAAGCAGTCGATGAGATTGAGCGTTTAGAAACTGAGCAAGTTGAGCAGCAAAACGTGCTAGAAGAATTGCGTCCGCAGCTAATTGAACTGACAAATAAACGTGAAGCGTATAAACGCAATGAGCAACCGTTGCAGCGCGCATGGCATGAAGCGCAAAACAAGCTGTCACGCCTGCAAGATAATGCGCGTGCGCTTGAGCAGCAGCAAGCGATTAATAGCCAAGCGCAAAAACGGCATCAGCAAAACCATGAGAAATGGCAGCGTCGCCAGCAAAACTGGCAGAGTCTATGGCAGCAACTACAACAGTCACTAGCACCAGCTGCCAATACTGACGGGGCTGATGGTGATGGGCAAGAGCAGGCTGACGCGAACAATTTGCAGCGCACATTAGAGACGCAAGTTGCTGAGCTAAATAAACAGTTGCAGCAGATTGAGCGTCAGCAAGATAGTATCGATGAGCGACTGTCTGAGCTACAACCGCAAGCGCATGATTTACAGCAGCGCTTGAATATGCAGCAACGCGAGTTGAGTGAGGATGAAAAACGTCTCGCAGTTTTAGCAGGTGAGTACGATACTCTACACCAGATATTGCATCCTAAAACTACGGCAAAACTTCAACAGCAATTATCTATTTCAGGAAATGACAATTTAAAAACTGATTTAGAAAATGAAATAGCCAACGACTATAAAGACTTGGCTATCACGACCTTGCGTGAGCAGATTGAGTTAAGCACCAAAGGGCAACAGCACGCAGAGCTACTCGATAGCGTATTGGCGTTATGGCTGGATAGTCATGTGCTGGTTTCTAAACAATCAAGTAATGAAAAAATTAACGGCGACGTTCAAAAAGCGAATAGCTTATGGCAAGCGCTTGAGCATAACTTAACCGATTTGTTTACTTATCAGACTGCACAAAATGAGCATAGTAATAGAGAAGAGAGTTCTTCAATAGAAACTGGTCATAGCCTTTGGCTATCTGCTAAGCAAAGTGAAATTAGAGACAGTTCATTTGTTAGCCCATTGCCTGATAGCTTGGTTGATAAAGTACTGCCTTTATCACAGCTAATTATTGCACCTAACTTAGCGCTTTGGCAGCAATGTTATTTATATGTCGCAAAATCTGAGGTCACTAATAATCAGACTCTTGACGCGCTTGCCGATATTTTAAAAGCACTGCCATTATCAGCCATCCTGCTAACCTCGGATGGCTGGCTTATCAGTCGTCAGGGTACGATTAATCTCAGTAAATTTATTGGTGTGCAAGATGGTCAAAACGATAGCAATAATCAATTCTTAACGCAGCGTTTACAGCAGCGCAGCCGTCTACAAGCGTTAGAAGATTTGCTTGATGAGTTTGAAAGCAAAATACAAGAGCAGCAAAAGACCATCGCTAATAACCAGCGCGATTATGATGCATTAACAGTTAGCGTAGAAGAAACTCGTGCGCAAGCTGAACAATTAACCCGCGATAAGCATAAATACCAGCAGCAGCTTACCACTCAGCGCGCCAACGCTGAACGTCTACAAGCAGACAGCCAGCGTCTAAATACTGATAAAGTTGCCCTTGAGCAAGAGCAACAAGAGCTTGTGCAAGAGCAGCAAACACTTAATCATGAACAGCAGCATATCCAAAGTGAGATAGCGGCGTTGACGCCACAAATAGCGGATGCTCGGACGTTGAGTCAGCAGTTGCAGTCCGAACGTAGTGAGCTTACCCGCACACGTCAGGCAGATGGTGACGCTTGGCAAGCATTGCAGCTTCGTATTCAACAAAGCGAGATGCGTTTAGAGCATAGCGTTAGTAGTCTTACCCGTGCGAGTGAGCAATATGACAAGTCACTACAAAACGAGCAAAGTCTAAAGGCGCGTAATGAACAGCAGCAAAATAAACTGCCAGCACTGCAAGCAGCATTGCACACAGCGCAGACAGCACGCGATGAACAGCAGGCAGTATTAGCAGAGCGTGAGTCGGCATTAACGGCGCTTAAAGGGGAGTATAGTCAGCAGCAGGCAGCGCTAGATACGCTACAACATACATTGCAGACTCAGCAAAGCAAGCTTGCACATCACGCCACCGAGCTGGCATTAAGCGCGGCACGTCTAGAAGATGCCAGTACTCATACGCAAGAGGCTTTAGAAGCTTACTATAGCATTAGGCATAGATATAAAACTGATGAAGAGTTAATGCAGCAACCGATTAGTGTCTCAAATTTATTAGCGGACTTTATCGCCCATGATCGCCGTGTACGCCCAGAAAAAATAGCTGAGCTTGAGAGCGAGCATGCTAAGCTTGACCAGCAGCTAAGTAAAATTGGCGCGGTCAATCTAGCGGCAGTTGCAGAGCTGGCTGAGGTCAATGAGCGTTTAGAACCGCTGGCGCAGCAGACAGAAGATATTGCTGCCAGTATGCAGACGTTGACCGAGGCGATTGCTTCTATTGATGAGACCACCAAGACGCTATTTATGCAGACACTTGAGGCGGTCAATGATGAGCTTGCCAATTTATTTGCCAAAGTCTTTGGCGGTGGACAAGCTAGCTTAACGCTCAACACTGACGACATGCCTGCTAATGCATCAAAATCAGAACAGTGGCGGGCAGGGCTAACCTTGATGGCGCAGCCGAAAGGCAAGCATAATAGTCGCTTGGCCGTACTCTCAGGCGGTGAAAAAACGCTTACTGCACTTAGCTTAATTTTTGCGATATTTAAGCAGCATCCTGCCCCATTTTGTGTGCTTGATGAAGTCGATGCACCCCTTGATGATGCTAACGTTGCCCGCTTTACCAGTCTGATTCATGAGTTGGCAGACGATTTGCAGTTTATATTTATCAGTCATAATAAGCTGACAATGCAGATTGCCGATGAGCTTAAGGGTATTACGATGCCTAACGCAGGCATTTCTACTTTAGTCAGTGTCTCACTCGATGAAGCTGTAAGCTATATTGATAGTTAGTATTAATGACTAGTATTAAGAATTGATAACTGATATTAAAAATTGATAACTGGTATCGAATTCTATACAGTCCCTAGTGTTATAGTCGATGCTAGGACTGTAACGTAACGCAACTATGTCAGGCTGACTATAAACGATTACTATATGGTGACGAGGTTAGTCAGCCATGCTAGACTATTGCCATTTATTCCCTCTTATGTATTCCCTTTTATCATAGTTATTAGGATATATTTCTCATGACCGCTATTCAGTTTGTATTGATTGCCATTGCTGCATTTATCGTGCTTGCAGGCCTGTTTATGGTCATTCGTAGCTTTAAGCGTCGTAATAGCGCGGAGATTGCGGCAGTCAATTATGATAAAAATGGTATCCCAATTATACCGCGCCACGAGCGTAATATTGTCGATCAGCCAGACTTGGACGATACGGTCGCTGGTGAAACCACCATCGCTCCTGATCGTGATTATCTAAATGCGGTGATCGAAGATGAGCCTTCAACTGAGACTCATACCAATGTCGATGCACAATTGACACAGGGGCGTGGTGATACTGCAATTGATGAAAGTGCAGAAAACAGCGAGAACTATGTACGCTGGCAGGACGAGCAACAGCGCGCTGACAATGCTGAGTTTGTAGAAGTTGCTAGTGAAATGCAGGGTGATAATGAGTATGAGCCAGATGCGTTTTCTAGCCTTATGTCAGCGACGGATAGCTTGATGCCAGTGATTGATACGGCCGAAGAGCCAAGCTTTGATGATAACAGCCCGATACTAGATCAGCACCTCTTAGAGCCAGTTGACCAAGCGCAAAACGGTCCACTCATCAATGCTAAAGACAATATCAATATTACTATCTTGCCGCGCCAGTATCGTGATCGTCCTGTAGAAATTATTCGTGGTCGTGATTTATTGGCTTTAATTGATAAATATGGTTTGCGCTTTGGGGCGATGAATATGTTCCATCGCTATGAGCAAAAAGACGGCACTGGCATGCTTTGGTTCAGCATGATGGGTATTACAGATAGTGGTATCGCACCGTTCGATCCGCATAGCGTGGCGACCAATACTTACAACGGTGTGGTCGTATTTTTATCTCTGCCGCATCCACAAGCGCTACGCAGCTTCGATAGTATGATGAGTATTGCTTATATGATGGCCGATGACCTCAATGCGATGATGCTTGATGAAAGTAATGAGCCGATTACACCTGAATATAAACAACAGCTACGCAATCAAGTACGCGACTATGAAGTTTAATAAAGACGAAATTTAAAATCAATTCTAGCAGAATCCTAAAAGGTAAATAATGTCGCGCAATTAATATTGCCATAGATGTTATTTGCCTTTTTCAATTGTTCTGATTTTCTATAAAATGATATCCGAGTATCCTGCAAACTTGTTATCATATCGGCATCTTGAATTGCAAAGACGCTGACTATGACTGACCCTATCTTACCAACCGTTGCACAAACCCAAACCAATCAAAAAACGACTTCGCAAAACCTTACTTTGTCTGATGAACATACTGATACTATCGCGCAGATGCGCTCGCTTATTGACGCCATCAAGAAACATAATTATGCGTATTATGTGCTCGACAATCCTATTTTAGAAGACAGCGAATACGATCAATTGCGTCGCTCTTTGCTTGAGCTCGAAGAAGAACGTCCAGATTTGGTACAGCCGGACAGCCCTATCAATCAAGTCGGTGATACGCCGCTATCTGCTTTTACCCAAGTGACCCATGACATCCCCATGCTATCGCTTGGTAATGTGTTCGAATATGATGGATTGCGCGATTTTATGCGCCGCGTTAATGATCGTCTCAATGACGCGCAGCAAAACCCTGAATATGAGATGGAGCTAAAGCTTGATGGACTGGCGGTCTCAATAAAATATGCGTATGGCAAATTTGTCCAAGCGGTCACACGCGGTGATGGGCAAACAGGTGAAGACATCACCCAAAACGCTAAAACCATTCGTAACTTGCCACTTTGGCTAACTGAGGCCGCTGATATCGAGCTGTTAGAAGTACGCGGTGAAGTGCTGATGCCCAAGGCAGGCTTTGAGCGTCTAAACCGCCTAGCAGAAGAGAAAGAAGAAAAGACCTTTGCCAATCCTCGTAATGCCGCTGCTGGTAGCTTGCGTCAGCTTGACCCAAGTATAGCTGCCAGCCGTCCGCTTGCATTTTACTGTTATTCAGTCAATCAAGGTCTACCTGAAAATATCAACACTCAATCAGCCGCGTTAGCATGGTTAAAAGACATTGGCTTTACGGTCAGCGCGGTTGAGGTCGTGCAAAATCCACGCGAGGCACAAGCCTACTATGAATCGGTGATTGAAACGCGTGATAATCTACCGTTTGAAATTGACGGTATGGTGATTAAGGTTAATAGCTTGCCATTGCAGCAGCAGCTTGGCTTTCTATCGCGTGAGCCGCGCTGGGCAACCGCTTATAAATTCCCTGCCCAAACGGTCATGACCCGCCTGCACTCTATCGAATGGCAAGTCGGACGTACTGGACAAATCACGCCAGTCGGCAAGCTTGAGCCAGTAAAAGTCGGCGGCGTCACCGTCAGCAATGTTACCTTGCATAATTTCGGTGAGATTCAGCGCTTGGACGTGCGCGCAGGCGATATGGTCAGCGTCCATCGTGCAGGCGATGTCATCCCAAAAGTCACGCGCGTCTGGCATGACCAGCGTCCAGAAGACTCAGAACCCGTTAAGTTACCGTCTACCTGTCCAGTATGCGACTCGCCTGTTGTGCTGCCCGAAGATGAGGCCTTGGCGCGTTGTACTGGCGGTCTATTTTGTCCAGCGCAACAGCAAGAAGCACTCATTCATTTTGTCTCGCGTCGGGCGATGGATATCGATGGCTTAGGCGCAAGCTGGCTTGTCAGCTTCTTTAAGCATGGACTTGTCAAAACCGTTGCTGATATTTATCAATTGCATAACCATCAAGAAGAACTTATCACCCTTGAAAAGTTGGGCGAAAAATCTGTACAAAATATCATCAGCGCTATCGAAGCCAGCAAACATACCACGCTAGCACGCTTCATCTATGCACTCGGTATTCGTGGTGTAGGTGAAGGCACGGCGCAAAATCTCGCCCAGCAGTTTGGTGATCTAGATAGTTTAATGGCAGCAGATATTGATACGCTACTACAAACGCCTGATGTGGGCGCTATCACCGCTGAGCTGGCACATAAATTCTTCCGCGCACCGCATAATATCGAAGTCATTACCGCGTTACGAGAAGCAGGCGTGCATTGGGATAAGGTCGAGCAAACCGCATCGGCTGATCAACCACTCGATGGACAAACATGGGTCATCACAGGCGCACTCGATAGCATGGCTCGCGATGAAGCCAAGGCCAAATTGCAAGCACTAGGTGCAAAAGTCTCAGGGAGTATTTCGGCAAAAACCACCGCGCTACTGGCAGGTGATAAGGCTGGCTCTAAACTGACCAAAGCAGAAAAATTGGGCGTTAAGATAGTGGGTGAGGAAGAGTTTTTGGCGTTGGTTGGGGAGTAGTTTATGAATCTTGATGACTTGGAAGGTTTGGATGAAGCGACTCGGGAAGAGATTGAAGAGTTGCAGAAAGTAACACGTGGGAAAGATAAGAATAACAAATTTTTCGAAGCTCAATACGATATAGCTCAACTTTTAAGAGGAAATGAACTATTCAAAAATGCGCATAGTATTCTAAGGAAATTGAAAAAGGATGCAGAGGATGTTGGTAATTTTAGATGGCAACATGCTGCCCAGTTTGATATTGGAGCTATATTTTTAGAAGTAGGCGATACTGAAAAGGCTATATGGACTTGGCAGAGAACAAAAGATATAGAAGGAAAGAGCGAAGATCCTTTATCTCAAGTACTAGTTGGAAAAATACTAAGAGATCAAGAGGATCTAGAAGGTGCCGAAAAAGCATGGGAAATAGCAAAAAAACTAGGTAAATCGAATAGGCCTAAATTTAATAGTGAAATTAGGCTGCTTTTAGGGCAGATTTTTGAAGAAAGAGGAGATAGCGAAAAAGCTTTAAAAGAGTGGTCTGAAATAAAGTATGAGAATGATAAAAGCAGATATGCTAAGGCACAATTTAATATTGGCAATATGTTCTTTAAACAAGATGCTAAAGAAGATGCTTTAATATCATGGCGCAAGGTCAAATGTGAAGATAATCCTGAAGTTTATATCAAAGCTCAATTTAATATTGACAAGATTATAGAAAATATGGATATCCATAAAAGAGTGTTTAAAAAATTAGAGTTAAAACGTAAGTGGATATTGAGTAATAAAGATGAAATTAAAAAAGCTTTCTCGGAATGGGATGTTGTTAATAGTCCAAAAGATTATGCATATTCAAAACTTAAATTTGGAGAAAAAAATATTAATTCTAGTGAAGATCGAGATATTAAGAACGCAATAGCTTCTTTTGAGAAAGCAAAAGAATGCTACGCTTATGAATCATATACTTATCTTCTTATCTGCGAACTCTTATCACATTCGAAATCAGAACAACTAGGGAAACTAACTTTAGAGATATTCAATAAAGTTCAAGAAATTATTGACATTTTATCTATAAATTTTAGTAGTTCGTCTATTGAAAATATAATACCTGAAAGAAAATTAGCTCATTATACCAGCACTGATACCGTAGATAAGTTACTGAACACAGAAGACGGAAAGAAATCAAGCAGTTTTCGACTTAATACTATAAATAATGTTAATGATCCTAGTGAGGGACAATTACTCCTAAATCACTTAAAAAATATAAAAGATACATCATCTTACACACCAGAATTCGATGAAAAATACCATGCGTTTCTTAGTTGCTTTACTTTTAATCATGATAGCCTTAATCAGTTTAGATTGTATGGTAAAAAAGATAATAAAGAAGCTTCAGGAGTTAGTATTGTATTTAAAAAAGATTTTTTCGAGTTTGATAGTTCAATATTAAACTTGCCTTTTCCATTATTTGAAAGTGGTATTAAATCTAGTGACGATTTGCATGAATTTAGAGATATGCAGAAAAAACCATCTGTCATAACTGAAAATATTGATTTTAAAGATTCTGATTTTTTTAATATCAAAAAAAATAATGAAGATTATTTCAAAATAAGAAAACAGCCAGTGATGAGATGTGTTTATCTTGATCCTACTTCTAACTACATTCATTTAGCTCAGCGTAATCGACTAACATTTTTTCGAGAGTTTAATGATGAAACTGTACAAGCAGGAAGTGAGAAAATAAGTAAAGCTGAACACGAATGGAAGAGCTACAAAAGCTTTATTGATAAAAAAACTGATGATTTTAGCATCGCTTTTACAACTCTCAAAACTCATTATAAAGCGATTGACGAAGAAATGATTAAAATTGAGGAGATAAACTCAAGATTGATAAATAATATAAAAATATTATTAAACGAAATTCTCCTACCTTTAAAATATCTTATTAAGCACTCAGCTTTTCAAGAAGAACAAGAATGTCGAATGGTATATATTACTCACTTAGATAGACCTGAGATAAAGATGGATTTTGGTAAGTTTCTATATGTAGAGTACGAACCAGAGGTAAAAGCGCATTTAGACAAAATTTACATCGCTCCTGCTGCCAGTCACTATGAGCCTTATTTTGCTAAGCTATTATGCGGTAAGAATGGTATGGGTAAAAAGATTAAAATCGAATCCTCAAATAATCCTTACCGTCAAACTTAATATTTCCTCGTAGCGTGTGTCATATAAATCAAAACACACGCTATTAACTTCTACTCCACCTCACCATGCACCTCAACCTCACCCTTCACCCCATCCGGCTGAATCACGATAGGCAACACCAGCCCTTTAGCAAAGTCATCAGCTAACACATAATCATAGCTGCTGGCAGCGACATCGGGCGTAGTATGAATGATAAGCTTCATATCTTTGCCATCGGTCAGCTCATGAGAAGTATAGCTATCACTGACTTGATCGAGCACCTTTGACAGTGCTTCGTTACTTGCCATACTTATTGTCAAATTATGCTGGGCAGTTGCATTATCTACTTTGAAGTAATCAGCATATGACTGTACAGATTGGCTATCGAGCTCAAACGGATAGTTGTAGTCAGCGAGGTTAGCAGCTGATTCGCCACTTGACATTACTGACCAGTCGATGGTTTTTGCTGTCGTCGATGAGCCTGATGTTGTTACCGCATCTTCAGAGACTTTACTAGCAGTATCAGCACTGTTGTCGCAGCCTGTTAGCGCCCACATACTTGCAGTAGCAATTATCATAATACTCATTAGACGCTTCGTCATCGACATATCCTCTTTATTATTAATCATAAATTTTTATATAAGCGCTATTTTGACAGCTTTCGTTATGCTTCTCTAGCAAAATGCAGCAAACGAGCGATTGTTATAGAAATATCGGTAAGACAGGTATAGTTGGTTCACTTTAAAACTGATACAGTGCTGCTGGGGTAAATTTTTTGCAGCCTCTGTCACGCTTGCGAACAGCACGCAAGAAAAATTTACCCCAGTAGCACATCGCTATTAACGTATCGATTTTATTTCGAACTGACTATATGTTTTATGGACTACATGCATAAAAAAAACAGCCATCTTTCGATGACTGTTTACACTAATGCTAAGGTTAACAAGTATAGATTTATCATTATTAATGAATGATTAAAATGGAATTACTATCTATCCACTTGGCAGTTTACTTGGTATTCTTTACCATCAGCCCATTTCATCGCTAAGATACCTTTATCGCCTTTCATATGCCATGCATAGACAACTTCTGGGTTTGACTCATTTACATAGCTTGCCGTATCGCCTTCTACGCCGCCATTCAAGATAATTGGTTGTTGTGACCAGTTTACTTTAGGTAACGTAGCAGTCAACATTACTTGTTTTTTATTAATAGATTGTTTTGCAAGGATTTGGCTGTCATCAGTACAAGTATAAGGAGCTGGCGCCATGCGATCATAGGCAGCATTGGTTACGCTTTCTGAAGCAGGAGTAGTAGTACTTGGCGTTGTTGGAGTCGTAGGAGTGTTTGGCGCAGTAGGCGTTGGCGCGGTAGTAGCACAAGCACTAAGTAGAGCAAGGGCAGGTAAGGCAGTAGCAATCTTAGTTAAGGTATTCATGGTTCTCTCCAAAAGCATCAAGTCATATCGTTTATTTGTATTTAACAATGCGTTAAGCATATGACGCATATAGTAACGAAAACGAAGCCTGAGAAATGTTAGAAATTGTTTGCTAGCTGTGAGTTTCGTTACGTAACAGCTGACTAATGTAATTCTTAATTTAGAGAGTTTGCAAAAGCATAAATTTGAATAATATGTGAGTTCAAATAACTATAGATTGTACTAAATTGAAGTGTCATATATTTGATCTACATGCGCGGCTGCAAAAATTTCTATCAGCCGCACCATGCCATTTTTAGAGTGAATCGACTATATCGATAGTTCTCAAATTAAATAAGCCAGTTCAAATAAAAAAGCGCACATCGACTTGGGAGCCAATGTGCGCTTTTTATTGTCTTACTTAGATGGGCTGATAAGGTTCAGCCCATCGTTTTATGTTACTTAAACGACTTATCAATATTACTTAGTTTTGCGCGGTGGTAAACCAGTATGCTGCGTTTGGAAATTACCTTTGCTCACACTTTTTTTGTTGTTCTTACTAGCTGCATTGTTATTGGCTGAGCCATTGCTACGCTTCACTGAGTCATTACCAAGGCGGCTGTTCTTTTTACGTGCCGATTGATAGCTGTCTTGCGCGGCATCGCGGCCCTCCAAACTGGCATTAAATGGCGGAATTAGGCAGCCACGGTTTTTACCAATCAAATCACTACGACCCATATCTTGTAATGCTTTACGTAAAAGTACCCAGTTTTTTGGATCATGGAAGCGTAAGAACGCTTTGTGCAATTTACGCTGCTTGCCAGACTTGACGATATCCATGTCACCCTCACTACGACTAATCTTATGTAGCGGGTCTTTATGGGTATGATACATGGTGGTCGCCGTTGCCATCGGGCTAGGATAAAATGCCTGCACTTGGTCAGCACGGTAGCCGTGACTTTTTAGCCAAAGCGCAAGGTTCATCATGTCTTCATCTTTAGTACCCGGATGCGCGGCGATAAAGTAAGGAATCAGATATTGCTCTTTGCCAGCCTCTTGGCTGTACTGCTCAAACATGGCTTTGAACTTATCGTAGCTGCCCATGCCGGGCTTCATCATCTTCGACAGCACGCCTTCTTCTGAATGCTCAGGGGCGATTTTTAGATAGCCACCGACATGATGGCTGACCAATTCTTTAACATATTCAGGGTCTTTAACCGCCAAGTCATAACGTAGGCCAGAAGCGATTAATATCTTCTTCACGCCTTTGATATCGCGCGCTTTACGATATAGCTTGGTCAAATTACTGTGATCAGTAATCAAGTTTTCACAGACATCAGGATAGACGCATGACGGCTTACGGCAATGCTTTTCAATCGTTTCATCTTTACAGTTGAGACGATACATATTGGCAGTCGGGCCACCAAGGTCGGATATCACTCCAGTAAAGTTCGGCGCGGTATCACGAATCGCCTCTACTTCACGTAGGATAGACTCTTCTGAGCGGTTTTGAATAATACGGCCTTCGTGCTCAGTAATCGAGCAAAAAGTACAACCACCAAAACAGCCGCGCATGATATTGACCGAAAACTTAATCATGTCATAAGCAGGGATGCGTGCATCGCCATAACTTGGGTGTGGCAGGCGCGCATACGGTAAGTCAAAGACGTAATCCATCTCTTCGGTCGATAGCGGAATCGGTGGTGGATTGAGCCAAACGTCAATTGAGGTGTGTGAATTACCAGCACCGCTACTATGACGTTGCACCAGCGCACGAGCGTTTCCTGGGTTGGTCTCCAGATGCAAAATACGGCTGGCATGCGCATACAAGACTGGGTCAGATTTGACATGCTCATAATCAGGCAGGCGAATGACGGTTTGCTCACGTGGCGGCATTTTGATCTTATACTTACGCGCCGTCATCGGCTTGTCATTAAGGGTAGTATCAAAGCCGCGCATCTGCACTACTTGAGTCTCTTCGTCAACTTGATCGGCATTGATGATTTTATTGGTGACTGGCTCTGCGACGAAACCCTGATACTGTGCCGACATGCCTGTCATGGCTTGCCCAACTGGTGAGTCGCTAGGCTTTTCTTGCTCAATTGAGCATTGATCCACGTCTTCGGTCATCACATACGGATTGATAATTGGATCAACACGGCCGACGGTATCGACATCGTTACTGGCGACTTCGGTCATGTCCGCTTGCCAATGACGACGTGTCGGCGTCAATAAATACGACGTACCGCGCAATTTACTCATTTGCTCAAAAGTGTAACCTTTCGATAGACCATGTACTACATCGACGATGGCGCGTTCAGCATTACCATACAATAAAACGTCAGCACGGGCATCCAGCAAAATACTACGACGAACTTTATCTGACCAATAGTCATAGTGGGCGATACGGCGTAGGCTACCTTCGATACCGCCTAAGATAATTGGCACATCAGGATAAGCTTCACGGCAGCGCTGGCTATAAACGATAGCGGCGCGGTCAGGACGTTTGTTGGCGACATTACCTGGAGAGTAAGCGTCATCGCTACGAATCTTGCGGTCAGCGGTATAGCGGTTAATCATGCTGTCCATGTTGCCAGCGGTCACGCCGTAAGCGTAAACTGGTTTACCAAGCTCCATAAAGGCATCTTTGCTCTTCCAATCTGGCTGGGCAATAATGCCGACACGAAAGCCTTGTGCTTCTAATAGACGACCGATAATCGCCATACCAAAGCTTGGATGATCGACATACGCATCACCTGAAATGATAATGACATCACAGGCATCCCAGCCCAAATCGTCCATCTCTTTGCGGCTCATGGGTAGATAAGGCGCAGGCTCGTAGCAGCTCGCCCAGTGTTTGTCGTAGTCGTAAAGAGGTTTGGTGCCTTTCTTAAAGGCGGTGCGGGCGATGGTATCGGCAGACATGAGCGGACCTGTTGGCTAAGAATGTGGCTGTGTATCGTTAAGAATTTTTGAAGATAAATAGAGGGATTTTCCCATACCTTCGAAAACCGCTCATCTTAACATGAATTCGCCTCAGGTAGGGATAAGTTATTGATAGCGTGAGATAATCTATTGATATAAAAGAAAGTAAAAAGGAAAGTTCACAACTTGCCGACTTTCAGGCATGTTAAAAATCAAAGGGCTACTAGAAATTTTATAAATACAATAATCTCATTCGCGCTAATCCAACAAAATTTTCGTCCCACTCTTCGTAAAATTCATCACAAACTGGCTTTTAAAGTTGCGCACATTATTCTCATAAGTGAGCAAACCAGTCGTAAACTGATGATAGTCTTGCATGTTTTTGGCATTGACCATCAGCATAAAATCCGCATCGCCCGATACTTCATAGCAGCTCATGACTTGTGGCTGCGTATTCATCAAGCGCTCAAACCGATGTTGCATCGAGGTATTAGAACGTGCCATCTCTATCATTACTACGGCGGTAAGCCCGTAACCGACCTTATTGGGATCGACGATAGCGACTTGTTTGGTAATAACGCCATTATTTATTAATGCTTGGATACGGCGTTGCGCAGTGGCGATAGACACATGGACACGTTCTGAAACAGCTTTTAAGGGTAGCGTCGCATCGTCCTGTAGCAAGTTTAAAATGGCTTTATCAACATCATCTAAAGTTTCACTCATCGTATTAACTCTTATAGAAAGTATTATCACTATAGATTAAAAATTGATAAATAATCCAATTTTAAAGCGAATTTTTGATATATAAATTCAAAATTGCATTTATATAGAGATAATATTTCACAGTGTCTTAGTAAAATAGACGGTATCGAACAGAGCTTAGCAGTGAAAAACAAAAGCTAATAGCTGACTTCTCAAACGTCTATTCAAATTTACGGGGCTGACTATGTCTATCTCAATGCTATCTAACGTATTCGCAAATACACTCGCAACCACTGTTTCGCGCTTGCCATTGCCTACGATGTGGACAGCGGGAAGCGTTCAGCAACGTACATTAATAATGGGTGTGGCGCTGGCCGTATTATCAAACCTTTTATTTGGCGTGCTTTATGCGTATAGCAGCTTTTTAGCACCGTTATCAGGTACGCAAGTATTTATCTGGCGTATGCTGGCAATGTGGGGCGCATTAATAGGGTATCTCCTCATTAGCGGTCGCTTAGGTTCACATTTTGATAAATTAAAGACACTTAGAACCGCAAAGCAATGGGCGTGGTTACTATTGCCAACACCGATATTTTTGAGTCAGTTTTGGCTATTTATGTGGGCACCGGTTAATGGGCAGGGCGTACAAACCGCGATGGGCTATTTCTTATTTCCACTGATGATGGTGATATTTGGTTGCGTCTTATTTGGCGAAAAGCTCAGCCGTTTACAGTGGTTAGCCGTTGCTTTTGCTGCATTAGGCGTGGGCAGTGAGATTGTAAGAACCCAAAGCGTTTCTTGGGCAACGCTTTGGGTCTGCGGCACTTATCCTATCTATTATATTTTACGTCGCATGCAGGGCATTGGCGCAGTCACTGGACTACTAGTTGATTTAACCATTTTTGCTCCATTTGCCATGGCTTACTTATTCTTTATTGCACCGAGTAGTCTAATGCTCGTTAGCGGGTCTGGATTTTTTATCATGATGCTAGTAGGGTTGGGCGTACTTAGTGTTTTAGCCATGAAAACCAACGTTGATGCCAGCCAAATGCTGCCAGTGAATGTCTATGGCATGATGAGTTATTTAGAACCTGCGCTATTGTTTATTTTAGCGGTCACAGTATTGGGCAATCCATTTGAATCAGCGATGATCTATAGCTACGGTTTGATTTGGTTAGGGATTGCTTGTTTGATTGTTCATGGTATTCGCCAGCTGTACCGAGCTCGTAAAAATATGCAATCTTCGATAACAGAGCAAGTAGCGTAAGAATGATAATCAATAATATTCTTGTAAAATAATAGATAAATAAAAAACGGACGACTCAGCTTAATGTTGAGTCGTCCGTTTTTGTTATAGACTAAAATAATGGCTTTAACTGCTTAGTTCTAATCCAATTAGATTTAGTCTAAATGCTGCTTAAAGCCGCGCTGCTTATCACGTTCCCAATCGCGGTCTTTTAGGGTTTTACGTTTATCATGCTGTTTTTTACCTAAAGCAAGTGCAATCTGGCATTTCACTAGTGAGTTTTTCCAGTAGCAAGATAATGGCACGCAAGCATAGCCTTTTTGATTGACCGCGCCCATGAGCTTTTCGATTTCGCGGCGATTGAGCAGCAGCTTACGGGTACGGATGCTATCAGGGCTGACATGCGTTGAGCTTGAGAGCAGCGGCTGAATATGCGCGCCAAAAATAAACGCCTCATTATTACGAAAGATAATATAAGCTTCGGTAATGGTCATTTTACCGGCACGAATAGCCTTAACTTCCCAGCCTTGTAATGCTAATCCTGCTTCAAATGTCTCTTCAATAAAATACTCATGCCGAGCCTTTTTATTACTGGCAATTTGATTGTCAGGTTTTCTTGATTTTTTTGACATAATTTCTCCATAAGGACTTCTATATGCATAGTTTGTATATATTGTCCTTGTCTAACTATTCCTCATCCTACCCCTTTAATAGAAGTTGTCTTTTTTGTCATGCTGGTTTGTTATACTAGGCATGCTAGAAGGGATGAGTCGAACCGACTATTGTAGCAAAGCGCCTAACAAAAATGTAAGTCAACTGTTAGGACAAATGTAGCAGATAAGTATTAAGTTTGGACAAAATTTGCTAGCATATAGCGTAACATTACCGACTATATTAGCCATGCTATGAGCCATCCTGCTACTTCTTCAAAATTGCATACCAAAATTCTATACCCAGGTACCTTTGATCCCATTACCAATGGTCATGTGGACTTAGTGACGCGAGCAACTAAGCTGTTCGATGAAGTGGTGATTGCGGTGGCCTCAGGACATCATAAAAAGCCTTTATTTGATTTTGAGGAACGCGTAGCGTTGGTCGAAACAGTATTTGCTGATTTACCGCAAGTATCGGTGATTGGCTTTGAAGGTTTACTCGTAGACTTTATGCGTGAAAAAAACGCTACTGCCGTATTGCGTGGCCTGCGCGCGATGTCAGATTTTGAATATGAGTTTCAATTGGCTAATATGAACCGTGAGCTCGATGAAAACTTTGAAGCAGTATTTTTGACCCCATCTCAGAACTATTCGTTTATCTCATCGACGATGATTCGTGAAATTGCCAAACTTGGCGGTGATGTCACCAAATTCGTTCCCCCTTGCGTCTCGCAAGCCTTTACGCAAAAGTTAAACGTTAAATAAAATAAGCACTCACTGACACCGCCGAACAATATCGGCTGCCAGTAGAGCGAGGAGCAGATCATGGCATTATTAATCACTGATGAATGTATCAATTGTGACGTATGTGAGCCTGCCTGCCCGAACGAGGCTATCTCAGAAGGGGACGATATTTATGTTATCGACCCTGATTTGTGCACTGAATGTGTTGGTCATTTTGATGAACCACAATGCGTGGTAATTTGTCCTGTTGACTGTATTCCTCATGACCCTAACCATGTCGAAACTGAAAGCGATTTATTGTCCAAATACAAACGCATTACTGGTCAATAATACGTTGCAGATTATGCTATCAATGGATAAAAATTCTAAAGACTAGGAATAATATGACGAATACGGATATTCAACTTGCAATATGTTTTTTTGAAAGCAAATTCCTGTCGTTTGAGAGCGTACTATGACTGTCAATACTGCTACCAGCGACTTTGATCAGCAGCACCTCTGGCACCCATATGCCAGCCTGCCACCTACTTATCCGAATATCATTATTGATCGTGCCGAGGGTATTTATATCATTACCGAAGATGGCACGCGCCTTATCGATGGCATGTCATCATGGTGGGCAAGCGTTCATGGCTACAATCACCCTAAACTGAATGAAGCACTTACCAAGCAATTGGGTAAAATGGCGCATGTCATGTTTGGAGGCTTGACCCACCAGCCAGCGATAGACTTAGGCAAAAAACTTCTCTCTATCGTCCCTGCTGGGCTGGATGCTATCTTCTACGCTGATAGTGGTAGCATCGCAGTAGAAGTCGCGCTTAAAATGGCCCTGCAATATCAGATTGCTGCAAAACGCCCAACCAAGCAACAATTTGCCTCAACCCATTCTGGTTATTATGGTGATACTTGGCATGCGATGAGTGTCTGTGATCCGGTAGCAGGGATGCACAGCTTGTATGGAAAGCAACTGCCGATGCAGCACTTTGTACCTGCGCCGCCTTTAGGGTTTGGACGAGCGTTAACAGAGTCTGAGCGCGCAGTATTGACCACATTTTTTGTAGAGTATGGTTCAAAGTTAGCAGGTTTTATTATTGAGCCCATTATTCAAGGCGCAGGTGGTATGCGCTTTTATAGCCCTGAGTATTTGCAACTGTTGCGTCAGCTTTGCGATGAGCATGATGTGGTGCTGATAGCTGATGAGATTGCGACCGGTTTTGGCCGTAGCGGCAAATTATTTGCCTGTGAGCATGCTGATATTAGCCCTGATATTATGACCATTGGTAAGGCGCTTACAGGCGGCTACATGACTTTTGCCGCTACCTTATGTACCCGAAAAATTGCTGATACCATTCATGATAGTGATTATCCAGCACTGATGCATGGCCCTACTTTTATGGGGAACCCGCTAGCCTGTGCAGTTGCCTGTGCTTCGATTGACTTGATATTGTCTTACGACATTCCTAATCGTACCGTAGAGATGCAAACGATGATGGAGCAACAGCTTGCCCCAGCCGCAAGGTTAAACGGTGTCAAAGAAGTGCGCTGTTTAGGAGCGGTAGCAGTCATTGAGCTGTATGAGGCCGTTGACATGCCTATCTTTCAAACGCTGCTATTAGCTCAAGGTATTTGGGTCAGACCCTTTGGTAAATTGGTCTATATCATGCCCCCTTATATTATCACTGATAGTGAACTTGAGGTCTTATGCCAAGCATTGTTAAAGGTAGTGACAAGCTATCTTGAAACCTCAAAACTGGCTCAATGAAATTAAGCATACGCAAAAACCAAGTTATAAAATTAAGTTATAAAATTAAGCTATTTTTATAAGGTAAACGATGAGTGTTCTATTTATATCCGGCATTGATACCGATATTGGTAAAACTTATGCTACCGGAATGATTGCTAAAGCGCTAATGCAGCAAGGCATCAGTGTCATGACCCAAAAGCTTGTGCAAACGGGGGTGGCAATAAATTCAAACAATGGTGAAATGAGTGTTGCTGACGATATTATTATTCATCGTCAATTAATGGCTATTCCACTACAGCCATGCGATTTGGATTTTACAACTTGCCCTTATCGTTATCCAAAACCTGCTTCACCGCATTTAGCTAGCAGATTAGCAGGGCAAACGCTCAATCCTGATGTTATTACTGGTGCTACAAAAAGCCTGCAAGTAGATTATGAGGTAGTGCTATTAGAAGGGGCTGGCGGGTTATTAGTGCCAGTAACTGAGCAATTATTAACCTTAGATTATATTGCAGCTCAAGGCTATCCTATTGTTTTAGTGACTTCGGGACGGCTTGGTAGTATCAATCATACTTTACTTAGTTTGGAAGCAATAAAATCGCGTGGTCTACAAATTCATAGCGTCATTTATAATCATATTCATGACGTTACTGATAATACGGATACCGAGATTGCGAACAGCACCATTGATTTTCTACAACAGCATCTCAGTCAAAGGTATCCAACCACGCATTGGCTACAGTTGCCTTACTTAAGAAACATAGCAGTGTCTGATACTAAAATATCACTGAGAGATAATGATTGGACTTTACCACAGGGCTTTATTTGAGTGATTTTTTGACAGTATTATTATAAAAGTGCAAATAAACCCAAAAGACATTCCTATATTGTCATTAGATTTGCTATACTAGCGCGCTTGGTAGACTAGGCAATCGCCGCTGCACACTGGCAACAGATGAGCAGGGGAGGAAAGTCCGGGCTACATAGGGCAGCGTGCCAGCTAACGGCTGGGCAGGGTAACTTGACGACCAGTGCAGCAGAGAGTAGACCGCCTTTGGTATCCTAGATATCATCGGTAAGGGTGAAAGGGTGCGGTAAGAGCGCACCGCGTGGCTGGCAACAGTTCACGGCATGGTAAACTCCACGCGTAGCAAGACCAAATAGGCATCGGCATGGCGCGGCCCGCGTTCGATGCGGGTAGGTTGCTTGAGCGTACGAGCGATTGTACGCCTAGAGGAATGATTGTCCACGACAGAACCCGGCTTATCGGTTTACCAACATTTTTATTGTTCGTTTTTTGGTAGTAGTATTAATAATTGCAGTTAATTTGAATAAAATTCATATTTTTTGCAAAAAAATGCTGTTTAGGGGTTGACGTTAGTCACCTGTATCGGCATAATACCGAGCCTAAAATGGCGATGTAGCTCAGCTGGTTAGAGCGCATGACTCATAATCGTGAGGTCAAGAGTTCAAGTCTCTTCATCGCCACCATTTATATTGCAGTAGCTCGTTTTATTAAAAACTCCAATCCTTTGTGGTTGGTTTTTTTTTGCCTAAAATAAACTGCTAGATAACGTGCATAGCAATGATATAAGACTGACAAACGATTGCTACCTATTCCGTTTACCTGCCTATTTCTTGCTAAATCATAGCTTTATCTGCTTACTCACAGATTAATTCTTGTAACTTAAGTCCCTCTTACTTATCATAGGGGCTGTTTTTAGTGAAGTCCTGTAACGACATGTCCGTACAATTGCCTCCTTATCGTCCTATTAAGCATCGCAGTGGCCTGAAAGTCATGGGTGCTGCATTCCACGCTTTGCTCATGCGTGAGCTACAAACGCGCTTTGGTGGTTATCGATTAGGTTATCTGTGGGCACCCTTAGAAATCATATTCCAAGTTGCTATTTATTTAGTTATTTTTGGTACTATTATGACGCGTGTGCTCCCAGGGATGGACTACATGCTGTTTTTGGTGGCAGGCTTAGTACCGTTTCGTATGATGAGTACGATAGCAACACGATCATTAGGGGCAGTAGAAGCCAATCAAGGTCTCTTAATGTACCGCTCAGTCCGTCATATTGACGTTATTATTGCGCGCTCATTCTTAGAGTTAGTGATTTACTTTTTTACCTTTGTACTTCTGTTGCTCGTACTGGCATTTATCGATATTCCTATTAGTCTTGCGCATTTAGACGTGGTGTTATTTTGCTGGCTGACCTTATTTTTATTTGGCTTTGGTCTAGCGATGATTATGATGGTTATCGGCTATTATGGTGGTGAGATTAGTAAAATTATCAGTTTGATTTTCACTATTTTATATTTTGCTTCTGGTATTATTTATTCTATTCATATCATTCCTGAACCTTATTTTAGCTACCTGCTCTATAATCCTTTTATCCATAATATTGAACTCATGAGGCACTCACTCGCGCCCAATTATCCTGCATATCATATCGATATGAGTTATTTTTTAAAGTGGACAGTAGCTGTTAATTTCCTAGGTCTATTAATGTATAAAGCAGTGGAAAGAGATTTAATACGTTCAAAATAGAAGGTTTGAAGGACTACCAATCCATTTATAGTGATTAGTTTTCAGATATATTAAATAACAAGGTATGGTAAGTAAAAGTATGGTAAGTAAATGATTGAAATTAAGAACGTTTCTAAATCGTTTATGACCAAGCAAGGTCGGCATTATTTATTTAAAGATCTAAATCTGACCATTGGTGATAAACAAAGTGTCGGTTTGCTAGGCCGTAATGGTGCTGGTAAATCAACGCTGCTACGTATTATATGCGGACTTGATGAGCCAGATCATGGCGAAATTATCACCAACTCAACGATCTCGTGGCCAGTTGGCGTGGCAGGTGGCTTTCAGGGTAGCTTGACGGGACGGCAAAATGTACGTTTTGTCTGTCGTCTGTACTCAAGCGGACCTTATATTGATGAAAAGATTCGTTTCGTTGAAGAGTTTGCTGATATCGGTAATTACTTTGATATGCCGGTCAAAAGCTACTCATCGGGCATGAAATCTCGCCTCACTTTTGGTTTAAGCCTAGCGTTTGATTTTGATTATTATATGCTTGATGAAGCGGGCGCTGTTGGTGATGCCGCTTTTCGTAAACGTAGTGAAGATATTTTAGCGGCTCGCCGTGCGCAAGCAGGATTTCTAATAGTGTCACATAATATTGGTGATATTAAGCGAAACTGTGATATTGGTATTGTGTTAATGGATCAAACAGCACACGTGTTTGAGGATACAAAAGAAGCGATTGAGGTATATGAAGAGCATGTCCACAAAGCGAAAAAATAAGATTATTGACTTCTTGCTGTTTATTGGCTTGGTGATCCTCCCTTGGGTGCTGGTGATTTATTATGTCATGACACTTGCTCATCCGCGCTTTATTTCAACTGCTGACGTGGTGGTAAAGCAAGTCAGTGATGCTAGTGTGCCTTCTGGCGGTGGTTTATCGGCATTGTTAGGGGTAAACAGCACCAGTAAAGAAGATGCCACTTATTTGACTGAATATATCTTGTCAAATGATATGGTCAAACGTCTTGATAATAAGTTTAAGTTCCGTGAAGCTTATTATGTAGATGGCTCAGATCCTATCTATGAGATAGACCCTGACGCCTCGCAAGAGGATTTACTAGAATACTTTAAAAAACGTGTGCATATCGATCTCGATGAGCAAAGCTATGTACTCTCAGTATCGACAGAAGCTTTTGATTCAGATTATGCTTTTGAGCTTAACAAAGCTATCTTGGGTGAGTCTGAGCAGTTCGTTAACCGTATCTCACAAGAAGTCGCTCGTGATCAGCTAATATTTGCTGAAACTCAATTGGATGAATCACAAGATCGTTTAAATGAAGCGAAAGAACAATTACTTAACTACCAAAATGAAAATGAGATTTACGATCCGCAAGCCAATGCGCAAATTGTTAACCAGCTGATCGGTAGTTTGCAAGGGCAACTTAGTTCACTACGGACTGAAGAGCGCCAACTGCTTAGCTATCTAAATCCTGATGCGCCGCAAGTAGTATCGTTAAGAAGCCAAATCAAAGCGGTTGAAGAACAAATCAGTCAAGAGCAAACCAAGCTAACTTCACCAAATACGACCAAATTGAACCGTCAAGCTGTACAGTTTGAGAGTATAAAAGCTGATGTTGAGTTCGCTACTGAGCTATATAAGTTGTCACTGTCTTCACTTGAAAAGTCGCGCTTAGAAGCCTTTAGAAAAATGAAAAATTTGATTGTGATTTCGACTCCTTATGAAGCTGAAGAAGCGTTATATCCACGCCGTCTTTATATCATCTGGACATCGCTGGCACTACTATTAATGTTTTATGGCTTCGTGCGTTTAGTAATGGCCGTTGTGCGTGACCATCGCAGCTAGTTTGATTATGACTTCTTTATAATCACATCTATTGGTTATTTACACTGTAGAATGTTAAAAGCTTAATACACTTGATAATCGTGAACGATTGGATAAACCAGATATTAGTAATGATCGACAGATCAGCAAAGGAATACAGCTCATGAACATGAAACCACGTCCTATCGTGACGATGATTAAAGTATTAAGTTTAACGATGGCTGCAACCAGCGTTCCAGCGCTAGCAGCGAGCAGTTACGCAGATCAAATAGCAGGTTCTAGCTTTGGTACCAGTGCTAATAATGCGAGCCAAGATCAAAATCGCAATAATATTAATGTCTCAACGCAAGCTTTTGCTGGTGGTGTTCTAGGACAAGGAGCGACGCAAGAGGCGGTTAACTCAGCAAGCTTGCCTAGTCAGTCGGTTATCAATACGACGCGCCCTTATCAAGATATCAATACTAAAGACTTGATGTTTGGTGAGCAGCTGTTCCGTGGTGCATTTTCAACGACTTCGGGTTCTACCTTTAATGATAGCTATTCGATTAATCCTGGTGATAATGTACAGGTACGCATGTGGGGTGCCTATCAATACGCCTCAACGATGACAGTCGATCCACAAGGCAATATCTTCTTACCTAATATCGGTCCAGTTCGTGTCTCCGGTGTACAGAACGGCAACCTACAAAACGTAGTTAAAAGTGCTGTCAGTCGTATTTATCGCTCAAACGTTGGTGTCTATGCCTCATTAGAGCAAGCGCAACCGGTTAAAGTATTTGTGACAGGTTTCGTCAAGCAACCCGGTTATTATGGCGGGCTTGCGGCAGATTCAGTATTGTCATATTTAGATCGGGCAGGCGGTGTTGATCCGACTCGTGGTAGCTATATCGATATTCAAATAAAACGTAATGGTCAGTTGCTACAGCAAGTTAACCTGTATGATTTTCTATTAGCAGGTAAGCTACAGTCATTCGCATTTCGAGATGGTGATGTGATTACTGTTGCACCGCAGAAAAAGACGTTTGTAGTTGGCGGGCAAGTTCAGAACGAATATACTTTTGAGTTTGATGTCAATGACTTGACCATTGGTGACGTATTGCAAGTTGCCAGTCCCGCAGCGAATGCCACCAACGTTAGTATTACTCGTAGTGCAGGACGCGCGCAGACGGCAGAGTATTATTCACTTGCTGACGCCCAAAACGTTCCTGTCTATAATGGCGATCAGATGGTAGTGACCTCAGACCGTTATGCAGGTACTATCGCGGTACAAGTCAAAGGCGCTCATACTGGTAATGGTGCAATGGTCGTACCTTACGGCGCACGCCTGAAAGATATCGTGCCAAAATTACAACCGAGCCCGTTAGCGAAGCTGACCCATTTGACTATTTACCGTCAATCAGTGGCTGAGCAGCAAAAACGCATGATTAATGAGTCGCTTGATCGCTTAGAAGAATTAACGCTGGCTACTCAATCAACGACGCGTGAAGAGGCAGCGCTACGTCAAGATGATGCCAATTTAGTTAAACAATTCGTGGCTAAAGCACGTAGTGTAAAGACTGATGGTCGAATAGTGGTCGTACCAAACTCTTGGCAGGATATTATTCTCCAGCAAGGCGATATCATTGAGATACCTGCGCAAACATCAGTGATTACCGTCAACGGTCAAGTGCGAGCACAAGGTGCGTTGACCTTTAATCCAGACTTTACGGTTGGCGATTATATTGCTAATTCAGGTGGCTTTGGGGATAATGCCGATACTAAAGAGATTCTGATTATTCATCAAAATGGTGCAAACGAAGTGGTCAATACTGCTTATCGTATTCAGCAAGGTGATGAAATTATGGTCTTACCAAAGGTTAAAACCAAACGTGTAGAGATTACGCGCGGAATCTCACAGATTGTTTATCAATTGGCAGTCGCAGCTAAAGTTATTTTAGACTTATAACTATTGATGCTAGATTCATAAGTTGAGGCAGAAATAATCAAAAAGGATGTCAAAAATGGCAAAAAACGTAGCACGTGAAGGCAAGGTGGCGATAACTTCTACCTCTAATGATGCGCTACGTTTTTTGCCCACTCAACGCCAACTACCGAATAATCTAGCAGTAATTGGCAAAGGCATGCGTCGCAACAACGTACTGTTATCTCAGGTGCTACAAGCAAACATTCAGCGCTGGTATCCATGGTCAGGTTTACAGCAGCATCTTAATTCGGATCTTGAGACACCTGACGCCTTTATTGGATGGGGTCATAAAAAGAGCTATCAACGAGCCAAAAAGTCTGCTGATCGTCAACAGCTGACGACTTTAAGTATCGAAGATGGCTTTTTACGCTCATTAGATTCTGGTATTAGCAGTCGTCATGGGTTAAGCGTAGTTGTCGATGATGTGGGTATTTACTTTGATTTAATGCAAACCTCACGCCTTGAGCAGTTAATCGTTGCGCGTGCCAAAGAATGCTCTAACGCTGATAGCAATGTCTTAGATAAAAAACATGCTCTGCAGTTGATGACACGTATTTGCGAAGAGAAACTAAGTAAATATAATGCTGTGATTACTTGTCCGTCATTAGATAAACTGATTGCTGAAGAAAACGGTCACGTAGAACAAGACTCGTTAAAATCGCATGTGTTATTGATTGATCAAGTCGCTGGCGATGCCTCCATCAAAGGTGCTGGTGCGGATAAAAACCAGTTTAAGCGAATGCTAAAAGCTGCTTGTCGCAATCATCCCGATGCTCACATTTGGATCAAGGCTCATCCTGCCGCAAAGTCAGGATATCTTACCAGCCTAAAATTACCCAAAAACGTCCGACTATTGACTCAAGCATTTAATCCTATTGGATTGCTTGCGCAAGTCAGTGATGTCTATACGGTCAGCTCACATATGGGCTTTGAAGCATTAATGCTAGGCAAAACAGTGCATTGCTTTGGGGTTAATTGGTATAGTGGTTGGGGGCTTACCGATGATAGTGGTGCACCAAAAAATTTACTCAAATCAGTCAAACAACGTCGTCAAACATTCGCAGCCACATTGCCGGCGGTTGAAGAGTCATTAAAACCATCAAAATCAGCATCATTATCTAAGCAATCTACTAAACGATTGAAAATCACTCAGCGACTGCGTAACTTGCGTAACAAACAATCTTCTATAGCAGCTAATAGTACATTCAATGCGACGTTAGAGGCATTATTCTATAGCGTCTATATTGACTATAGTCATTATGTAGATCCAGCAACCAAGCAGGCTTGTGACATTGATACCGCGATTGAATGGTTAGTGACCAATCGATATTGGCAAGCACGTCTCGAAGGTAACTTGACGGTATATGAATTCAGCCGTTGGAAGCTGCCTTTTGTGAAGGCTTTTGTTAATCTGCCGCGCACGACATTATTCATTAAACCCAAACCGCGTCTGAAAAACTTGCTACATCCAGATCATTTTACAGTCAATTACCAGCAGCCACTATTAGTCTGGGGCTTAGCTAAACGGCAACAAATTCAAAAAAAATTACAGAGCAAACTTACGAAACAGCCAATGTCGGACATGCCAACTATTTATTGTATGGAAGATGGTTTTATCCGTTCAAATGGCTTGGGTGCTACATTACTAGCACCCTTGTCGGTTGTGATAGATAAGCAAGGTATCTACTATGATGCGACTCAGCCGTCGGATTTAGAGACATTATTACGTAACTGTGAGGCGTTAAATCCACAGCAAAATGCACGAGTACGGGAGCTTCAAGCCAAACTGCTTACTCAGCGAGTTAGTAAGTATAATGTTGGTACTGAGGTTGATGCTGACATTGCTAATAAGGTTGGTTCTGATAATAAATTGAACGCTGTCAGTCAAAAAATGCAATGGATGCAGGATGCAAAGGTATCTGGTAAACCGCGCTTACTTATCGTTGGACAAGTAGAGGATGATTTATCGGTTCAGTATTGTGGTTCAGACATTAAAACCAATCGAGATTTGATTAAGCGTGTACGACGAGACAATCCTGATGCTTATTTAATTTACAAACCCCATCCAGATGTGGAAGCAGGACTGCGTACAGGCAGAGTCGAGGCAGAATGCTTACGGCAGGTGCAAGCGGTCGCTTATGATACAGCGATGCCTGATTGTTTAGAGTGTATTGATGAGGTACATACGATCAGTTCATTAACGGGCTTTGAGGCATTATTGCGTGGTTTAAAAGTCACTTGTTACGGTTTGCCGTTTTATGCAGGTTGGGGCTTAACGACCGATATTGATGCACAGTTATCGCCAAAATCTGACTATCTACATAGGCGCAAACGAGACACTACGTTATCACTTGAGCAACTGCTGCATTGTGCACTCATACGTTATCCACTATATCGCCTGCCTAAAGGCTATGGGCTTGCTCAAGTAGAACAAGTGATTGACTACTTATATCCGCCTAATAAGAATGCGAAGACTTTGCAAATTAAACAACATAGTAGTATAGCCAGTGCAACCAATAGTTCATCAGCGAAATTGTCCGAACTATCAGAAGTAACTGCTCATCTTAAACGTCGTACTGCCACGCGTTTTATGCAGCAGCGTCATAAATGGCAACAGCGCCTACGCAAAATTTCTCATTAATTTATGTCAAAATAAATCCATTACGACAAGTATGATTTTTTTCGGTATAATTTATGTACAATCTGGTTATTATCAGAAATTTTTCCGTTCAATTTAGTCTCATCCTTTATTCATTAATTAATGGTATGTAATATTATGGCAGCATCGATGCATCAATTGCTTACTCATCGACACGTTTTGCTGCTACAAGGAAAGATGGGCGGGTTTTTTAGCCGTTTTGCTACGTTTTTGCAAACTCAAGATATTGAAGTGAGCAAAATTAACTTTAATGCTGGTGATGCATTTTTTTATCGCCATTCTAATGCTCATGAATATACAGGTACTTTGGCGCAGTTCTCATCTTGGCTGCAAGCTTTTATTGTCGAACATGGTATTGATGCGATTGTCTGTTTTGGTGATTGTCGTCCTCATCATACACAGGCTGCCTGCTTAAGTGAAAAACTAGGCATATCCTTTTTTGTATTTGAAGAAGGCTATTTACGTCCTGATTATATTACCCTGCAAGAGCACGGCATCAATGGTTATTCGCGCTTAAATATAGCGGATATTAAGGCACTCAAAAAAGCCAATGATAAACCACTGTATACGCATAATCGCTTTTATCGATTGAGTATCGCCGCCATTGTGTATTACATTATTACTAGACTATATAAATCGCGCTATCCGCATTATTCCCATTATCGCGGGATGACAGCATGGCAAGAAGCGATAGCTTGGCTAAAAGCACCTTGGCGTAAGCTATGTGGTTATCTACCCGATAAAAAGCTACAAAAGCAGCTAATCACCCAAGCAGACAACAACTATTTCTTGGTTAGCTTGCAGGTACATAATGACTCGCAAATTACTCATCATAGTGGTTACCGTGATGTGGTGCAGTTCATTGACGAGGTGATCGCTAGTTTTGCAGAATATGCTGACACAACGCAGATACTGGTATTTAAGCATCATCCGTTAGATCGTGGTCACCGTGATTATCGTGAGTTGGTGGCAAGCCTAGCAGCACGTTATCAAGTTAAATCAAGAGTGTTTTATGGTTGTGATATGCACTTGCCAACACTTATGAAGCATAGTATCGGTATGGTGACTATCAATAGTACAACGGGTCTGCAGTCGGTGTACCATAAAAAACCTACCAAAGTGATGGGACGAGCCATCTACGATACCCCTAAGCTCACAGATCCTAAGACACTTGCGCAATTTTGGCAGCAGCCTACACATCCAGATAATGAGTTCTATCTAAGATTCCGTGAGTATCTGATTGAGCAAACTCAAATCAACGGGGCGTTTTACGGTAAATCGCCATGGATGTATAAGTACTTACCGCAGTCAGAGACCACAGGCATAATGTCTGATACTGCTAAATAGTTCAGCAGCCATAGTCAGTAAATATCTGTCGATATCTTGCAGTAACTATTTTAGAGTTATAAACCTTTAATTTAAAGCTTTCTATAACTATTAGCTCCAGTCAGTCGTCAATTTTAGCTACGAATCAAATCCTTACCAATAAAATCGCCTTACTTTACAGTGGAAAACTGCTAGAATACGCTCACATGTCTGTGTATATCATCAAGCGTCATGAACAGTGGCTTTAATAATAAATGTTATTAACTTAGCTCTTTTTAAATACGCTTTAGTTACCACAATTGACACCACTAGTTTTTATTTTTTAAATCTTATTTCCAAAATTATTATCGCAATAATATCTAATAACCGTTATTTTTCCACTGTTGTTCAAGTACCGTTTGTTCAAGTATTTTTGTTCAGTAGCGGTTATCCAATCACCTTTTATTTAGTAGGCGCTTTGTGACTGCATTAGCCAATATTCGTAACTTTTCTATCATTGCCCACATTGATCACGGCAAGTCGACGCTTGCCGATCGCTTTATTCAGATGTGCGGTGCCTTGCAAGATCGTGAAATGCAGGCGCAAGTACTCGACTCCATGGATATTGAGCGCGAGCGTGGGATTACTATCAAAGCACAATCGGTCACCTTATTTTATGACCATCCAAATGGTGAGCGCTATCAGCTTAACTTTATTGATACCCCTGGCCACGTTGATTTTTCATACGAAGTTTCGCGTTCATTAGCTGCCTGTGAAGGTGCGTTATTGGTTGTAGATGCGGCGCAGGGCGTGGAAGCCCAGTCTGTTGCCAACTGCTATACTGCCGTTGATCAAGGCTTGGAAGTGATGGCAGTCTTGAATAAGATTGACTTACCACAAGTTGAGCCTGAGCGCGTTATCCAAGAGATTGAAGATATTATTGGTATTGACGCGGTAGATGCGCCGCGAGTATCAGCAAAATCTGGTCTTGGTGTTGATAAACTACTTGAAGCGTTGGTTGAGTTTATTCCACCGCCAACAGGTGATCGTGAAGCACCATTACAAGCATTAATTATTGATTCATGGTTTGATAGCTATTTAGGCGTTGTCTCGTTAGTACGTGTCCGTCAAGGTACTGTTAAAAAAGGCGATAAAATTTATATTAAATCGACCAAAGAGGCTCATCCAGTCAGCTCTATTGGCGTGTTTACGCCTAAACCTTTAGATACAGGGATTTTAGAAGCTGGTGAAGTAGGCTTTATTATCGCTGGTATCAAGGATATTGCTGGTGCACCAGTCGGTGATACCATTACGCATTCTAAGACACCTGACGTTGATCGTATCCCTGGATTTAAACAGATTACGCCGCAAGTCTATGCTGGTATGTTCCCTGTTGAATCTACTGACTTTGAAAAGTTTCGTGAAGCACTACAGAAGTTGCAAATTAATGATGCGTCGCTATTTTTTGAGCCAGATACTTCTGATGCGTTGGGCTTTGGTTTCCGTTGTGGCTTCTTAGGTATGCTGCATATGGAGATTATCCAAGAGCGCCTAGAGCGTGAGTATGACTTGGATCTTATCACCACTGCGCCGTCAGTTATCTATGAGATTGTAAAAAAAGATGGCAGCATCATCTATGTTGATAATCCATCAAGATTGCCTGAACCGAATAATATCGAAGAGTTCCGTGAGCCGATTGCCCGTTGTCAGATTTTAGTGCCGCAGGATTATCTCGGTAACGTTATGACTTTGTGTATTGAGCGCCGCGGTGTACAGGTTGATATGCGCTTTATGGGCAGACAAGTTCAGCTGATATTTGATATTCCGATGGGTGAGGTGGTGATGGATTTCTTTGATCGCCTAAAGTCAGTCTCGCGCGGATTTGCGTCACTTGATTATAACTTTGAACGTTATCAAGTCGATAAATTGGTTAAAGTTGACGTACTTATCAACGGTGAAAAAGTTGACGCTTTAGCCATGATTGTGCACGAAACACAATCTCGTTATCGCGGTAATGCGCTGGTTACCAAGATGAAAGAGCTTATTCCACGGCAGATGTTTGACGTGGCCATTCAAGCCGCTATCGGCGGCCAAATAATTGGACGTAGTACGGTTAAAGCCATGCGTAAAGATGTATTAGCCAAATGTTATGGCGGTGATGTCTCGCGTAAGAAAAAGCTGCTATCTAAGCAAAAAGCTGGTAAAAAACGTATGAAGCAAGTTGGTAATGTGGAGATTCCACAAGAAGCCTTCTTAGCGGTATTGCAGGTAGATTAAATAATCTGATAGCTGAGTTAGTAAGTAATCACTGCATGTAAGTCACTGTTTAAAACTCTAAATGACCATGACTGGCATGACAAATTGACATGGTCATAGAAGCAGATCTTTAATAGGCAAATTAGCATGGATTTTGATTTCAATTTGATTTTGGTGCCGTTAACTATAGCCTTAGGTTTTATATGGTTACTAGACAAGTTAACACTAAAACAGCGTAAAACACGTGGCCGCGGTAAAGAGAGCTTGCTAGTGCGCTGGGCCTATGACTTTTTCCCTGTATTGGCAGTAGTGCTGGTTGTGCGCTCATTTTTGATTGAACCTTTTAATATTCCATCATCGTCTATGGTGCCAACTCTATATACTGGTGACTTTATTGCCGTCAATAAATATGCTTATGGCGTACGCTTACCGCTCACCTATAATAAAGTACTAGATACTGGCTCACCAGAGCATGGTGATGTCATAGTATTTCGCTATCCTGAAAACCCTAGCATCTATTATATCAAGCGGGTAATAGGTCTACCGGGAGATACGGTCAGCTATAATCAGGGACAAATTGCGATTAATGATGTGCCAGTAGATACTAAGTCAGTGAATTTCGATGCTAACACTGATCTAACGGCGCAACTTTACCCAGCTGGTCAAGTGATGCCAGGTCAGGTACTGACTGAGAATGAAGCGACACAGATGGGGCAGCAAGAAGAAGACCAAGCACAATATTTTCAAGAAACTCAAGGTGAGAATAAGCATTTAGTGCGCTATCTTTCAGATATGAATAGTTCGCAATATGCACCGTTCTTACAGCAGCAATCGCCAGAAGTAGTCAGTTCAGTGGGGACAGAGTGGCAAGTTACTGTGCCTGATGGTGAGTATTTCGTCATGGGTGATAACCGAGATCGTAGTGCTGATGGACGCTTTTGGGGCTTCGTACCCGATGAAAATTTAGCGGGTAAAGCCGTCTATATTTGGATGCATAAGCCACCAGGACTTAATCTTCCAACTTTCTCTCGTAATGGTTCAATTGATTGATTATTGTTTCTAATCAGTAACTGTTTTGTTTATTATATATTATGCTAGTATTCATACTGACCCTAATCAAAATAAAATTTATACTATATTTGACATATTAATCGTAGTGGATATCAAGGTACACAAACGGATAATAAAAAAATGAGATATAAAAATAGATAGGGCGGATAAAACAACTGGTTAGAATACATTAAATTAAATCATTAGAGGGGGCCTCATGGCGCACCAGTTAACGAGTTTGACGTCTCAGCGTGGGTCTAGTGTGACTAGTATTGTCTTGCTGCTAATTATTATTGTTATTGCTGGCAAATTGATTATTGCGATCATGCCTGCACAAGTTGGTGATTACCAGCTAAGCAAAACGTTAGGTGCGCAGTTAAAAGAAGCTAATAATAATGGTGAGACTGCAAAACAGTTCGTTGAACGTGTTAACCGTCAACTCTCTATTAATGCTGATTATGATACGACCGCTGAAGAAGTATTTACTTTTACCAATAACAAGACAGGTCAACTGGCCATTTATAAAGACTATGATAAAACCAGTAACTTTTTCGGTAATGTCGATATCGTTAATCGTTTTGAAGGTGAAATAAATGCTGCCTCGGTAGAGTAGGCATTCTCATAAGATTTTTACCCATTAACAATAATTCATAAGGGTCAGACGACTCTTGTGAAATAATTCTATCAATTATTTAAACGTTTAAATTACTAACATTAAAGGATAGCCAAAAGCCACGCATGAAATCAACTCCACAACAGTATCAAGCGCTGCCTGCCGCCAAAAAAAATAGCGCAACTATGGAGACTTTGCCAATCAGCTCAGATTTTATTCAGCGTCTGGAAGTATTGACACGCAAATTAGGCTACGTCTTTAATGATTTAAATCTACCAAAGTTAGCCTTAACGCATCGCTCGTTCGATAGCAAAAAAAACTATGAGCGCTTAGAGTTTTTAGGTGATGCACTTCTTGGAATGATTGTTGGCGAGGCACTATATCATCGCTATCCTAGTCAGAATGAAGGGCGTTTGACTCGTATGCGTGCCACATTGGTACGCCAAGAGTCCCTAGTTACCATCGCTCAGAACTTAGAGCTATCCAACCATCTGATCTTGGGTATTGGTGAACGTAAAGGTGGTGGACGTAATCGCGCTTCGATATTGGCTGATGCGGTAGAATCGTTGATTGGGGCTATTTATCTAGACAGCCAAGATATGGAAATCACTCGTAATTGTGTGCTGTCATGGTATGGTGACTTAATCGACAACGTTAATGACCAAAAAGCACTAAAAGACGCCAAAAGTCGTTTACAGGAATGGCTACAATCCAAACAGTTTGATTTGCCACACTATGAGTTGGTCGAAACCCGTGGCAATGCGCCTTATCAGATATTTGTTGTACGCTGTCAGGTGAATATTAGCAGTTGCCCTGATATCACTGAGTCTGGTGAGAGTCGCCGGATTGCTGAGCAAAAAGCAGCTGAACTAATGATCAATCAATTGCACAAGTTACCTGGCGCGCTTAAAAAACGTTAATAACTTAATTCCTAACGTTGATAACTTGTTCACCTGACTCGATTAAATATTAGATACTTGTTAAAGACTAACCTAATGGTTATCAACAACTTAATAAACAATACAGACCTTCAAATTTCTTTATTTCTAAATTGAAATTAGCCTAGTAAGTATTATTAACAGATTAAATATACTGCTAGGCCTATCATCAAAACTCCACAGGATTACCCTATGAGCAATCATACTGACTTGCCATCTACCCCCGAAGATAATGCCAATAATATGACAGAGAACACTGATACAAACCAAGCTACTACTGTAGAACAAGTAGAAAACACACAAGAAAGTAGAAAAATAGGAGAGTCGTTAACAGCTATTCAGCAGCAAGATAATGACGATGCCGACGAATCTGATAGCGATACTGATCTTGAAAATAACGATGCGATTGATGGGTTCTTTGCGCCAAGTAATAATGATGGCGTTGCTGAAGACTTTAAAGCAGGCTACGTAGCGATCATTGGTCGTCCAAACGTTGGCAAGTCGACTTTAATGAACCATTTGTTAGGCCAAAAGCTGTCGATTACCTCACGTAAGCCCCAAACGACTCGTCACCGCATTCATGGCATTTTGAGCACTCATGAAATGCAGGCAGTATTTGTAGATACGCCCGGTATTCATCGCAATGAAGTACGTGCTATCAATGAGCGTATGAATAAAGCTGCTGTATCAGCGCTGGTAGATGTAGATTTGGTACTGTTTGTGGTTGACTCAGACCAGTGGCGTGATGATGATTTATTGACCTTACAGAAGCTTGGTGATACTAACTTGACTGTCGTATTGGTCATTAATAAAGCAGATACGTTAAAAGATAAAGGGTCTATTCTGCCACTGATTGAAACTTTCAGTGACAGCTTTGACTTTGCCGACATCGTACCGGTCTCAGCTCTAAAGAACCAAAACCTAGATCGTCTTGAGGAAGTTATTGCTTCGCACCTACCAAAGGCGACGCCAATTTATGACACTGAACAAATCACTGACCGCTCAGAGAGATTTTTAGCCAGTGAGATTATCCGCGAAAAAATTATGCGTAGCGCTGGTGATGAAGTGCCTTATGATTTAACCGTACAGATTGACGAGTTCAAAGATGAAGCGGCTCATATGGATCCTAAAACAGGTCGTCCACGTAAAGCATGTACTTTCATCGATGCAACAATATATGTAGAACGTAATGGCCAAAAAGCCATCGTGATTGGTGAAAAAGGTCAGCGTATCAAGCAAGTTGGTATGGACGCCCGTAAAGATATGGAAAAGTTATTTGATAAAAAAGTAATGTTAACTCTATGGGTAAAAGTCAAGCGTGGTTGGTCTGATGATGAGCGTGCATTAACAAGCTTGGGTTATTGATTAAACTAAACATCAAGTCTGGACATGATGTTGAGGTAACAAACAATGCGCAATGAAGTATTAATAGGTTATTTATTACATCAGCGACCTTATCAAGAAAAACGTGCGCTTTACTATTTGTTTTCCGAGCAACATGGTGTAGTGCACGGTATTGGTAAAAAGGGTGCACCTCTCTTTGAGCCGTTACAACTGTTTGCAACGGGCAAGCGTGATTTAAAAACCTTTAGTCAGATTAATTTGATGCCAGCAGAGGATGACTCTACAGAGTCTACTACGGCCACTAAGCCATCACGTTATCAACAGATAAGCGGTCAGCAACAGTACGCTGCATTATATTTAAATGAGATATTGTGGAAGTTGTTGCCTAGCGAAGATCCAATGCCAGTATTATGGCGACATTATCAAAACAGCTTATTACAGCTAAAGCAGCCGTTAGCAGCGGATGCGTTGAGATTATGCTTACGCCAATTTGAATCTCATTTATTCGAAGAGCTGGGCTTTTCTTTAACGTTAACGCATGACAATATGCTAGCACCTATTGAGCCTGATACTGATTATCGGTTTTTGTCTGATGTAGGTTTTGTTGTTACTTTTCAACCTGATAAAACGACAATTAATGCATTACAAACAGTTTTCAGTGGGGCTGATATTATAAAAATGGCACAACTGGGCATTACTGACGCGACGCTAAGCAATTGGTCAAGGCTACATAGACATCTGATTGATCATCTGCTTGACTATCAGCCATTACAAAGTCGCTTACTATGGCAACAGCAGCAGCGTTACCAATAATAAAGCAGTCATTTGTTTAACATATAGCTGTTTAAATCAATATTAAATGTGACGCTATTTTAGCATTATCATCTATACGTCAATCAGATTTCGTTTTTAAAAGGATTTCTTATGGTCACCTCTTCACAAAACTCAGTAAACAGACCGCTATTAGGTGTCAACGTTGATCATGTAGCAACCTTACGTCAAGCGCGTGGTGTCAACTATCCTAGCCCTTTAGAGGCAGTATTATTATGCGAGCAAGCAGGCGCAGATGGCATTACTATACATTTACGTGAAGATCGTCGTCATATCCAAGACTCAGATGTGTATGAGATAGCGAGACAATTGACTACTAGGTTGAATCTGGAGATGGCAGCAACTTCTGAAATGCTATCTATTGCTTGCGAAGTTAAACCATTTTGGGTTTGCTTAGTACCTGAAAAGCGTGCGGAGCTAACTACTGAGGGAGGGTTGGACGTTGCAGGGCAAATCACTCATCTGAAAAAATACATCAATGAGTTACATGCAGCAGGTATTAAGGTCTCTTTATTTATCGATCCAGATGAGGTCCAAATTGCTGCAGCAGTTGCTTGTCATGCTGATGCTATTGAGCTGCATACCGGTACTTATGCCGAGGTAGGTTTGGCTGGAGATTTTGATGCGCAGAATGTTGAGCTACAACGTATTAAACAAGCAGTGATTGTCGCAAAAAATTTAGATGATAAATTGCTAATTAATGCAGGTCATGGTCTAACTCGTGACAATGTTAATGCGATTGCACAAATTGACGATATTTATGAGCTGAACATTGGGCACGCATTGATTGCCGATGCAATATTTGTAGGGTTGTCGCAAGCAGTGACTATGATGAAAACTGCGATGTATGAGTGATTTTCTATACAGGGTTGAATCTGATAGTGACTAACTAATATTGTTATGATAGATGTTATATTTATAAACAGTCAGTAGGATGTATATCATTAGGCTTGTATCTAATGATACCACCTTGATTAAATGAGATCTGATACATAGCTTGACCATAAGTTGAGCTTGGACAGTATTTTATATGACCAAAATGCCCACGTGGTTTACCGCTATCTCCCCAAAACTTAGTATAATGGCGCTTATTTCCTACTCGCAAACTTAGGGTGCTGTATTTAGGGTTCAAAGATTCCTCTTTTAATAGCACATCAACCTGAACATCAAAATGCTTATTATTGTTATTGTCTACAAATAATAGAAGCTTTTTATAGCTATCTCGGTGGCAACGCCCTCCTGAATTAGATAGGCAAACCAACAAATTCTGTCTTCTTATAAAGCTCTCAGCTTTTGCTATCTTAAGCGTGGTCTCTAATTGATTTTTAATACGTTTAGCTTCCATACTTGCCAGTTGGGTTAAAATGGCTGGAGCTGCTATGGTAGCGATAATGGCTAAAATTGCTATTGTTACTATGAGTTCTACAAGATTAAATCCTTTTTGATTATAGTGTTTAGAAAGGTTTTTGATAGCTTTTAAATGGTCAATGACAATGAAATTAAGCAAACCAGGGTTTGATATCTGCTGAGTAGGGCATGGCGTATTATGTCGCTTAGTCATATATAGTCATTACCTATAATGATGGATTTATTGTGTGAGCTAACTTGATTGGACTTATAATTTTAAATAAACATTCATTCTTCTATTTTGCCTTATATAAAGCATTAGATTTCTAAAACGTACTGACTTCTCTACACTTACAAATTTTTTACATCGTTATCTTGGTTATTGAATCAAATAATGTTCATTGTTTTAATATAAACAAAATATAGTACAACTGTCAAAAAATGTTTCAATTAGTGAAAACACATCTTTTGTAATAGAGAAAAAAATACAATTGTATTAAACTGATGACAGACAATAGATACAACCAGAGTTACTTCTATTGCGAATTAGCATTCAAAAGACTAAAATTGCAACGTGTGTTAGTTCTTAGTAAAATAAGCAGGCTATTGTGTTTTAGTTGCAACACTATCGTGTAATAATGTGTAGCTGCCTAACGAAAAAAGTTGTAAACTTAATTGATAGTCGATAAGCTACTTCCTAATTAGTTTTGTTGTATAATTATGCATTCGTAAAAGATGTCTACTTTTATTACATCTTAGGAAGCGGTTTTGCTTAACGCATCACTCAAATCATCCTTTGGAGGAAGTCCATGAAATTGAATAAAATTGCTCTAGCTCTAGTTGCCGTAGCAGCTGCACCTTTAGCAGCTAATGCTGGCGTTACTATCAGCCCATTACTACTTGGTTATCACATGACTGAAGAGTTCAGTGATACTAGTGATAAGCAGCGTGATATCTTAAAGACTGGTAAAGACCTATATATCGATGCCAACGGTAACTCGATCGATGGTCGTGGTGGTAATGTACCGAATGGTGGCGTAGCTAAAGAAAGCAGCCTTTACACTGGTGCTGCTCTAGGTATCGAGCTTACTCCTTCTACTCAGTTCCAAGTAGAGTATGGCGTAACAAGTGCTAACGGTGAAGCTTCTGAAGATTCTGCAGATGCTGGTGTTAACCGTTTTGATATCGAACAAACTATGATTTCTGGTAACTTCTTAATCGGTACTGAAGAATTTACTGGTTATACTGATAGTGCGTTCAAACCATATGTTCTAATTGGTGCTGGTCAGTCTAAGATTGAAGTTGAAAACCAAGAAACTTATGATACTGCACAAGGTTCTTCTGTAGGTCGTGTTGAGGCTGGTACTGAAGTTTCATCATCTAAAGATACTATCGGTAACCTAGGTCTAGGTGCTATGTATCGCATCAACGACGCTTTAAGCCTACGTGGTGAAGCTCGTGCGATTCATAACTTTGATAACAACTGGTGGGAAGGCATGGCTTTGGCCGGTCTAGAAGTTGTACTTGGTGGCCATTTATCACCAACAGTAGCAGTACCACCACAAGTAGAGCCTGAAGTTTCTGTTCCACCAGTGGTAATCGTTGAGCAAGACGTTGATTCAGACGGCGATGGCGTACCTGATAGCATCGATGAATGCCCAGGAACTCCAATGAACGTAGTAGTCGATGAGCGCGGTTGCCCAGTAGCAGTAGATATTACTGACGAGCTGAAAATGGAACTACGTGTATTCTTTGATAACGACAAATCAGCTATCAAAGACCAGTACAAAACTGAAATCTCTAAAGTAGCAGAGAAGATGCGTGAGTATCCTAACTCTAGCGCTCGTGTAGAAGGTCATGCTTCTAAAACTGGTCCTTCAGCACGCTATAACCAACGTCTATCTGAAGCCCGTGCAGTTGCTGTGAAATCTATGTTGACTAACGAATTTGGTATTGCTCCAAACCGTCTATCAACAGTTGGTTACGGTTATGACCGTCCAATCGCTCCAAACGATACTGAAGAAGGTCGTGCTATGAACCGTCGTGTTTATGCCATCATTACTGGTGACAAAACAATGACTGTTGAGCAAACTAAAGACATGGTTATTCAATAATATATAACTAGTTAGTTATGTTCTAAATCATAAAGTTACAAAAAAAGCTGCCTATTAGGTGGCTTTTTTTTGTTTAAGTACTCAGATAAATAACTTATTGCATAAATTTATAATGTAATAATGTTATACTAGCCGCCCAAACACTTTGTAGATTGACAAAGTGTACATTAGCATAGCTATCTGTACGATGGATTTATCAGTATAGAAATTCTACTTTGCCAGCATTTCTTATCCCACTACCCCTATTGCGTAGTCATTTGATAGTAAAGTAAAAATATCTATCTGCTTTATGATAAAAGTTTCTCCAGCGGCGCTTACTGCTACTGCATTTTATTAAGACAAAACGAGCATTTTATATGGCGAACGATATCAAACACCTGCGTAACATTGCAATTATTGCCCACGTTGATCACGGTAAAACAACGCTAGTTGATAAATTATTACATCAATCTGGTACTTTTGGCGATCGTGCAAACATTGCTGAACGTGCAATGGATTCAGGTGATATTGAGCAAGAACGTGGTATTACCATTTTGGCTAAAAATACAGCCATTCGTTGGACAGACAGCACTGACGATACTGAATATCGTATTAACATTGTTGACACTCCAGGTCACGCCGATTTCGGTGGTGAAGTTGAGCGTGTAATGTCAATGGTTGACTGTGTACTTCTAGTCGTTGATGCTGTTGATGGACCAATGCCTCAAACCCGTTTCGTGACTCAAAAAGCGTTTGAGCAAGGCTTGAAACCAATTGTTGTTATTAACAAAATTGATCGTCCTGGTGCACGTCCTGATTGGGTGATGGATCAGATTTTTGATTTATTTGACAACTTAGGTGCAACTGATGAGCAATTAGATTTTCCAGTTGTTTATGCATCAGCGCTGAATGGTATTGCAGGTCTAGAAGCAGATAATTTAGCTGATGACATGACGCCGTTATTTAAAACTATCGTTGATGTTGTACAGCCACCACAGGTTGATGCAGATGCGCCATTCCGCATGCAAATCTCAAGCCTTGATTTTAATAGCTTCGTTGGTGTTATCGGTATTGGCCGTATCCAGCGTGGTAAAGTTAAAACCAACACGCAAGTGACTGTAATCGACAAGAATGGCAACACGCGTAACGGCCGTATCCTAAAGATTATGGGTTACCACGGTTTGGATCGTATCGAAGTAGAAGATGCACAAGCGGGTGATATCATCTGTATTACAGGTATTGATGCGCTTAATATTTCAGATACTATTTGCGATCCTAACCACGTTGAAGCATTGCCAGCATTGACCGTTGACGAACCAACCGTATCGATGAACTTCCAAGTGAATAACTCACCGTTCGCTGGTCGTGACGGCAAGTTTGTGACCTCACGTAATATTCGTGAGCGTCTTGAGCGTGAATTGATTCATAACGTAGCATTACGTGTAGAAGATACAGAGTCTCCTGATAAATTCAAAGTATCAGGTCGAGGTGAGCTTCATCTATCTGTACTTATCGAAAACATGCGCCGTGAAGGTTTTGAGATGGGTGTTTCAGGCCCAGAAGTTATCGTTAAAGAAGTTGATGGTAAGTTACAAGAGCCGTATGAAAACGTTGTCTTCGATATCGAAGATGAGCATCAAGGTTCTATCATGGAGCAGGTCGGCTTGCGTAAAGGCGAGATGACCAATATGGAGCTTGATGGTAAAGGTCGTATGCGTATCGAAGCGACTATGCCTGCACGTGGTTTGATTGGTTTCCGCTCTGAATTCTTAACCTTGACTTCAGGTACCGGTATCATGACGTCAAGTTTCTCACATTACGGTCCACAAAAGATCGGTGATGTTGGTGGTCGCTCGAATGGCGTCTTAGTTTCTATGGCGAAGGGTGTTTGCTTAGGTTTTGCTCTATTTAACCTACAAAAACGCGGTAAATTATTTGCTGAGCCACAGCTTGAAGTTTACGAAGGTATGATCGTTGGTCTTAACTCACGTAACGATGATATGGCCGTTAACCCAACGACTGCTAAGCAGTTAACCAACGTTCGTGCCAGTGGTACTGATGAAGCGCTAACGCTAACGCCAGCGGTTAAGTTTACGCTTGAGCAAGCACTTGAATTCATTCAAGATGATGAATTAGTAGAAGTCACGCCAAAAGCGATTCGTCTACGTAAGCGTTATTTGACTGAAAGTGAGCGTAAGCGTTATGGTCGTAAGAAAGGTGCTTAATATCAATCTTCATTGATAAAATAGTTAAATAATAAAAAGGGCTAACTCAATGAGTTAGCCCTTTTTGTTGGTTTTGTTTTTATTCTATTTTGCTTTAATCCGAGCTAAAATATTTAAAGTGAGAAGTTAGGTTTTAAGGTTGATTAACGATCACATAATCATTGGTATTAATCAAAATCTCTGATGGACGATCAACAACGATACGTACGACATTATCGTTAACACTTTGTGATTTATAAAAATTATCTTCAGCAACCGTACAACCTAAGCAGCGCGCCATAGCATCCCAAGGTTCAACGAATAGTTTTTGCTGAGCTTGATCAGCATTACCACCGATAAGGGAGAAGGGCAGGCTCACAAGATAAGCGGCGGTACCAGCGACTGCGGTGACTAGCTGTAAGGGCTTACCAACGACTGTATCGACTATCATCGTATCATAAGATGGGCCAAAGTCGCCCTCATCTATCTCTATCGCGGCCGAGGCAGGCTGTGTGAACGCTACAATGAAGCTTACGCTTAGAATAGCGGTAAGAAGCTTACTCTTAACAATGCGTTGGGTATTGGCATTAACAGTCATCATGATTTCCTAAAACGTGTAAGCGGTATGAATAATGAGCACTGCTGGTTAAAAGTAATCATAAAACAGCATTGCTTACTTATTAAAGCAAGATGCGTGCCGATAAGCAACATAAAAGCACGTTACACTGTTTTTTGTCTTATATATTATGATAGAACTTTGTTTATTAAATCCGCTGACAACTTGGACAAAATACACTAGCGCGCCCATTGATTTTAATATTATCAAGCGCAGTATCACAATGCGGACATGATTCGCCTTGTTTACCATAGACGTTTAAAGTTTGCTGAAAGTAGCCAGTTTGCCCACTTGCTACTGTGAAATCACGTAATGTTGAACCACCAAGCTTAATGGCTCGTTGTAGTATGATCTTAATATGATCAACCAAAATTACTATTTGATTGTAAGATAAGTTGTGCGCTGGGGTAGCAGGATGTATGGCTGCCAAATATAGACTTTCTGTCGCATAGATATTTCCGACGCCAACGACAACTTGCTGTTCCATAATTACTGATTTGATAGCACGGGTGATAGGGCGTTTCTTAGTTTTCTTGTCCGTCGTTTCATCACCATTACTACGTTGAATCAGCTGGTATAAATAGTCAGCAGTGAAATCGGCTGATAACGGCTCAGGACCTAGATGATCTAAAAGCTTGGCACTATAATCCTTATACCATAACACAGCTCCAAAACGTCTGGGATCATGGTAATGCAGTTGCGACTGTATGCCGTAAGCATTGTCAAAAGTGATTACTAAATGATCATGCTTACGTTTATCAGTACCAACGGGATGTTGTTGCAAACTTCCTGACATTCCTAAGTGTATTATCAGCTTACGTTGACGTAAAGAGTTGCTCTCAGTCATAGTTTGACTGTTTTCTACAAGCTCTGCGTTCGGTATAAAGGTAAGGATTAGATATTTTGCGCGGCGCTCTACGTTCTGCAAAGTATAATCAATCAGAGCGTCTAAGTCGGCAGGCATAGGCCAACGCAATTTTGGCTGAAACACTTCTACAGCGGTTAGTCTTTGCTCCAATAAAGGCGCAAGACTGGTTTTAGTGGTTTCAACTTCAGGTAATTCAGGCATAGTAATTTTCTATAAAAATTTGGAAAGCATTAATTAAAAGTTAAGTTATTAGCTGCATATAACAATATTATTTAAAATAGAAGTTCAGTCATGCAGGAGATATATTCATGATTAATGCATATATCTCCTGCATGACTACTGTTGATTATTTACCACTAGGCAACAGAACGACGCGCGTGCAGAATTCCCGGTTGCTGCTCAAGTTTGGCAAGTAGTTTGGATAAATGGGCTAAACCTGACACTTCAATATGGAACTTTAAAGAAGCGATATTGTCATCAGTGCTTAGAGTCTCAACCTTACGTATGTTGACACTCTCTTTATCAATAACTTGGGTCAAATCACGTAACAGTCCACGTCTATCATAGGCTTCAATATGGATATCAACGGGTTGATAACGACCGGATTTAGATTTCCAAGCGGCACTTATTTCTCGTTCAGGATCACGTTCGATCAAGCGTATATATTCAGGGCAACCGCGATTATGAACACTAACGCCACGAGATAAAGTAATGTAACCAGAGATTGGCTCACCGTGCACAGGGTGACAGCAACCTGCTAGATTAATCTCAATATTATCAAGACCATCAATACAGATTTTATACGCGTCAAGCTTCCCTGTAGCTTTTGGGTCAACACTAGGTGCATATTCTTCTTTTTCTTTTTCAGGCTCAAGATGCAGCTGACGAGAAATATGTCCGGTCAGTTGATGCAGGCCTATATCTCCTGTGACTAGGCCTACGATAATATCGTCAGTGGTGTTGACGTGAAAGAACTGGGTGTAGTCATTCAAGTCAATGCTATTAGGATGTACTGACAGGCGCTCAAGCTCCTTACTAAGCATCTGTTTGCCAATTTCAATATTCTTATCACGGTCTTGCTTATTGAACCATTGGCGTAATTTAGAGCGTGCACGATTGGTATGGATATAACCGAGTGCAGCCACTAGCCAATCACGATTGGGCTCGCGTGATGCTTTAGTAATAATCTCAACTTGCTCACCAGTTTTTAGCTGATAAGTTAAAGGCACATAACGCTGGTTTACCCGAGCAGCTTGGGCGCGATTGCCTACTTGTGTGTGAACGTAATAGGCAAAATCGAGCACGGTAGCGCCTTTTGGTAGCTCAGTGATGTCGCCGTCTCGGCTAAAAATATAGATTCTTTCAAGCTCATCGAAATCGACGATTGGCTCTTCATCTTCAAATTCGTTTAAACCATGATCATTAAAGTCACCATCTGTTTCTAGGCCTGAGCGTGTTTGATTGCGTGTCTCATTATTAACAGATAGTAGATGACGTAGGGAGCTGATTCTTTGAGTTAGATAGCTGTCTTTTTTCTTTTTTAGGCCTTCCTTATAATTGACATGTGCGCACATGCCAAGCTCGGCTTCAAAGTGCATGCCTTGTGTACGAATTTGTACTTCGAGTGATTTATTTTCAGCGATGACAGCCGTATGTAAAGAGCGGTAGCCATTCGGTTTTGGGTTAGTAATATAGTCATCGAACTGCTCAGGGATATAACGCCACAAGCCGTGTACCAATCCTAAAACATGATAACAATCTGATGGGTTTTCAACCAATACTCGCAGTGCTCGAATATCATAAAGCTGATCAAAAGATAAGCGCTTTAATTTCATTTTGCGGTAAATGGAGTAGATGTGCTTGACTCGTCCTGAAACATCAGCAGTAATATCAGATTCTGCTAAAGCCTCGTTGAGCTTGTCCTGTACCCGCTGAATATAATCCTCACGTTCGCTACGTTTTTCGGATAATAGCTTGGCAATCTCTTTATAACGCTCAGGAGCAAGGTAGCGAAAAGCTAAGTCTTCAAGCTCCCATTTTAGCTGAGCAATACCTAAACGGTGGGCCAGCGGGGCATAAATGGTCATTACTTCACGAGCTACACGTTGCTGGCGTTCCGGATTGGAAAATGACAACTCACGCATGGCAAAGGTACGTTCAGCAAGCTTAATAAGCACGACGCGCACATCGTTAGTCACTGAAATAAGCATACTGTAGATATTCGATAACTGGTCGCGCTGGTTATTAACGAAGTGATCTTCCAAGCGTTTGTTGCTCTCTATAATGGCAGATAGTTTTCCCATCGCCAAAGCGTCTTTAACTAAGGTCGCGATATCGGCACCAAAGTTTTGCTCGATTTCTACCAAACTGACTAGTGACTTACGTGCGCTACGATAGAGCATAGCCGCGACTAAAGCATCTTCGTCTTGATATAGATAGGTTAGAATATCAGCCATACCAATACCAGTAACATAAGCACCAGAACGCTCAGATTCGCTAGTGTTCATGCGACTGCGGATAAACTCGCAAGCAGTAGATAGATTAGGTACAGAGTCTTGACCAATACGTTTTGCAACGTTATCAAGCCAAGCAGGTACATCAATATTGGCTTGAGCCAAGTCATCGACATTGGATACTTCTGAGAGCATTTGAACGTTATCTAGAAGAATATGCTCTGAATATTCGTTTTCTAGCTTCGGATCATGATTATGATAAGAGTATCGGGCAGAGCGATCGAAAGTAGTATGGAGTTTGTGAGTTGCCAGCTGTTGTTTGATATCAAGCGGCACTTGAGCATAGCTATTAGCAGATTGATGAGAGCGCTGGCTGGCAACTAACTGTGCTGCCAATGCCGCACTATCAGCATGCGTTGTTTGTCCATCAATCAGCGGTAAACCTTCTCGAATCTTTACCATAGCCGGCTCCTCTTAGCTATCTTCGAAATTTCTTATTGTCTTACCTGCTATGCACAAACTCTCGTTCTAACCCGTAATAAATTATTATCGGATATAACCAACACCGCTGCAAAAGTCCATTTTTGCTAACGATGATAAAGAATTAATGCCCAGTATCTTAAGACTATAAGTGCAAATGCACACAATATTGTTTAACAATACGTATAAAGATTAAATAATACACATACAGACTGTATGGGTATTATTATGTCATTTTAAAGTTGTAATTCAAGCAAGGCTCTGTAGTGATAATGCATATAAGAGTAACTATATCCTAACAAGCTTTTGTTTGTTAAGAAAACGTCCCAGCTAAAGCAATAAAGAACCTAAAAATGTATTCAATAGCCCAGCCCAAATAAGTTAAGCTGCTACTTTTTCGAAGCGTGCGATTGACTCAACGTGCCCAGTATGACAAAACATATCCATCACTCCAGCATGAGTCAGACGATAACCTTGCTCCAATAGTGCTTTTGTATCACGAGCGAGAGTAGCAGGGTTGCAAGAGACATAAACAATCCGCTCAGCGTTAAACTTAGGTAAATACTGCATAATTTCCCAAGCGCCAGAGCGGGGTGGATCGATAAGTAATGCATCAAAGCCTTGATTAGCCCATGGTTTATCTGAGCAATCATGAGTCAAATCTTGAGTATAAAATTCAGTATTATGAATGTCATTGCGACGCGCATTCTCTGCTGCACGTGCAGTCATCGCATCACTACCTTCAACGCCTACGACTGAGCCAGTTTCACCGACGAGGCGTGCTAATGGCAAACTAAAATTGCCTAAGCCGCTGAATAAATCCAGTACACGTTCGCCCGCTTTTAGGTCTAATAATTCGCAAGCAAGCTTAGTCATCTGTCGATTAACAGATAGATTTACTTGGGTAAAGTCCGTAGGGATAAACTCAAAAGTAAGATTGTATTCTGGCAATTGATAATATAGACGCCCAAACTGCTCGGTCATATCATCAGCATCAGTTAAAGCAATACGTTTAATACTGTCAGCGCCTTTAGACTGTAAATATAACTGCCAGTTGCGTGCAGTAAAAAAGACTTTGAGCTTCTCTATATCTGCGTCAGATAAGGGAGCCAAGTTACGCACAATGAGTGCAACTGGCTGATTGCCATCGGGTAGCTCTGGCATCTGCTCACCCATCGCCAGCTCAAGCTGAGCAATTTTGTCACGGCTCTCAAGCGTACTAATAAGTGTTTTTAAATTCTCAATCTCAAAGCCAATGCGCGGATCTAAGATATGACACTCATTTAACTCTGCCAAAAAGTTACTTGAGCGCTCACGAAAGCCGACCAAAGCGGTTTCTTTTTTGGCGACATAGCGTACGCCCAATCGAGCTTTGGTGCGATAGCCAAGGCGATCACCCACTACCGGCGCAAGCCAAGTATCAGGCTCAACATTCGCTTGATGCACGAGCATCTCCGCAAGTACCGATTGTTTAAAGTTGATCTGACTATCTGGCTGCCAGTGTTGCAAGTTACAACCACCGCATACACCGAAGTGTGGGCAAGGCGGTACAGCGCGTTCAGGGTTTGGATTGGCAGTGATACTAATTGCGTCGCCTTCTTCAAAACTGGTACGGCTATTAGTTAGTTTCACTAAAGCACTTTCACCCGGTAAAGCAAAGCTGACAAAGACCTTTTTGCCATGCTTATCTTCTACATGACCATCGGCCTCACCAAAGCCATTGCCATATACCGCAACCCCGCGACCATCATGCGATAAGCCATCAATAGTAAAAGGTAGTGGCTCTGCCTCTTTTAGACGACGACGCGTCTTTGACGATGGTTTAGATTTTTTCTTATTAGGCGGGATAGTGATCGTTTGGGTATCGTTGACTTGTGACGTAGTATCAGGTGCTGTAGACGTTTGTGAATCGGTGGGTTGCATAAACCTGCCTTAATAATAAATGATAAATAACTAAAAGAATGATGGCGCGTGCTACTATTTATGGCGCTATTTCTATGACTCTGGTTTTTACAATTGGGGTGATTATGGCTTTGTTTTTTATGATTGGGGCGCAGATGACCAATCAGCAATAAACTCATGATGGCGAGCTTTGCCATCTGCTTGAGTGAATTTTGCCAAATAATCACGACTCTGCTGTTGCCAATAAGTATAAGACGGTGACGACAGCTTACCTGTCAGACGCAGCCAGCGTAAATATATCAGCCATGTATTCATGACATCAGATTCGCAATATATCGATAGCGTTTGCCAATCACCCTGGTTAACGAGTTCGCCAACCATGCTGCCATCCACATCAGTCTTACCGGGTAGGCCATATAGGCTTGCAACGACATCCATTGCTTCACGTCGACTCGCACCGTATTGGCTAAATCTGTCCATCAGATCCAAATGCTTTGTTTGAAAACGGTTGACGTAATTATCAAAACGCATACTTTTTATACGTTCGCCTTCCTCAAATAACCATGGGGCGGACAAATCGTATTGCATAGCACGGTAAATAAGAACCGGAATATCAAAGCCAGAGCCATTCCAACTAATCAGCTGTGGCAAGGTTTCAATATCATTAAATGCTCGAAAAAACTTGGCAAGAATATCTTTTTCGCTAAATTTATCTGCAGTTAAAGAAAACAAAGAAAACTGTCCATCTTTAATATATAACGCCGATATGCAGACAATACGTTGTAATGGTAAACGCATAAAGTCATGCCCAGCCTCTTGTATTCTGATCGCAGTCAATGCACTTAAAGCATCGGCATTGTTTAAATCAGCCAACTGCGGATAGATACGGCGTGCGGCGTCAGTATCTGCTACTGTCTCAATATCGAAAACCAGTATGGGATTAGCAGGTAGGGCATGTGACATAAATAATCCTAGTTACTTACTTATGCTTGCGTGCTGCTGTCATCAACATTATACAAGCCAGTTGATAGATAACGATCGCCACGATCACAGATAATAAAGGCAATAACGGCATCTGGGTTTTCTTTGGCAACTTGCGTAGCTGCCCATGCTGCTGCTCCTGATGAAACACCTGCAAAGATACCTTCAGTCTTCGACAGTTTACGCATATAGACTTCAGCGATACGCTGATCAATATCCATAACTTCATCGACTAAATCTGCTTCAAAGATACCGGGCATGTAGGCAGCAGGCCAGCGGCGGATACCAGCGATAGAAGCTTCTTCATCAGGTTGCAAACCGATAACTTTAATCGCAGGGTTTTGCTCTTTAAGATATTTTGACACGCCTGTGATAGTACCTGTAGTCCCCATTGAGCTAATAAAGTGGGTGATTTTACCATCAGTTTGTGCCCATAGCTCAGGACCCGTAGTCAGATAATGCGCTTGCTTATTATCAGGATTATTAAATTGATCTAATACGATACCCTGACCTTCAGATTGCATTTGTAGCGCTAAATCACGTGCTGCTTCTATTCCTTCGTCTACTTCAATCAAAGTAGCACCATAAGCTATCATCGCATCTTTGCGCTCTTGGGTAGAGTTGGTCGGCATCAGTAGTGTCATTGGATAACCGCGCATAGCGGCGACCATGGCTAAAGCAATGCCAGTATTGCCACTAGTTGCTTCAATCAAAGTGTCACCAGGCTTGATATCACCACGCTTCTCCGCTTGATAAATCATATTAAAAGCAGGACGATCCTTTACAGAACCTGCAGGATTATTACCTTCAAGTTTGGCCAATAACACCGCACCATTTATAATGTTTTCTTCTATAGGCAAACGATGTAATTTCACTAATGGCGTCTGACCAACGCAATCGGCAAGCTCAGTGACTTGAGTAATAAAGTTGGCGTTTGACATGGCCGTAGAGGACATAAGGTATCCTTGTTTATTTTCAAATAATAGTTTGTTTTTTTAAATATAGTTTTGGTTTTTGACTAAGTGTTTCCACAGCTACTAGCCGTGTTAGCTAATGATTGATATAAACGCTCATTAAAGCATTTCAATCATAAGAAAATGGCGACAATTAAAAATTTGCACCATTATATCATTTTGTTTTTAGCTACGCTGATAGCATCAAGATATTTTGGTAAACAAATAGTGCTAAAAACAAGGCTGTGCAAGTAAATTGCCTCCCAGTAATAACTATTAACCATAAATGATGAAGCGTTTTTTAGCTATTGGAATATAAGGTAAGCACTAAAATCCATAGCAAGTTGGCAACAACAATCTTCTAAGTTGTGATTTACAGTCGCTCATCAGCAATGATTTGCGATGACAACCTTTATATCTATAAATACTGTTAAAATACCTAAAATATTTAGAAAGTTAACTATTAGGGCATGTCCTCAATTCAATCGATTATCATCTAAATGGACTAAAAATGGCTAAATTTTGCCAAACAGCGTCAAATAGCTGGTTAATATCTCGATATTATCTGCGCTACCTTCCTTGTTTGACTGCAATTTATCTCATTTTTATCACCATTTTTAAAATGAGGACATGCCCTAGGCAAAACAGCTTATATTTGCTATTTATACATAGCATAAACGTCTGTAGGGATTAAATCTAACATGGCATACAAAAAACGCTTTGATACCAGTAGCGCCTATGGTCAGTTGATCATATTGGTGTTTTTGCCGATTTGTGTGTTGGCAGCGGTAGGTGGCATTCTAGTTTTTCATGAAACTATGCGTGCCAGTGAATCAGAGCAGGAGGCTTTAGCTGAAGCCGTGTTGATTCGTTATAAACCTATGGTAACTGAGCTGATCCCTGCATTGTTGGAGCAAGAACGTCAGCAGTCAAAAGCTAATGAGGAAAATTCTCAAAATATGGTTAGTGATATGGCAGCTGCTAGCCAAGCGGCACTTGAAAACAATATCCGACCTGAGAATCTACCCTTATCTCAAGTACATTCAGACCATTATATTAGTGCTCGTGGTGGTAGATTGAGTAGTGCAATTCTATCAGAAGAAGCGCTGGGAGGAATGCCTACCTCTCATTCATCTACTGCTCGAGTAATTGATGAAAGTCTCAGTGCGACAACTGATGCTCCTAAAGGCGCCATGGCAACATTGGTATCGATTCGCGATAGACTGAGTCGTATGCAGTCGGAACAGCATGTACAACGCATTGCAATTATCAATGAGAATGATCAGGTGCTCGCGACGGTAGGTTATGGGGTTAGTGAAAGCTGGCCTTTAATTGATACGTCGCAAAATTTTTTATCACAGCAAGCCACGCCTATTGGTACAGCTTATGGCAGCGTATTGGGTGATTTTGAAGGACAAAGATTGTGGCTGTTCGTCGATATGGATAATGAGCCGCTTTACATTGCGCGCTACCGTATCGCTATGGCGCTGGTTATTACCGGTCTCTTTACTATCTTAATCTTGCTGTTGAGTCTTAATATTTATGCCAAACGCTGGATTGCGCCTATTTATGAGCTGCGTTTGCAGCTACAGCGTACTCATGTAGATAATTTATATAAGCCTATTCCAGTAGAGTCCGATGGTGAATTAAACTTGCTGCAACAAGACTTGGTAAAAACTTTACGGCGCTTGCACTCAAGTTTTCAAGAATTGAAAGATCATGCTGAACAGACCGAGGATGACTTACGTCTGGCTTTTGATGAGATGGAAATGCAAAACATCTCTATTCGCAATGCGCGTGATGACGCGATTTCAACCAGCCAAGCCAAATCTGCATTTTTAGCCAATATTAGCCATGAGCTGCGGACACCGCTAAACAGTATCGATGGCTTTATTAATCTGCTGGCACGCCACGGTGAGCTAAATCCTGAGCAAGACTTATATGTGCATACGATTCGTAAATCGTCTGCGCATCTACTGGCGCTCGTGAATGATGTGTTGGACTTCTCTAAGATTGAAGCAGGTAAGTTGGTGCTTGATCGTCATGAGTTTGACCTTTACGACACCATATATGACGTGGTCGATATGCTCTCTCCAGTATCGGCGGAGAAAGGCCTACGTATGGCCGTGTTGTTCTACAATGATGTGCCAATGCGCATTGTGGGTGATGCCCTACGCCTTAAGCAGGTTTTGACCAATCTAGTCGGTAATGCCATTAAGTTTACAGATAGCGGTGATGTAGTAGTGCGGGTAAGCTTGGACGATCATCGCGATAATTATCTGATGATTAGTGTCCAAGATAGTGGTAAAGGGATTTCTCTAGCAGATCAAAAGATGTTATTTCAAAGCTTTAGCCAAGGCGATCCATCCATTACACGTCAGTATGGCGGCACAGGGCTGGGCCTTGTAATCTCTAAGCAATTAACGCGCCTTATGGGCGGTGATATTGGTTTTTATGATAACGCCCAAGAGAACATAGCCAATCAAGGGGCGACGTTTTGGTTCCGCATGCCAACTCATATCGATGTGTTAGAAGCGGCGACAGGGCAGACCATTGCATTACCGGTACTGGCGCCACTTGCCAGCGAAAATGATGAATTTAACGTCTTGGTTTGGATCAATCACAATGCTTCCAGACAAGTACTCAAAGCCAGCTTGCAGACTTTACCGATTAAGCTTACTCAAGCCAACTCTTTGCCAGGTGTGCTTGAGTCGCTTAAAGAGCAGGGCAATTATTGGGACTGGGTAATCGTTGATAATGATACTCAAGATGACATGATGGCACTGCTTAAACAAATTCGTTTGCATTATCAAGGTAAGCTCGCTGTCTTTGGCTATCAGGTTGCCGCCGATCAGGCACTATTAAACCGTTATCACGCCAATATCCTATATGAGCCGTTGGATAAAAGGCAGCTGTATGCCATGCTCGATACCCAAAAGAAAAGCGAACCAATCGAAGCGCAAGCACCGCGCTGGCATGGCGTGACTGTGCTTGCTGTAGACGATCATCTGCCCAATCTCTTGGTGTTAGATGCACTTCTCAGCGAGCTTGGCATTCACGTCATTACTGCCAATAGTGGCTTTGATGCTATTGAATTGATTAGTAAACAGCAAACTAAAAATATAAAAAATGCTAAACCTACTCAGCAAAGCTTATCCAACAAAACGCAGATTTCAAAAGCCCAAGCTCGTGCTCAAATCAATACAGCTTCTACTAATACTGCATCGACTACAGATATGCACACAGAAGAAAAATCAGCTAACTCAAAAAATAAGGCGCAAGATAAGGCACAGGATAAAGACAGTATCGATCTTATCTTTATGGATATCCAAATGCCGCGCATGTCAGGACGCGAGGCAGCGCAGCAAATTCGCAAAATCGAAGTCGGTGATAGTCATATTCCTATTATTGCGTTAACCGCGCATGGATTATCTGATGAGCGTGACAAGCTGCTTGCGTGCGGTATCGATGATTATGTTGGCAAACCAATCAGCCAACCGCAATTGTTACAAGTGCTACAAAAATGGTTAGGGCGCACGTCAACCACACAAAGTCTGAGCACAGTTACGCCTGCTGATAATATTGATGGCGAAGCTTCTAAAGTCATAGCTCCTGAGATCATAGATAGTGCTAGTGTCAGCACGCTAAAAAGCACGCCAGCAGATAAAGTAGTGCCGCGCCCATTATCATTAAAGAAAATTCGTGACGATTATATGCGGGATATTCAACCTCGTGATGATTATATGCGAGAACCGCAACGTGTTACTCAGCCGCGTTATCAAGGCTTACAATACCAAGACCAACTGCAAGAGTCTTCCAGCGAACAAGATGGGCAATCACAAGAGCAGTCGTCAAAAGACAACGGTTGGAAGAGTAGTGCTATTGATGGATTAAAGGTATTGGACTGGGAAGACGCCTTGACCCGTTCGGCGAATAAGCCAGATCTTGCTGCTAAGCTAATCATTATGATGATTGATACGATTGCAGATGAAAAAGACGCCTTGGCTCAAGCATGGCAGGCACGAGACCGAAACATGCTCGCGCAAGTTGCGCATCGAATTTTAGGTGCAAGTCGTTACACTGGTGTTCCGCAATTACGCCAAGCTAGCCAAGACTTAGAAGATAAGTGCTTATTAAATGTACAACACACTACGCCAGCACAGTTTGCAATGCTCAAGCCTTATCATGAAGCCCTATTGCTCGCGTTGACCAATTTACAGATGCTTGATCTATCTCCATACCCGCAATTGACCTATCACCGTCTAAGCGAAAATGATATGACATGGAAGATGATTTAATGAGAATAAAAAATAAGTTGAATAAATATTGGCTAAAATAATAGGCTAGATAAGTAGTAAATAGCTATTTGATAAGTTATTTATAATGTCATGGAAACGTGTTTTTAAACATAAAGATATTGATAGCGCTACAGTCAATTATTCGTAAGGTATAGCAGATATAAGCCTGTTAAGATTGATAGCATATTGCAGCTAAAATGAACATTATCTTATCTCCCTCATTTATTATTAAGGATCATTATGCATGCTATCACCGCCTATCAATATAAAACCCTGCAAGTCAGCGTGACTGAAAATATTGCAACCGTTACGATAAATCGGCCAGAAAAAAAGAATGCCATGAGCTTTAAAGTAGTTGATGAACTGATTGCTGCTGCTGGGCACATTAGCAAGGATAAAACGTTGCGTGCTGTCATTCTTAATGGTGCTGAAGGGACGTTTTGCGCTGGTATTGATCTGGGTGATTTAAATCATCCTAAAAATCAGGCTTATGCATTTTGGGAATTAATCAAACCATGCCAGAGTTTATTTCAGCGAGTTTGTTTGGTCTGGCGTGATGTACCAATTCCCGTGATTGCCGTATTAGAAGGATATTGTATCGGCGCAGGTTTGCAATTAGCGTTAGCTTGTGATGTACGTATCAGTCATCCTGATTGCAAGCTTTCTATTATGGAAGCTAAATGGGGTTTGGTGCCAGATATGGGACTAACGCAATCAGCGCTAGGAGTAGTGCGTGCAGACGTCCTAAAAGAGCTGGCGATGAGTGCACGTACCATTGATGCAGAAGAAGGGAAGCAATTGGGATTGGTTAGTCATTGTAGCGAGTCGCCATTACAACAGGCGCAGACACTTGCTGCTGAGTTCGCCGAGCGTTCTCCTGATGCAGTACTTGCTAGCAAGCGAGTCATCAATGCGATGTATCAGCAATCGAATATTACTTTGTATAAAGAAAAAATGTGGCAATTGAAGCTAATGATGGGACGCAACCGTAAGCTTGCATTAAAGAAAGCTAAGCAAGCCAGCACTGCTTTCGCTAAACGCCAATTCCGTTAAGCTGGAACATATCTTAAGGCATTATTTTAGTTGATTTTTAATTGTCAGGGTTTGTTCTATTAACGTTATACATCCATTGAAATATAAGCGAGCAGTACGATATAACACTGTCAGATTATGTACCTAGGTTTATAAACACTTATGTATGCATAATTATTGTTTTTAGTAGTCTATTTTTATTCATAAATAAAATCTACAAGCAATTAAAATATCAATAACAAAATAATAAACCTATATAAAACGGCCTAACTATGTCTGCTCCAAAATCCTCTCTGCCTAATAGACCTGTTGCTTCTGAACGCGTGCGTTCTGCTGATTTGCCCGTTGCATGGATTATGATGCTCGGGCTGATTGTTGCGGTAGGGCCATTATCTATTGATATGTATTTACCTGCACTCCCATCAATGGCAGATGACTTTGGTGTATCAACGGCATTTATGGCCAACTCTGTCCCTGCCTATTTTTTTGGCTTGGTATTTGGACAGCTGTTTTATGGTCCTTTTAGTGATCGCGTTGGTCGCGTAAAACCTTTATATATTGGTATGAGCTTGTATGTGGTTGCGTCAATAGTGTGTGCTACGACCAGTAACGAGTATGTGTTATTCGCTGGGCGTACGCTGCAGGCGCTAGGAGCGTGTGTAGGTGCAGTCGTTACTCGTGCAGCGATACGTGATCGACTTACTGCACGACAAACTGCCAAAGCATTTTCTATTATGATATTAGTAATGGGGTTAGCGCCTATACTAGCGCCATCGCTTGGTGCACTATTTTTGCAGTTCTTTGATTGGCATTCTATTTTTTGGTTTTTAGCAGCTTTTGGGGTGCTCAATCTATTGCTAACTAAGTTTTTCTTCTTTGAAACCCTCACTGAAGAAAACCGTAACGTGCGTCCTGCCAAAGAAGTGCTCAGTCAATACTGGGAGCTATTAAAAGATCCAACCTTTAATTATCCAGCGATTGGAGGTGGTCTATTGATGGGGGCGATGTTTGTCTATATCAGCTCAGCTTCTGAGCTAATAATGGATACTTATGGTGTTTCTGCAACGCATTTTGGTTGGCTTTTTGGTATGAATGCCGCAGGCTTTGTAGCATTAACCCAGCTAAACCAATGGCTCACCAATCGCTTCCGTATTTTAAGTATCTTACGTTTCGGCGCGATGATGCAGGTAATCTCTGCCGCTGCACTGTTTATCATAGGTCTTACTCTTGGTGTAGATGCGTGGCTGCCGTTGGTATTAACCTGTATCTTCTTTTGTATTGCCGGTCTTGGTTTGACCCAGCCAAACGCTTCTGCCATTGCGCTGGCTTTTCAAAAGCGTCGTGCTGGTATGGCAAGTGCAATGCAAGGCTCATTGATGTTTTCAGTAGGTATCTTTGGTGGTTTATTATTAAACCTGTTTCCGGTTAATCCAGTACTTAAGATTGGGATTGCTATGTTTACCTTAATGAGTCTTGGCTGTTTTTTGATTTGGAAAATAGACCGTAATTTGAATCTTGACGACACTGAATAACCGATTGGCAAGTTGAAGTTCTCTTTATTTAAGGAGTTCTCTCTATTTAATAAGCATCCATACGTTTAATACGTAGTGGATGCTTTTTTTTCGTCTTTATTAAAATATAAGTAAAACTCAAATACAAGTAAGCCCAGTTAATAAAGTTCCTACTGTCTGTTTCATCTTAAATCAGTGATTATTCGTCTAAATTCTCCTAATACTAGTTGTTAATACCACTTGTCAACTTATCTGTCCACCTGTCTATATTTATGTATATGTCCATAGCTATCGAAAAGTTACTGAATTATTATCGAATGTAATAGTTTGTATTTAATATTATCAAGATATTCTACAAATCTATTAAGTTCTTATTCGAGGTATAGCAAATATTTTCTAATGTTCAACTATGAATTATGAAGACATTGTATAAAGTACTTCCAATTATGTTAAGTGTTGGATTGTTTGGATGTAGCAACTCCACTAATAACGCGACTACGCAAGAGAGCGCTAATAAGAGTAGTACAGCAGCTGTTGAAAACGAAAGTCAATTTGTGAGTAAGTTGCCTGATACAGCGTCAATAGTGAAGCTTTCTACTGATGCACAGTTTGCGCCTTATGGTTTTAACGACGAGTACGGTAGTGTCACTGGGTTTGATATCGATCTCATGCGTCAGATCGGTGAAGATCAAGGATTTAAAGTCGAAGTCTATAATGATCCTTGGAAGAAGCTATTTGATAATATAGATAGTAAAAATAGAGATATGGTGGCAGCTGGTCTTACTTACAGTGATGAAAGAAATAGCAAATATTTACTGTCAGATGTTTATGCGCCCCTGCCTACCAGCCTAGTGTGTTTAGATGATAAATTGAATATTAAGTCACTAAATGATTTGAATGACGTGCGTATTGGTGTATTAAGCGATTCTGAACCTTATCAATTTTTTGCAAAAGGCGATTATAAAGTGGGTGCCGTAGAACAGTATCCAACCACATTTGCAGCAGTACAAGCTATGGCACAAGATAAAGTCGATGCGGTCGTAGATGGTTCTGGTGTTATTCGCTATTTATTAAACGATTTATCAGATTTAACGCCAATATATTTTGACTATGAAGGTATTGGTGCAGATGGTGCTCGAAAAGTTTTCCTCATTGATGAAAATCAGCCTGAATTACTTAAAAAGGTCAATACAGGGCTAGAAGGGTTAAAAAAGATGGTACGTATGCTGTGTTAACGACAAAATGGTTTGGTGAAGACTTGACTGAAACGGCTTTAAAACAGCAAAAAATGTTAAAGACGAGCTAAATTTCGATAAAATCAAAGCGATCTGACCTTTTATATTTTTTTCTGCAAAAAAGCATTCATACGATTAATACGTATAAATGCTTTTTTGTGTTCCTAATAAAATATAAGCCTACCTAAACTTGAAACTGTGTTTTTCATTAGGCTGTAAACGCAAACAGATGTTTATATACCATCAAATGAAAATAGATGTCATTTACTATCCGCTTACCTTGATTGCTTTTGCAAAGTTACTTAAGTATTATTCATTGTAAATTTCTGTAATAAAGATATGGTTTATTTGTCGTAGAAACATACTAAATTGTTATTAAATGCATTTGTTAGAAAATATTGAATCAATAACTTTTTATCAAAAGATTTTATCATTGAAGGCTATCTGCATTCACTACGGCACATTAATACACTATACAAAACATACGTAAGCAAAAGTATTTTTCATTTTGCATAAATGAATGGATGTTAAATATCAAAGCTAGCGATCATTACTAACTAAAACGTAGATGTTTTTTAATTTTCAAGGACAGATCATGAAGCAATTATATCGAGTACTTCCTATCGTACTAAGTGTTGGTTTGTTTGGCTGTAGTAATCCTAATAATGCTACTACGCAAGACAGCGCAAATACCAACAGTCCAGTAGTGACAGAAAATAAAGATGCTTTTGTAAGTAAATTACCTGATAGCGCTCCAGTCGTCAAAGTAGGCACTGAGGCAAACTATGCTCCTTATGAATTCAAGGATGAGTACGGAAATGTAACTGGATTCGATATAGAACTCATGCAGTATATTGGTGAAAACCAAGGCTTTAAAATTGAAGTCTATAATGATCCTTGGGAAGGATTGTTTAACAATTTGGATAATAAAAGTCGAGATATGGTAGCAGCAGGGTTAACTTATAGTAATGAGCGCGCTAGTAAGTATTTGCTTTCAAATGCTTATGCACCGCTTCCTACCAGCCTTGTGTATCTGGATAAGTCATTAAACATTCAATCTTTGAATGATCTAAGTAATGTAAGGCTGGGTGTATTAAGTAATTCAGAACCATATGAATATTTTGTTCAGGGAAATTATAAAACTAAAGCTATAGAACAATATCCAACCACATTTGCAGCAGTAGAAGCTATGGTACAAGACAAAGTTGATGCGGTTGTAGATGATTCAGGCGTACTCCGCTATACCTTAAACGATTTACCAAGTCTGCAGCCACAGTATTTCGATTATGAAAGTATTAGAGCAGATGGTGCTCACAAAGTATTTCTAATTGATAAAAGCCAACCTGATTTGCTTAAAAAAGTAAATATAGGATTAAAAGGGCTTAAAGAAGATGGAACTTATGCAAGGTTAACCACTAAATGGTTCGGCACAGATTTGACCAAAATATCCTTACAGCAAGAGGAGATGTTGCAGCAGACTCAAGTGCAGTAGTTATGGAACGTATTACTTCTAAATAAGTAAAAAATATGAATTTATCTACACATTAAAAGGAATATGCTATGACTATATCAACTCAAAACGGTAATTCACGTTATCGTGGTTTGATTCTGTCGATTGCTGCCTTCTTGGCATTGATTGGAGTGTTGCTCGCCTTTACGTTTTATACCTCAAGTGTTCTTGAGCGCAATACCACACTAGTAAATATATCTAATAAAACAGCTAACAATGCTCAATCTATCATCAAAGACTTGTTTGATTTACAAAGCAGTGTGGGTGAGCATATCAACTCTCCTCATCAAAAGCGTGTGAGAGAAAGACTAGAGAATAATACTAAGGAGATTGATCTATTACTGGTTAGTATGCGTGAAGGCTCGGAATACGTTGATGCGACGGGGAGTGCTTATAATATTCCAAGTATCAAGACGGCAACTGAATTGGCAGCCTTAGAAGAAGCAAAGCAAGACTGGAGTAATCTTAAGCCATTGATTGCAAACTATCTTGAGGGTGCTAGTGATATTCGTGTTGACTCTTCAGATGAACTAGCATTGGCTTATGAACAGGCAAAAACCTCTAGTCTACGGATGAATAATGCTCTAGATAAGCTCACTAGCGAGGTTTATAAAGAAACAGAAAGCCAAGCTACGACCATTCGCCTGATTCAGTTACTTGGCGTTGCGGCTATTTTTGCTTACTTTTTGATCTTCGTATTCTTCTTTGTACGTCGCTTGCGTGATACTGATGCTGAAGCATTGGCTGCACGTCGCGAAACACAAGAGATTATGCAAACGGTTAATACAGGTTTGTTCTTGCTGGATAAAGACTTAAATATTGGTCAGCAGCATTCACGGGCACTTAATAGTATTATTGGCGCTGATAGCTTGGCAGGAGAAAACTTTGCCAACGTACTACGTGGCCGTATTTCTGATAAAGACCTAAAGACCACGCGTCAATTCGTTGAGCAACTATATAACCCGCGCGTTAAAGAAAAGCTCGTCAATGACCTTAATCCTCTACATAAAGTCTTGCTACATAACACGTCTGGTGAGCATGGCTCAGACAGTCGTTTCTTAGATTTTAGATTCTCACGTGTTTATGAAGATAAAGATATTGCTCGTATTTTGGTCAACGTTAATGATGTCTCAGACGCTGTTTACTTAGAACAACGTCTAGAAAAAGAGCGCTCACAGAATGACATGCAGATTGAGATGTTAACAACCATCTTGAACGTAAATCCAAAAATCATTAATGAGTTCATCGCTAATACCAAAAATCATATCGAAAAAATCAATAATGTCTTGAAGAATCCTGGGAGCACGCAATACGAGCTTGAGGTTAAGTTAAACTCTATCTATCGTGAAATGCATAGCTTGAAAGGTGAGGCTTCAGCATTAAAACTGCATAGTTTTACTAAGATTGCATCAGAGGCAGAAGATCAGCTTAACGTGCTACAAAATCAAGGCAAGCTATCAGGTAATGATTTCCTACCTTTGGCAGTGCATTTAGATGACTTATTGAGCCTATCTAATACTATCGAAAAATTAGGAGAACGTATAAATCGTTCGTCACCAGCAAGTGCAGCGAATAGCAGTGCGGCAACAATACCAAACTCTGTAGTGGCAGATTTGAGTACGCCTGTAGCCGAGACTCAAGCAACGAACTTTTCGATGAATGATTTAGAAGTTGAAGGTAATGATATTGACCTAGAGGAAGAGTCAGATAGTCATCTGCTAGCTTATTATCATGATTTTGCGCAAGATATTGCAGCAAGACAAGGTAAGCAAGTACAGCTTGATAGTACTACTTTAGGGCAAGTTAGAATACCAGAACGCCTCAGAAATACCGTTAAAGAAATTAGTATCCAGCTGCTACGTAACGCTGTAGTACACGGTATTGAAACACCTGATATACGTCAATCAGTGGGTAAACCTGCTGTTGGTACCATTGGTCTAGAAATGCAAAGTACTGGCCAAGACTTCGTTGTTACTTTACAAGATGACGGCCAAGGCATTGACTATGACAGTATTCGTGAAAAGCTAGTCAAAGAAGGTCGTTTCGATGTACAAGAAGCGAGTCAGCTTGATCATAGTGGCTTACTAAAGCAACTATTTTCTTCTGGGTTTTCTACCAAGGAGAATGCAGACGAAGACGGCGGTCGCGGTGTTGGTTTAGACATCATCAAGGCTCAAGTAAAAGAATACGATGGTAAGCTCAATATAAATAGTGAGTATGGCAAGATGACGCGTTTTGTCATTACGCTACCTAACGCTTAATTAAGGATAATAGATACGTTATGTATAAACTAATGATTGTTGATGATTCCAATATTATCCGGAACCGGATTCAGCGGGCTTATGACTCAGGAAATTTCATGTTGGTTGCTACAGCAACCAGTGGTGTTCAAGCCATTGAAAAATTCAATATGCATCGCCCAGATGTCATCACGATGGATCTAACCATGCCGCAAATGGATGGTCTTGAATGTATCGAGAAGATTATTGCTATTGATCCTGATGTACGGATTTTGGTTGTATCGGCTTTGTCTGATAAATCTACAGGTATTGAAGCATTATCGTTGGGCGCCAGCGGGTTTCTCTGTAAACCTTTTTCAGAAGAAGATCTCGTAGAATCTTTGTATGAGCTGATGCAAGACTGATATCATCCAACGACTTAAGTAGATGTAATTATGAAAGAACAAAAGCTACAGATTTTTTTGAACATTATTAGCAACTATTTTAATCAGTTTGGGGGTGCAGAGCTTATCGCTGATACTCCCTACTTATTAGAAAATAAACAGCCAAAAGTCCATGACTATACAGGTGTAATTGGTATATCAGGGGTTCAAAAAGGCGTGGTGTACTTTTCAGCAACGCGCGAATTACTGGCTTCTATATTAAACAGTATGGGCGAAACTGACGAGAGTGAAGAGATTTACATGGACCTTGCGGGTGAGGTTGCCAATACGATAGCTGGCAATGCCCGCAATGAATTTGGTGCAGAATTTCATATCTCGGTACCGTTCGTGTTTAAAGGTTCACCGCAAAGTATTGTATTACCTAGCGGTGAGCGTTCCTTTATCATTCCCATCACTTGGCTGTCGCAAGTCGGCGAGATTGTGGTCTGTCTGCAGGATTAATTATCCTGCTGGCACGTGATGAATATGGACAATAATATATTATGGTTAAAGTAGAGAAGTTAGGTGTGTTTCTAAGTTCGATTAATGCATTTTTTACGCAGATCGATGACGCACAAGTGGCTATTAGCACTCCTTATTTAAATAACAACAGAAGCGCTATTGGTTATGACTATAGCGGTGTTATTGAAATATCAGGCCCTCTTAAAGGCTGTGTTTATGTGAGCGCTCCAAGCATTATGCTGCGCGAGGTTATCAAAGTTATGGGTGAGCCTGATTCATCAATTACGATGATGAAAGACTTACTTGGTGAAATGGCCAATACCATATCTGGTAACGCGCGTACTGAATTTGGTTCGGAGTTCATCATCTCGCCACCTAAGATTGTTGAAGGTGCACCAAGCGTGTCTTATCTGCCAAAAGACCGGCATAGTTACATTACACCCTTCACATGGCGCGGCTATGAGGCAGTGATAGGTATCTGTATCGCTTAATCTAAATTAATCAGCAAAACTGGCTATGATTAAAAAAACGACGTATATGCGTCGTTTTTTTATGCTTTATTAATAAGTGCTTCGTGTTAGCCTTAATTAATGAGAGAGATAAAGTATCCAATCAAAACAATTATTTATAACTTATATCTGCTTCAATAAACTGCTGGAGCTTATCATGAGTTATATGATAAAATGTAGCGCAGCTATTTCTATAATTTACTTATATTTTTGACTATAGCTCAATTTTTTAAACCAACCAATGACACACACATCATGGCAAAAAACTGCTGGGTGTCTGGCGACTTGATTAATTTGCATTTAATAGATAATTACGATGTTGCACATATAAAGCATAGATCGTAAGCAAATGCGTGTCGCTAGATAGGCAGTTTTTGTGATGTGGAGGCATAACCCAACCAACAGGACATTTGACATGGCTACAAAGAATCCAACTAAAATTGAAATGCGTGACTTACTACAAGCCGGCGCTCACTTTGGTCACCAAACACGTTTTTGGAATCCAAAAATGGGTCCATATATCTTTGGTGCACGTAACAAGATTCACATCATCAACTTAGAGCATACTGTAAAAGCATTCAACGAAGCATTGACTTACGTGAATGGCCTAGCTGCTAAGAAAAACAAAGTATTATTTGTTGGTACTAAACGCGCTGCTAGCGGTATCATCCGTGAGCAAGCTGCTCGTGCTGGCATGCCATACGTTGACCATCGCTGGTTAGGTGGTATGTTGACTAACTGGAAAACACTACGCCAGTCAATCAACCGTCTAAAAGAGCTTGAAAAGCAAGCAGAAGATGGTACTTTCGCTAAGCTAACTAAGCGTGAAGCGTTAGAGCGTACTCGCGATATGGAAAAACTTGAGCGTTCACTAGGCGGTATTAAAGATATGGGCGGCCTACCTGATGCAATCTTTATCGTTGATGTAGATCATGAAGCGATCGCGATCAAAGAAGCTAAAAACCTAGGTATCCCAGTTATCGGTATCGTTGATACGAACTCTAACCCAGACAACGTTGATTACATCATCCCTGCAAACGATGATGCTATCCGTGCTGTGACGCTGTATGTAACTTCTATTGCTGATGCGATTATCGCTGGTAAAGAGTATGCACAGACTCAAGCTGGTGGCAAAGCTGAGCAAGAGCAAACTTCAGAGCAAGCGCCTGCTGCTACTGAAGAAGCACCAGCTGAAGCTAAAGCAGAAGAAGCTGCAACTCCAGCAGAATAAATAGCTGACCCCTAAGGTTTAACTTTGTAAGGGTGTCTTGATAGTGTTTTTATTGACATCCATATAAGGTTATTAACAGCGTATAAGCTCACAATAGGCATGATGTAGTTTTACTCGTCATGCCTTATTGTTGATGGGAAGCTCGTTAATAGGCGAGTATTATCGCTTATATTTGTTCTCGTTATATACAATACTTGACATGCAATAGTTGTGATAACGACCAATAATGAGCGCTCTCATTGCGATAAGAGCGACACAGTAATAACAAATATCGAAAATATATTACATAGAAATTAAGCACTCCTATACATAACAATACTAAGGTGACTCTTATGACAGAAGTAAAAGTATCTGCCAAAATGGTAAAAGAACTGCGCGACCGTACTGGTCTTGGCATGATGGAATGTAAAAAAGCGTTAGAAGAATCAAACGGCGATGTTGAAGTTGCCATTGATAACTTACGTAAGTCTGGCCAAGCAAAAGCGGCTAAAAAAGCGGGTAACATCGCAGCTGATGGCGCTATTATCATCGCTCAAGGCGACAATAAAGCATTCTTATTAGAAGTTAACTGCCAAACTGACTTCGTTGCAAAAGATGATAGCTTTACTGCATTTGCAGAAAAAGTTGCCAATCTTGCGTTAGAAAACAACGTCACTGATGTTGCTGCTATCTCTGAATTGCCTTATGGCGATGGTCAAACTGTTGAAGAAGCTCGCATATCATTGGTACAAAAAATCGGCGAAAACATTCAAATCCGTCGTGTTGAAACTATTGAAGGCGACAATATTGCATCATACCGTCACGGTCTACGTATCGGTGTGGTTGTATCTTACGAAGGCGGCAGTGCAGATACTGGCAAAAACCTTGCCATGCACATTGCTGCATTTAACCCTGTCGCAGTAGATGACGAAGACGTTGCAGCTGACGTACTAGCACGCGAAAAAGATATCATTGAAGCAAAAGCGAAAGAGTCTGGCAAGCCTGACAACATCGTTGAAAAAATGATTGAAGGTGGCTTACGTAAATACCTAGACGAAGTAACTTTACTACGTCAGCCTTACGTTATGGACAATGAGAAAAAAGTTGGTGACGTTCTAAAAGCTGAAGGCGTAAAAGTACTTGGTTTCAAACGTTTAGAAGTTGGTGAAGGCATCGAGAAAAAGCAAGAAGACTTCGCTGCTGAAGTTGCTGCTACACAAGCATTAGCCAATAAATAAGTTTTAATTTATTGTACCCATTGCTAATCGATGTTTTCAATTTAGCATAAAAAAGCCCGTTATTTGATTAACGGGCTTTTTTGTGTCTATTACTAACGTTCAATATTATAACTGCTTTTTAATTACCGTAGTGCAGCATAGGCAGAGTTAGCATAACTGGCACTGCCACTGTTATTACTAGTGCCATAACTGACGGTTTGCATCCCGCCACTGTTATCATTGCTATTGATCGTTGTATTACTGGCGCTCATAGTGTTACCTGAGAGACCAGAATCGTTTTTATATAAACTATGATAACGGCTCATCACTTGTTTGACATAGTTACGAGTTTCTTTGAAAGGCGGAATACCATTGTATTTATCTACGTTGCCTTCTCCGGCGTTGTAACCTGCAATCGCAAATTCAACATTATTGTTGAAGCGGCGCATGAGCCAAGCGATATATTTGGCCGAGCCTTCGATATTGTCAGCAGGATTCCAAGGATTACTAACCTTAAAGCGACTAGCCGTAGCAGGCATCAATTGCATTAAGCCTTGTGCTCCTACAGGAGAGCGTGCATTTGGATTAAAGGCTGATTCAGTATGCATCATTGCTTTCATTAAGCCAGGATCAATACCGTGACGAGAAGCAGAGGCGCGGATATAACTGTCATAGGCATCACGAGTACCACTTCTACTCGCAGAGCTACTGCCATAATCAGTGCTATTGCTGGCACCATCATACATTTTTGAATCTTTATAATAAGTAACTTTTACTTTTTTGGTAAATTTATCAAAGTTGCCACTTGGATTGACGTTAGTGAGGAGAACTTGTCCACCTTTGTCTTTATAAATATACATGTTACCGGCTTGAGCAGTAACAGATAGAGTAGATAGGGCAACAGTAGTCCATAAAACAGGAGATAAAAAACGGTTAAAGAAGGGTGCAATATTTATCATAAAGGTATCACTTTTCATCGAATAGTAGCAAATTGCTTTGCTCATAGGCGCGATATTTTGCTTATCAAAGTCGTTACCGCGATTATAGAATTTCATAACAGTAGCTAAAATAAATAACCAACAAAAATCACGTCTAATAAAAATCACTTGCAATAGATACAAAAGATAATAGTTGCTTACTATAACATAAAATAACTTTTAACCCTATAATCTTAACGAAGATGACTATTTTGATAGCTCTTAATTTGTAAGAAAATCTTAACCAAATCAAAATATTAATGTTACCTATCTATTGGTTAAAACTAGTAACGAGAGATGAATAATTCTATCTATAATATGATTGCAAAATGGTAAAAATCAATAAAGCGTTAATAGTCTTAAAGTTAGGTTGAACAGAAGTTTGTATTATTAATGAAGATAATAGCTGTGATAAGTGGTGAACTTGATAGTTAATAGCTCTTGATACAAGAGCTCTCAATATAGTAGCTCTTAATACAAGATATCTAGATACCTAAAGCCCCAATGAATATAGGTACCCAAACTGCGGTAAGCAAACCGTTTACCGCCAGTCCAAACGCAGCATAGCGTCCAGCAGTATGACTTATTTGCCAAGCTTCTACGGTACCAAAGGCATGAGCCGCTAGTCCTAAAGCCAAGCCTTTAGCACGGTCGTCATCAATACCGCGAAATAAAAATCGAGCCAAAGTGCCACCTATCAGTCCTGAGACAATAATAATTAAGTTAGCCATTGCCAGAGGTGCTTTAATCAAATCTGCCACACTCAGGCCAATAGGCGTGGTCACAGAACGGGTAGCGAAGGCCAGTATAGTGTCATGGCTCAGTGAGAATATATAAGCCAATGACATCGGTAGTAATGCCCCAACCAGACTAGCAATAACCACAATTAGAGTTAAGCTTTTGACAGGTAGACCTTTAAAACTCATCGCTGCCAGTGGTACAGCTAGCAATACGGTTACATAACCTAATAAGTGATCGAATACTGGTTTGGCAACACCGTAATAATTATTGTAATCCCACCGCAGAATGAATAAGAACACGATGACTAATACAAGCGCAGTGATAACCATAGGCAGCCAAGATATCTTCCTTGCTAATACGCGAGCAATCACGTGCGCCGCTAGAGTCAGTAATATCGCTGCAAGGGTAGCCATAAATACACTATCAAAGCTCATAATTTTCCTCCGCAGCTCATTGCTGTCCCTTTTGCTGGTTAGTAGTGTCAGTATTTATGTCTGCATTATGATTTAGCCAACGATTGGCAAGTAGCCCCAGACCCCAAAGCGGTATCAGCGTACTAATCAATATGGTTAGCATGACGCCCCATAACTCATCACCTAATGCAAAAAGTAGCAAGCCTGCACCAGCTGATACTGGCAAAAAGGCAAAGCCACTATCCACTAGTAGTGTATTGCTAGCTTTGGTCAACCAGCCCGGTAAACCTTTTAGCAATCGCCATGCTACAAGAATAAAAAACATCGCTACTAAACCAACTACATTGGCGGCTTTTTCAATACCCGCCCACTGACAAATAACAACCGCTGTTTCACGGACAACAATAACCATAGCTAGCGTCAATATTAACGCAATCCATGGTGGCATAGTCGATGAGTGAGTCGTCTTCATAAGCATTCCTTGCCAAGATAGCAATTAGTAAATGTCATCAGTAAGATAGGATAAGGGTTGTGAGCTGTTGGCGTAGAAAGCTATGTTATAGTCAATCCACTATAAAAGAGTTACTGCGTTAATCTCGCTTGAAGTATTACATATACATCCGCACTCGGTTGCCTTGTACCGCTTTTAAATTGAATCGACTATATAGAATATGGTTATAAGCGACAGGCAGTAGTGTGCAGTCAATAATAAATTTTATTGACTCTGTAATAAACTTCGCTTGATTATATACACAATAGATAGACTAATAAACCTTGCTAGATGGTCATATCTGACCAGCAAGGTTCAATACCTGAATTTGCTAAAAGTTTTTGCTACGTAAGTAGTTAGCATGGCTAGAATAAAAGAAGCCTTTACAAGCTAGATGATAGCAAGTACAGGCTTTTGTTTTAGATTAAAACATGACTCTCATCAAGTAGGTCTAAGACGATGAATCAGTAGTGGATGGTTCATCAGTATCCAAGTTGGCATCAGTATCGATGTCAAAATTAGTATCAGTCTCAAGAAAGTCATCAGACTCTTGAGTATTAGCATTCTCAAAGCCATCAGTAACTTGATCGTCTTTGATAGCTTTTTCAAATGGCTCAAGCGTAGGCATCAATAATGTTGCTTGCGCTAATGGTAAGACGTCTAATGGTGACAAGTTCGCTTGTCCCAGTAATTGCTTAAGTCTATCGCTTGGCAGACGAATGGTTAAGCATTCATGTCCCGTATCATCGTAACTTTCTGCTTGGATAACACCCAGCTCGTATAATGTGTTTTTGAGCTGACCGGCATCATAAGGAAGGGTCAAGTCAAACGTGGTTAGGGTACCCGTCAGTAATTGCTGCACGGCAAGTGACAGCTCTTCCATGCCTAGATTGTCTTTTGATGACACATAGACGCGATTGGGTTCGCCCTCGGTCGCATAGCCTATATGCGCAGGCTCACCTGTCAAATCAATTTTATTATAGATATTGAGCACTGGTACATCGTTACTAATCTCAGCCAAGACATCTTTAACCGCTTGGATTTGCTCATGCATATCTTCACTAGATGAGTCGATGACATGTAGCAATAAATCAGCCTCTAGCGTCTCTTCCAAAGTAGCATGAAAAGACTCAACCAATTCATGCGGTAAGTGACGGACGAAACCAACGGTATCGACCAACACTACTCGCCCCACGCCTTGCCAGTCTAAGCGGCGTAAAGTAGGGTCTAAGGTTGCAAATAGCTGATCCGCTGCATAGATGTTTTCATCAACTAAGCGGTTAAACAAAGTTGACTTACCCGCGTTAGTATAGCCCACTAATGAAATCGTTGGCACGTCTGATTTTTGACGCTTAGCTCGACCTTGCGCGCGAGTTTGTCTTACTTTATCAAGCTTGTTCTTAAGCTGATTGACTCGTGTCTGTAGTAAGCGGCGATCTGTCTCAAGCTGAGTTTCACCTGGACCACGCAGACCGATACCACCTTTTTGACGTTCCAAATGCGTCCAACCGCGTACTAAGCGCGTAGACAAATGGTTCAGCTGTGCCAGCTCTACCTGCAACTTACCTTCATAAGTACGCGCACGCTGAGCAAAGATGTCTAAAATTAAACCAGTGCGATCAAGTACGCGGCATTTAATCAACGCCTCAACATTACGCTCTTGGGATGGCGATAAGCTATGATTAAACAAAACAATATCGGCGTCATGTTCACGTACCAGTTCAGCGATTTCTTCTGCTTTACCGCTGCCAACGAAGTATTTGGCATCTGGTCTTGAGCGTGAGCCAGTGACGAGTGCTAAACGATCTGCACCTGCCGAATCCGCCAACAGCTCAAACTCGCCTAGATCGTCAGGATCTTGGATTTGACGGATGTCTAAATGTACGATAATGGCGCGTTCGCCACCTGAATGTCTTTCAAAATAATCCAAAGAGTATCACCTATGAATAGAGTAAATAAATCGCTACTATTATATGAGATTGGCTCATTAAAGCAGCGTTAAGATAAGGTCTATATGTGGTCTGATGTCTTGATATTAAAGCGTATAAAGATAATTAACGATTGTTTTATGTTACAGAGCTATTTGTAAAACTTATCATTATTAATAGTACAGTCTTCAAAGTGAATAATAACAATGATAAAAAACGCTAAATAAACAGAGTGAAATTTTAGTAAAATAATAAAGAGTATTAGGCCAAAAGAAGCATGTTAGGACTGAGTGAACAAATCGTCACTGACTGACAAAATTTTGTTATACTTATCTCGTTTTTTGCCGTTAAGATGTACGTTTTAACCTACGGACTTAACCCAAATTTTCTAATTTAAATAAATAATTATTCAAACAGTTATCTAATCATGAGGGACACAGATGAGCCAATCTAAGTCAGGCTTTTCGCTCAGAAAACAGCTAGGTCGTGGTAAGCAAATCGCTGGTATGACCTCTACTATTGCCGGTGGTATGCGGACAGCGCAACGTATTGGTGCCTTTCGTGAGCCACCACGTGAGACGCTACCACGCTATATCCAGACCTTTTGCCGCAAGATGGCAGGCTCCTTTGGCGTTAAAATTGTCCAAGTTGAGCCTGTGCCGCAGCATCATGGTCTATGGGTATCCAACCATGTCTCATGGATGGATATTCCGGTAGTCGGCACAGTCAGTCCAGCTTTCTTTTTATCAAAGGCAGAGATTGGTGATTGGCCTATCTTCGGTAAGCTTGTTCATGCAGCAGGAACAGTGTTTATTAAACGTGGCTCTGGTGACGTAGGCTCAGTCACGACGCAAATTGCCAGCTTCTTGAATGAAGGCTTTTCGGTGATATTTTTCCCCGAAGCGACCACAACTGATGGCAAAAAGGTAAAACGTATTCATGGCACCTTATTGCAATCGGCTATCGACGCTGACGTGCCTATTCAGCCGCTAGTGTTATGCTATGTTAATAAGGACGGCACGTTGAGTGAAGAGTTGCCTTATTATGGCAAGCTTACGATGAAAACCAGTATAAAACGGGTGTTAGATAGTAAAGATGTGACCGCTTATGTATTGCCGCTTGAGCCGTTAGACCCGAACGGCCGTAGTAAGAGTGAGCTGACCAATATATTACAGAAGCGTATGCAAGATGGTTTAGCGGAGCTACATAATCGCGTGTTAAGTCAACCTGCTAATAAAATAGAAAAATTGGCTTCAACTTCGTAATTTATTGAAGTGCTTGAAATTGCTATTAGAATTAGAAAAGGCGCAAATCGCAGCGATAACACTAGCGATTTGCGCCTTTTTTATGTCAGTGATAACCACTAAGTAAGGTTAGTCATACAACTCTATGGAGACGGATTAGGCTGGCGTGTATGCACCGCTTCTATAGCGTCAATTACATCGGTGGTCAAGGTCAAGTTAATGCTGTCGATATTTGACTTTAACTGTTCGAGAGTCGTTGCCCCAATGATATTACTGGTGACAAATGAGCGTGAATTGACGAATGCCAGTGCCATTTGAGCCATATCTAATCCGGCATCAGCTGCTATCTTGGCATACTGAGCCGTCGCTTCTTTTGCCTGTTCATTAACGTAGCGCTCAAAACGGTCATATTTAGTCAAGCGTGCACCAGCAGGTCGTTTGCCATCGAGATATTTACCTGATAGTACGCCAAAGCCAAGCGGTGAGTAAGCGAGTAAACCGACGTTCGAACGATGCGAAATCTCTGCCATTCCTACTTCATATAAACGGTTAAGCAAGCTATATGGATTTTGCACAGTAATCGGTGCTTTTAGACCATTTTTATCTGCTTCCCACAGATAGCGCATCAAACCCCAAGCGGTATCATTGGATAGTCCATAAGCACGAATACGACCTTTTTTAATCTCATCGTTTAAAGCGCTGATGGTTTCCAAAAATGGCGTTAAGTCTTCTAACGGTTGCGCGGCCATGTCTTCAGTATAACCACGCTGTCCAAAATAGTTTGATTGACGTTCAGGCCAGTGCAGCTGATAGATATCGATATAATCCGTTTGCAGACGCTCAAGATTGCCATCAATAGCGCTACTTATTTGTTCAGCGGTATAACGGGTTTGTCCGTCACGTAAAAAGCTCATTGGCGACATTTTGCTAGCGAGTATGACTTTGTCGCGCTGCTTGGTTTTATTGAACCAAGTGCCGACGTAACGTTCGGTGTCACCTTGTTTGTCTTTGTCCGGCGGTGAAGGATACATCTCTGCAGTATCCCAAAAATTTACGCCTTCGCTTAGCGCCATATCCATTTGCTCATGTGCTTGAGCCTCAGTATTTTGCTGTCCCCATGTCATCGTACCTAGACAGATTTTAGAAACTTTTTCGTCGATTTGCGGAAGCATTTGATATTGCATACGAGTATCCTTTTTGAGATTGTTTATTCCATATATTATTTTTAGGCTATCACATTATTTGGACGCCAGTGACGCCAGGTGGAGTCACTTTAAAGACCTTTACTTTGAACAATACTGACTGACCAGCAAGAGGATGATTAAAATCCACTTCTATCTCATCATCATTGATAGCACTAATCGTACCGGGTAGGGTGTTTTTACCTTTATCTTCAAATTCGACCAACATCCCAATTTCTGGACTGTCAGTGACGAGAGCGAATTGAGTACGACTAAAATGCTGTATATTTTCAGGATTCCACTCACCAAAAGCTTGCTCAGGATCAAGGTGGGCGGAGCGAGTGTCGCCAGCACGTAAGTTCATCAGTACTTGCTCAAAACCTGGTAATAAACTCTCATCACCAATAGTTAGCGTCACGGGTGAATCACGGTTGAAGGTTGAATCAACAGTGGTGCCGTTTTCTAGCGACACTTCAAAATGTAGCTTAACGAGGCTGCCAAAGGTGATGCGCGTGTCCTCATTAGGATTAATAAATTGGGACGAATCTGTAGGTTGGGTCATAGTAAAAAGCCATCTATTGCGAGAGTAGGAAGTTAAGTCAGTCGATAATATAAGAAATGATAAGCTATCTATAAAGATATGTAAGCGTAAATAGTGTAAAGCAAATAGTGTACTATATTTGGCGAACATAAGAGTGAGTAGGAATATTGATGACAAACAAACAGCAAGGTCATATTAACAAATGGCAAGAAGATAAAGGCTTTGGTTTTATTGAAACTGAGGTTGGTGAGTCCGTATTCTTTCATGTCAGTGAATTCAAAGCCCAGCGTCGCCCCAAGATTGGCGAGTCAGTCGTCTTTACGATTGGTCGAGATAATCAGGGTCGCCTGCAAGCTAAACAAGTACAAGAGCTGAGCTTCGTAAAACAAAAAATGGCACAAAAGAATCAACAAATTCGGCAACGTAATCAAAAGCGCAGTGTACAAGCAGAATTCGAAGAGGGACAAAAGAAGCGTTTGTTCCTCGGTATTGGTTTTTATGGCGTATTAATCCTATTGGCTGCAACCGATAAACTCAGCTGGCTAGTGATAGGTTGGTATGTGGCTTTAGGATTCATAACTTACGCAATGTATGCCAAAGATAAAGCCGCTGCCCAAAATGGTGATTGGCGTACGCCTGAAACAACGTTGCATCTATTAAGTGCGCTTGGGGGTTGGGTCGGAGCGATGGTCGCACAGACGTATTTGCGTCATAAATCACAAAAGCCTGAGTTTCGGATGACTTACTATTTGACGGTAGTGATTAATATGGCAGGGTTGTTGTTTATATTGTCAGGTGGACAATTTAGCATTTTGGAAGCGCTGTTGTAGGTCAGTTTTTGGTGTGGCTTGGTTTGATTATTGTGGCTTGGCTTAACCCATCAAGATCTAGTAGATGATGTTAACCAAACGACAGTCTATTGCTAACTGATAGATGACAATAATCGCTTTTAATATTGTTATTATATTGATGCATTTAATAAAACTATTTAAATAGTTGATACATAGATAATTTAAAAGAGGAAAATCCATGAGTAATGACTCTGATGTTGATTTAAAACAAGATATTTTTGCGGCGTTAATTGAAAAACATGAGGTTCAACGCGAGCTATGCGACAAGCTCGAAAAAACAGAGGGTGATGCACAGCGTAAAGCCGTTTATGAGGATCTTAAACTAGAGCTACAGGCACATGCCGCTGCTGAAGAGCGTCATCTATATGTACCGGTCATGCAGCATGATGAAGGTCTTGAGTTGTCGCGTCACGCTATTACTGAGCATCATGAAATGGATGAGATGATGGAGACTTTAGATGATGGTCGTATTGGACAAGAGAAGTGGGATAAGACTTGTGCAGATCTGATTCATAAAGTACGTCATCATTTAGAAGAAGAAGAAAATGAGTTTTTTAAACAAGCGGAAAAGATTTTAGATACAGATTTGCAGCAACGTCTTGGTGCTTTGTACCAAGTTGAACATGCTGAATTTGAACAAACCCATGCTGATGATTGATTGCTAAGTTTTTCAATATAGTCACTTTTAAATAAAATTGATACATTAATAGCTATGTGCTACTGGGATAAATTTTCCTTGCGTGCTGTGCCTGCGCAGACAGAGGCTGCGCAAAATTTATCCCAGTAGCACTGAATCGTTTTTAAAGTCAATCAATTACAAATTATAAATCTAGAGCAAAAAAACAACCACTATAAATAGGGGTTGTTTTTTTATGGTAAACCATTTTATGAATGTCGCTTCAATACGATTTTAACACTTGCTTATAAAGCGCGGCATCGGTCGCTGAAAAGCAGCAAAATATCACTTCACGGATTGAAAAGTCAGCTTCCTTCTCCAAGCTACTTTGTACATATTCTTCCACAGTATCAATCGCAATTTTGGTCGCTTGATCCAGCGGATAGCCATAGATGCCAGTGCTAATAGCTGGGAAGGCAATGCTAGTCAGACCATTTTGAGTCGCTAGTTCTAGAGATTTTTGATAACAACTAGCAAGTAACGCTGCCTCATCATTATTGCCACCATGCCAAACAGGGCCTACGGTATGAATCACATACTGAGAGGGCAGATTAAACGCCGGACTAATCTTGGCATCGCCTGTCGCGCAGCCATTTAGTGTGCGGCAGTATTCTAGTAGCTCAGGCCCCGCTGCCCGATGGATCGCGCCATCGACACCGCCGCCATCAAGCAAACTTGAATTAGCGGCATTCACAATGGCGTCAACCTCTAGCGTGGTGATATCTGCCTGTAATACTGACAAAGTTACGGCATTAGAGCGCTCAATGTTAGGGTTTTCAGAAGTAGAGATTTTCTTTTGATAAATAGGTTTTGTTTGAGTGTTTGACATAGAAAAACCCTTTTATTTGTGCAACAATCTTATTTTATAACTTATTCTAAATTATTTTCCATCGTTTGCTTGTATGTTGTATGGTTATAATAAGTTGCACTTTATAAGCATAGTTTTAAAGCTCTATAAACAAATAAATAGGCAAATAAACAGCTAAAAAAGGTGAGCAAAGAAATCCTGAGTTTTTGGCGATTAATCTCTTTGGTAAAATCTCAACGTTGAGAATTAGAATTGCTTGAAGTGTGTTCAAAATGCGTTACCAATTGCTTACGCTTGGTTAGATGAGCAGGAATATATAGCAGGAGCAGCTCCAACACCTTAACTTATCAAACATAACAGACAAAAGAAAAGGCGGGTTACGTATTCGTGAACCCACCTGCTAAATCTAAAAACTATTTACGATTATAATCGCTAAACCTCACGCTTCTTTTCTAAAAACAGCATATCAATGACAATCATCGCCACACCAATACTTATTCCCATATCGGCAATGTTGAAGATCGGATAATGCCAGACATCCGCGTTGTGCACATGAATAAAGTCAATGACATGACCATGTAGCAAGCGATCTATCAGATTACCAACTGCACCGCCGAGCACTAGTGCTAGACCTGTAGATAGCAGCTTGGCTTGGCGTGGAGCCTTCATCAAATAGCCTATCAAGAACAGCGACATGATTAGAGCAAGACCCGAGAAAAACCACTTTTGCCAACCGCCTGCATCGGCTAAAAAGCTAAACGCAGCACCATAATTGTACGCTAAGGTCCAGTTAAGAAATGGTTCGATAACGGGCACTGGCTCATGGAATGTCAGGTTGGTTTCAGCCAGCCATTTCGTCCACTGATCAATGATAAGCACGGCAAACGACAGCAAATACCACATAAAGGCACGACTGCCATTTGCGATCATTTTTGGGGTCTTGGTCAAGCGACTTCTGGGCGTCGTTGAGCTACCCGTGGTTGCATGAGCAGGTTTAGGTGCATTATCGAGCTCGATATCCGGCTTCTTATTTTCAGATGATTCTGTCGGGTTTGGCGTTGGAGTGGGCGCAGAGTTAGGCATAATGGCGCACCTCGCCGTTACCGATGACGTTGGTTACGCAGCGAGCACATAGTTCAGGATGTGCTGCCTCTGTACCGATGTCATTACGGATGTGCCAACAGCGCACACACTTGGTACCAGTCGCGGCGCTAACATTTACCACTAAGTCTGACATTTCTTTGGTGCTGTTCTCGGCTTGCTCTGCGGCATTATCTTTATTAGCAGCAGGTGCATCACTCATCGGCTTTAAGGTTGCGCTGCTGGTGATTAGTACAAAACGCAGCTCTTCGCCAAGCTTGGCTAAGCTTTCATGCATCGCACCGTCAGCATATAAGTCAACGTCAGCTGATAAGTTAGCATTGATGATTTTTTCACCACGTGCGGTTTCAATATGCTTATTCACCATATCTTTAGCCAGCATGATACGTTGCCAGTCATCGGTACTGATGGCGCTTAACTCAAACTCTGGGAACTCGTACCATTCTTCAGTAAATACGTAGCCAGCGTCTTGCCCGTTTTTACCTTGTAGTACTTCCCAAGCTTCTTGCGCGGTGAACGACAAAATCGGCGTAATCCAGCGAATCAATGCTTGGGCGATATGATAAATAGCCGTTTGCGCAGAGCGACGCGGCTGTCCATCAGTTTGGGTCGTGTACTGACGGTCTTTGATTATATCTAAATAGAAGCTACCCAAGTCTTGCGAGCAAAACGCTGCAATATGTTGCGTGACTTGGTGAAAGTCCATGGCATCATACGCAGTAATGATTTGTGCTTGCACGGTTTGCGTACGCTCAATGATGAACTTATCAAGGCTGACGAGTTCATTGATATCAACGCTGTTGGTTACTGGATCGAAATCATCGGTATTGGCCAGCAAGAAACGCAAGGTATTACGAATACGGCGATACATGTCAATCGCACCTTTAAAGACCGTTTTACCCGCGCTCATCTCATAACGATAGTCGCTTGACGCAATCCACAAACGCAGCATATCTGCGCCTGTTTTATTAATCTCGTCTTGCGGAGTGATAATATTGCCCAGTGATTTACTCATCTTGCGACCGTTTTCATCAACCACAAAACCATGTGTTAACACTTGCTTAAACGGTGGGCGCTCGTACATCGCTTCAGACGTAAGCAGTGACGTCTGGAACCAACCGCGATGTTGGTCAGAGCCTTCCAAGTACATATCAGCTGGATTGGTTAATTCATCGCGTTGCTCGAGAACGGCAAAATGCGTTGTCCCTGAATCAAACCAAACGTCTAAAGTGTCGGTAGATTTATCATAATCAGCGGCTTCCGCGCCTAAGTAGTCTTCACAACTGGCATCAAACCAAGCTTCAACACCGCCTGCATCGATATTTTTCGCGGCTACTTCCATTAGCTCAAGCGTATTAGGATGCAGCTCACCCGTTTCTTTATGAGTGAAAAAGGCAATCGGCACGCCCCAAGTACGTTGACGTGAGATACACCAATCTGGACGACCGGTCATCATAGATTCAATGCGGTTTTGTCCCCATGCTGGCGTCCATTTGACCGCTGGAATATCCGCAAGCGCACGCTCACGCAGACCTTTGGTTTCCATGTTGATAAACCATTGCGGCGTTGCGCGGAAGATAATCGGCGACTTATGACGCCAACAATGCGGATAGCTATGCTCAATTTTGGTATGGCTAATTAAGTGTCCGTTGTCATGTAGGGTGGCGATGATTTTTGGATTGGCTTTATAGATATGCTCACCAGCAAATACCGCTGCACTTTCTAAATAGACACCTGTACCGCTCACTGGGTTTTCAACTGGTAAGTTATATTTAAGACCAACGATATAATCGTCGAGACCGTGACCGGGTGCCGTATGTACTAAGCCAGTACCGCTATCGGTGGTTACGTGATCGCCTAAGATAAGCGGCACTTGACGATCTTCAATCAATGGATGCTGGGCACGCAGACCTTCAAGCTCACGCCCTGATACGGTTGCCAATACGCCTTCATTACTGAGCTTAAGCTCGGTTAATGCCGTTTCAATAAGGTCAGTTGCTAATAAGAAGTTACCTTTGTCAGTCGCGACGACACTATAGTCATGTTCAGGATGTACAGCGATCGCTTGGTTAGCAGGTAATGTCCAAGGCGTCGTGGTCCAAATAACGGCTGCAATATTGCCATCGATTTCGCTCAATGCAGCAACCTTTTCGGTATCAAGCACATCAAAGCTAACGTAGATAGCATCAGATACTTTGTCTTGGTATTCAACTTCAGCTTCAGCGAGGGCAGAGCTACAGTCTAAGCACCAGTTCACTGGCTTCATACCGCGGGTCACATGGCCATTGTCATAGATTTTAGCAAGTGCGCGTACGATGTTGGCTTCTTGATGGAAGTTCATCGTGAGATAAGGGTTGTCCCAATCACCAAACACGCCTAGACGTTTAAAGTCTGCCTTTTGCAGCTCAATCTGCGTGCTCGCATACTCACGGCACAGACCACGGAATTCAGTCGCAGAGACTTTTTGACCGACTTTGCCGACTTTGGCTTCGACCTTTTGTTCGATAGGCAGACCATGACAGTCCCAACCGGGCACGTAAGGCGCATCAAATCCTGATAATGTTTTTGATTTAACGATAATATCTTTCAGTACTTTATTGACCGCGTGACCTAAGTGAATCTGACCATTGGCGTATGGAGGGCCGTCGTGCAAAATGTATTTGGTCGCACCTGTACGCGCCTTGCGAATTTTGCCGTACACATCATCCGCTTCCCACTCAGCAAGCCAATCTGGCTCACGTTTGGCAAGGTTTGCGCGCATAGCAAAGGGCGTATCGGCAAGGTTCAGCGTGTCTTTATAGTCGATAGATTCGGTCATAGTCGTTGTCTTTGTCTCTATTTATACAGTGGAAAGATAAGGGTTAGGATGCGCAATATTATAAGGTGACTCATAAACCAACGGACATGTTTAGCAAAAATAAAAGCTACCCATTATAGGATAAATAAGGGACTAAAAATAGGGGCTTTCATCCATTGAACCAACCACTAAATTGAAGCTGTTGCTAGGTAATGGGTAGTTGATGCGAGTTGGCTTGACATCATTTTCGGGAATGTACTGAGTATTAGTAATATAGTCAGTTCAAAATAAAAGGAGTACATACTGTAACACCGTTCTGCTGGAATGAGTTTTCCTCGCTTGCTGTGCGCAAGCCAGACAGAGGCTGCGAAAAATTCATCTCAGCAGTATTGTATTTTTTTTAGAGTGAGTCGACTATATTGTCTGCTGCATTGAGATATGCGTGTTGTGCTAGTCAATTTCAAGATTAGGATGTTTAATTGCTAGCCTTGACTCTGACATTAACATCGTCTCTAGCTGCCAATTGATTCGTCACCATAATCAGTCCTAAATAGAAGTACAAAAATCATAACGCGCTACTGAGATAAATGCCTTGCAAAAGAAATGCCAGTACAGCATGGATAACTAAGGAACAATTAGGGGAGAAAAGGCAAGATGTATAACAGGAGATGAAGGAAAGACTTTCTAATAAAAATAGATTCTATAAAGATCTAAAAGTGCCTGAAATCCTATCGTTAATCAGGTTTAAAAACCATGCTCTTAAAATAGTACATGGTCTTTTGACGTGCTTGAACACATGTTTTTTTGAAAAGTTAGACCGGTACGATGGTCAGCTGCTCTGCCAAGCTAAAGAATGGTTTTGCAGAGCATTCAAAATCAAGCCCAGCCTCCAAATGATTCAAATGCTCGTCAATTAATAATAGAAGGCGTTCTTCATCCTTTGCTTCGATAGCCTGTACCATATCAAGATGTTCATCTTCGGCACAATTGGACGATCCGACCTTATTATACAAGCCGATAATTAAGGTAGTACGTAGCGTCAATTCACTCAAAAACCGCTCTAGGACTTGGTTGTCAGCGATGGTAGCCAAATGCATATGAAATGTACGTGACAAGCGAAGTTCTGCGGGCTTATCGCCTTGCGCACGTGCTTTAGCCTCAGCGGCTATCGTGGCGCGCATATCAGCAATATCTTGCGGAGTGATGTTCTTGATTACCTTACGTGCAAGCGTCCGCTCAATCGTGCGGCGGGCTTCAAACACATCGCCAGCTTCTTTCGGCGAAGGCGTGGATACAAAAGCACCTCGATTAGGCTGTAATTGCACCACATGCATGGTTGCAAGCGTAGAAAGCGCACGCCTGACATTGGCTCTATTACATTCAAATAGATCGCTCAACATCTGCTCACCTAGCTTTGTTCCGGCTGGCAGACGCTGCTCTGACACCGCAGCGGTGATAGAGTTAATGATCGTTTGCTCTGGTATCTCATCGAACCCAGAAGCTGATTTTTTAGTTTTTACAATATTCATAGGCGCAATTATAGAGCCCCATCCTCATCGCCACAACAAATATTATAAATTTTTGATTGTTTTGTTAACAATAATAGTTAACAATGTTTGTTAACAACAATTATTTGATGACAGTTCGATATTGAATAATTGATAACGAGTAATTAACAACAAAACTAAAAATCAATAATGAAACTAATAACGAAAATGACAACGAAAACGAGAAATAGCGAGCTTCTATGAAAATTTTAGTAATGAATCCAAATTCAACGACTTCAATGACAGATAAAATCGTTGAAAGTGCGCGTCAAAAAGCCAGCGCTGGCACTACCATTATTGGCGCATCTGGAACGGATGCTCCTGCCTCTATTCAAGGACATCACGACGAAGCGTTGTCTGTTCCTGGTTTAATCAGACGTTTACAGCAAGCTGAAGCAGAAGGTATTGATGGGGTGGTGGTTGCTTGTTTTGATGATCCGGGTATCGGCGCTTGCCGCGAAGTTTTTTCAGGACCTGTTCTTGGAATTTGCGAAGCAGCAGTCAAGGCGGCGAGTATGATTTCGACGTCATTTAGTGTTGTCACGACCTTACCTCGATCTGTACCTGTGATTGAAGAGCTTATTCATGGTTATGGCTTATCCCATCGCTGCCGCCGTGTACGCTCTGCTGCCATACCGGTACTTGCACTTGAAGAGCCTGGCTCTGGCGCACGAGAAAAAGTCCGTGATGAGATTTTACGTGCGGTACGTGAAGATAACTGCGAAGCCGTTGTTTTAGGCTGTGCTGGTATGGCTGATTTGACAGAGTGGTTGACTGAGGAGACTGGCGTTCCTGTCATTGATGGCGTTGCTGTTGCTACGCGCATGGTTGAGGCCTTGGTTGGTTGCGGCTTGAAAACAAGCAAAGTTGGCGCCTATGCGGCACCGATTCAGAGTTAAATAAATTGAAATGAGATAACCCACGATTAACCAATAAACTTTCTCAAGGAAGGAGAACGTAATGGAAAATGCGAAAGTTGCCGTCGCTGCGGCAGGAGTGAAAGCCCTCGATCATAAGACGGTTGGAAAGGCGGTTGGAGAGGAAAGTCTGGCACCGCAAACCACGCGGATTATGGGCTCATGGTCTTATTTATTTGCTTGGTTAGGTGGGTGTGTCTCCATCGGGACATTCACGGTTGGATCAGGCCTCGTCGGCACCTTAAATCTACTACAAGTGGTTGTCGCCATTACGATTGGTTGTAGCGTTATTGGCGCAGCGCTGATGATTAATGGCCGAGCCGGTCATAAATATGGTATACCGTTCATGGTGCAGACTCGCTCTGCCTTTGGTTTTTCCGGTAGCCGTATTCCAGCACTCGTGCGTTCAGTGCCAGCGATTGTATGGTTTGGCTTTCAGAGCTGGATTGGTGCTGGAGCCCTAAACTTGGTATCTGATACTTTGTTTGGCTACAACAATATTGTCGTCTTCTTCATTGGCTTTCAATTCCTACAAATTGGTTTATCCGTCCTTGGTTTCCATGGAATCAAATGGCTTGAAAATATTGGTTCCGTTTTTATTATCGGTTCACTTGCATACATGTTTTTTAGTGTCATTAACAAGTATGGCGCTACGATTTCTACCAACCTTGTCAATGTTGAGGGTACTTGGGGCACACCGTTTTGGGGTGCAACGATGTTGTTCTTGGGTGTCTATAGCACGATGATGCTCAACGTCTCTGATTATTCAAGAGAATTGCGTAAGAATGTTGGGCTATTCCGTCAAGTGGTTATTTATGCCAACTCAATTCTTCCTGCCACACTATTTATGGGGTTGATTGGGGTGATGGTCACTAGTGCGACTGGTGAGGTCGATCCTATTCAAGTGTTTTCTAGCGCCGTCGATAACAAGCCTTTATTGATTATCACCATGCTTTTCATCGCTTTTGCGCAAGTCACGACCAATATCTTAAACAACGTTATTCCACCTGCTTATGCGTTAATGGATATCTTTAACCTTAAGTATAAAACAGCGGCTGTTATTGTTGGTTTGCTAGCATTCTGTACCTTCCCTTGGGAGCTGGTAAAAGATGAATCTGCCGCAGGATTGAATCTATTTATTCAAACCTATTCAGCCTTCTTGGGCCCAATATTTGCAATCTTAGTAGTAGATTACTATTTCTTGCGCAAACAAAAACTTGATATCGATAAGCTCTATGACAAAGATGGCCCTTATAAAGGCGTCAATATGGCTGCAGTCATCGCTATGATTATTGGTACTGGGGTCGCGTTAACATTCTCAAGTATCTCATGGTACGCAAGCTTGATTCCAGCAGGTGCTATCTATTGGATCTTGATGCTCAAAATGCCCGCTGCGCAGCGTTTTATGTCATAAACAATTTCGTTCAGAATTTGAGATAGATAAACAACAATCCCTACCGTAGAGTGTTCTACCGTAGGGATTGTTGCGTTAAGCAGTTGGTTGCTGCATGATAACCTTAAGTTGTCACGGTCTTAGCTGATTTTGAGGTGTTAAACAGTGCTAAGCTCCTATCGCTTACTTTTTTTACTGAAATGTAAGATTACTCTCATCAAGGAAGATGAAATATGAAAATAGGCATCCCTAAAGAAATTAAAAATAATGAAAATCGTGTTGGCCTAACCCCAAGTGTGGTTAGCATCTTGGTCGACAACGGTCATGAAATTTTGGTCGAAAGTAATGCTGGTATCGGCTCACAATTTACTGATGAGGATTATAAAGCGGCAGGGGCTACTATCGTTAAGAGTGCTGATAAGGCTTGGAATGCTGAGCTGGTCATTAAGGTAAAAGAACCGCAGAGTAATGAATATAAGTATTTAATTAAAGATTTAACATTATTTACCTATTTGCATCTCTCTAACGAGCCTGGGCTTGCGAAAGTGTTGATCAATAATAAAGTAACCGGTATTGCTTACGAGACAGTGCAATTGACAGACAACTCATTGCCACTACTCACACCGATGAGCGAAATTGCTGGGCGGCGTTCCAGGCGTACAAAAGGGCAGAGTGACTATTATTGGTGGCGGGGTAGCCGGTACAGAAGCGGCCAAAATTGCGATTGGCTTACGTGCTGACGTTACTATTTTGGATCTTGATCCTAAACGTCTCAAGCAGCTATCTGAGATGTTTGATAATAATGTGCAGACTCTAATATCTAACAAAGTCAACATCGCAAAAAGTGTAAAAGAAAGTGATTTGGTCATCGGTGCAGTGTTGATTCCAGGAGCGGCAACACCGAAACTGGTCAGCGAGGAGATGATTAAATCAATGAGCGCTGGCAGTGTCATTATTGATATTGCTATTGACCAAGGCGGCGTCTTTGAAACTACCGACCGTATTACTATTCATGATAGTCCGACTTATATTAAGCATGGGGTGATTCATTATGCGGTTGCTAATATTCCAGGAGCAGTGCCACGTACCTCAACAATAGCGCTCTCTAACGTCACCTTGCCGTATGTATTGGCACTAGCTAAAAAAGGCTATCGGCAAGCATGTCTTGATGATCCAGCACTGGCAAAAGGCGTTAATACCACTCAAGGCTATATGACCTATAAGGCAGTTGCTGAGACGTTGGGTTATGAATATAAAACACTAGATGATTTGATTGGTTAGATTCTTTAGAGAATAGGGCTGCTGGTGGGGTCAGTATGTATCGCGTTTCAATATAAAAGCACAATGTTTTTAATAATGTTTTCAATGATTTAAATTGACGGCAAATACTCATTATTATACTGTAGATAATAGACAACAACCACTATAGACAATATAGGAATAACAGACATGGAACTTTATGATTTAGAGTTATCAGGGAATTGCTATAAGGTTCGGCTGTTTTTAGCATTGATTCAACAACCTTATACATTGCGCTCGGTGGATTTTTTAGAAGGTGAACATAAGAATGAAGAATCTATTAAACGTAATGTCTTTGGTGAAATTCCGGTATTCATTGATGGCGATTTAATTCTTAGAGATTCACAAGCCATTCTTGTTTATCTTGCTAGAAAGTTTGATAGAACGGACTGGTATCCAACGACGCCTGCTGATGAGGCTAAGGTTGTGCAGTGGTTGATGGTCGCTGAAAGTGAGATTGCCAGAGGCCCTAATGATGCCCGATTGCATGATAAGTTTGGCTATCCATTAGACATTGATTTGGCTAGGAGCAAGTCAACCCGCATCCTTGATATCTTAAATAAGCATCTAGCAGATCGTGACTGGTTAGAGCTTGATCGGCCGACGATAGCGGATTTAGCTTGCTTCCCTTATGTCGCACTTAGCCACGAAGGCGGCGTATCACTAGAGTCTTATCCAGCGATACAGAGCTGGATAGAGCGGATCAAGGCGCTACCAAATTTTGTCTCCATGCCTGAAATATGATGAAAAATTACTCCTACGGTAGGCTTATTAATGCAATTAGATGGAATTTTAAATTAAGCAACTCTCTAAGTAAGCCATCTATATTAATTGTAGTAAATTAGAAATTTGAGCTAAGCCACAACCTTAATCTAAGCGACCAAAGCGGCTGAATACCTGTCAATCCTTGTGTCATCTCACCATCTTTTAAGATGACATATGAAGGTGTGACCTGTCCCTGCCAATCGGCGAAAATATTGCCTTCTTGGTCATTAATTGTCGTAAAACTATAATCATGCTCATTAAGATAGCTGTGAAGTTCTTGATCAGAGCCTGACTTAATAGCGATAGTAACTACTGGATAGTTATTCGCCGCTGCGAGCTTGTCTATAGTTGGCGAGGTCACGCTACAAATCGGACACCATGTACCCCAGAAATATACCAGCGTTGGCTTATCCGCACTCATAGCAGCCAAATCAACTGCCTGTCCTTGATAGTCAGTAAGTTGCAGCTGCGGATTGGCTGGCATGACAGGTTGTCGCCACCAGTTAATTGCAGTATATACCACCACAAAGACTAGGCCATATAACAGTACGGTCTTAAGCACTGATAACAGCTTCTGTTTTGGGGTTTTCTTAGGCTTTATCTTTTTCTTTTCAACATCAGTAATCATAGCGTCTGCTTTTCTTGTCTTCAGTCTATTTACTTAAATGAATTACTCGGAGTAGGGGTTTTCTGAAATAAAGGTTTTTTGGATAAAAATAAACGGCTGAATGGTCAGCCGTTTTATTAAAATAAAGGTTGTTAAAGTAGTAAGTTCTTAGAGTAGTAAGTTTTCAAAGTTTGCAGCTGTATTTTAAAGCTTTTAAGACTTCTCAGCACGTCCTTGCAACGGATCACCTAGTAACACACTACCAGAGTTTTCGCGACGCTCTTCATCGCTGATTTTACTCGCAGAAACTTTGGCTTTTCGCTTCCACTTAAGACTAAACAAGTCGTCACGGCGATCAAGCAAATTATGTACTGAACCTTCGTTACGCACATGAATGAGCTTATCTAAATTCACATCAGAGAAAAATACCATCTCTGTATTAGGTGTGGTTTCTGCCATAATGGCATCATGCGGAAAGGCAAAATCTGAAGGTGAGAAAATAGTCGACTGCGCGTATTGAATATCAAGGCTTTCAACTTGCGGCAAGTTACCAACTGATCCGCAAATCATCACATAGCATTCATTTTCGATAGCACGTGCTTGCGCGCAATGACGCACACGCAAATAACCATTTTGCGTATCTGTCCAGAACGGTACGAATAAAATATCCATATCATCAAGCGCCATTAAGCGTGCAAGCTCAGGAAATTCGACATCGTAACAAACCAAAATACCAACACGACCAGCGTCAGTATCAAACACTTTTACCTCATCACCGCCTTCGATAACCCAAGCACTACGCTCGTGCGGGGTAATATGGATTTTGCGCTGCTCTTCTACGGTACCGTCACGGCGGCATAAATAGCTGACATTATATAAGACATCGTTTTCATCGATTAGCGGCATAGAACCGCTGATGACGTTGACGTTATAGCTTACTGCCAAATGTGAGATCTCATTTTTGAACCATTCGGTATAACCAGCCAAAAATCGAATAGCAACGTTTTGATCCGTTGATTCGCACAGACCCATTAATGGCGCATTAAAAAACTCTGGCAAGCAAGCAAAGTCAGAATTGTAATCTGCCATAATATCGACAAAGAATTCAACTTGTTGTAGGAGTTCTTCTGGCGACTCAACTTCGCGCATCTGCCATTGAATACCACCGATGCGTACTTCAGATTTACGAGTGTTTGGCTTGTAATCTCTGGGTTCGTAATAGATATTTGCCCACTCAAGCAGGGTTGCAAAGCCTTTAGATTGTTTATCATCTGGTAAATAAGCAGTTAAAATACGCTTGACAATAAAGCCATTAGACAACTGGAATGATAGAGCAGGATCGTGAATCTCACGCGATTCAACAGCCTCGATATAGTCACCAGGGGATAAATCCTGATGGTCATGATATTTCGGAATACGTCCACCAGCTAGGATAGCTCGCAAGTTGAGCTGGCGGCATAGCTCTTTACGAGCATCATATAATCTACGACCCAAACGATAGCCACGATATTCAGGGTCAATCAGCGCATCTAGACCATAGATAGCATCGCCTTCAGGGTTGTCTTTAATGATTTCTTTTTGTCCAATTAAATCATCATAAGTATGCGGGTTCGAGAACTTGGTATAATCAACACGCATAGACAGCACGATACCGATTAACTGATCGTGGTCAAATAAAGCGATTTGCCCTTCTGGAAAAGCATCAATCAAAGTGTGAATAGTAGTCTTTGACCATGAACCGCCTAAGTTAGCATAGACACGATCCATCAATGATTTTAACTGTGGGTAATCTTTTTTCTTAATTTCGGCAATCGTTAGATGAAAATCGTCTAATTTTTCAATTTTGCTCATAGTATTCCTGTTTTGGGTATTTACGAATGTTAAATCGTTGGGTTTGAAGTGGATTAAGTATTTATAGGATTTATAACACTGAATTTTTGTGTAACAAAAGTCATAAAAATATACCAATCATTCCGCATAATCGTTACAATAATTTATCGTTGCATTTACAATGAGTTATCACTGCTATATTGGTTATTTAGTAAGCATATAGATAGAGGTAAGTTAACGTTTTACAACTATTAACTTAGAGTTTGTCTCATAATTAAGTAACTGTTTATTTTTAAATAGGCGTTCGTTCATGAATAAATATCTGATTATAAGTAGATATTTAGACTAATAGCTAATTTTCAGCACTTTTTATGACGATAGCATAGCTTACTAGGATAGTTATTCTATCAAGCAAAGTAAGTAATGACAGTCCAGCATAGTAAATATTTACTACGTTTTTGTGAATTGTTTCGTGTTACTTATTTTAGTATCACTTCTTTCGTTTGTTCAGCTTTATTTGTAATCCGCGCAAAAGCGCTATTTTTAGGACTTTTCATGCCCTTGCAACCTGTTGATACGGTCAACTTATTAGAGAATACAGAAGAGTCGGCACTCATTCAGCTGGTTTACGTTAGTAGTATCACTTTTAAAAGTCGTATAAATACGTCGATATTCGATGAAGTAGAAAAACACGCGCGCGACCACAACGAAGACCATGGTATCACTGGCATTTTATGCTATGGCAATGGACAGTTTTTACAATGCATTGAAGGTAGCAAAAAAGAAGTACTCACCTTACAAAAGCGTATCTTTGCTGATACTCGTCATAAGAATGTTAAGGTACTGCTGATACAAGCTATCGATCAGCGTAGCTTTAGTGATTGGCGTATGCGTTTATTGTTTTTGGAGCGTTGGTTATGGTCACCAGCGACAAAACAACAAGCGGCACAGTTGGCACCATTTCTGCCTTTTAGTCCGCACGGCTGGTCTCCTAAGCGCACCGAACAGTTTTTACAAATCATTAAAAACTTTGAGACTCCGCCTCATATTAAAGCTGCTGGCATTACCTATAATGCCTTGGGTAATATGGTTCAGCACATCGCAGCGCCTCATCAGGCATTTTTAATTGTGCAGAGTGTCTTAAGCTTATTAGTTATCGTCGCTCTGATTCTATTATATTTATAAGTTCTATCACATAGCTTACAAACATATAACTTACATATAAGTCATGCGGTTGCAGCTGAATGAAAATGACGCTAAGTAGTCTTACCTAGCGTCATTAATTTATGATACCAATTAAAAATTATCCATTCACATATCAAAAATCTTTCCACGATTCATAATATTGTTTGGATCAAATACTTTTTTGATTTGCCTTAAGTAATCAATTTCAGTCTCGCTGCGACTATAGTGTAGATAGGGCTTTTTAGTCATGCCGACACCATGTTCAGCGGATACTGAGCCAGCGTATTTTTGCACTGTCTCAAACACGTATTTATTGACGATTTGACACTCGCTAAAGAAGTCATCCTTGCTCATATTTTCAGGCTTGAGAATATTTAAATGCAAATTGCCATCGCCGATATGACCGAACCAGCAAACTTCGAAATCAGGATAATTGCTGCTGACAATATGGTCAATCTCAGCGATAAAATCAGGCACATGGCTGATTAATACCGATACGTCATTCTTATATGGCGTAAATACTGAGATGGTCTCGGAGATATACTCGCGTAGTTTCCATAGCTCCTCAGCTTGCGCGATGCTTTGGCTCATGACGCCATCAACGACCCAGCCTTGTTCCATGCAATGCTCAAATATCGCCATGGCCTTATCCATAATTGGCTCATAAGGCGCTTCAAACTCAAGCAGCGTATAAAACTTGGTACGCGACTCAAACGGCTCTTGAACCTGACCATGCGCCATTAATTTGTCAACTGCCACATCGTCGAAGAATTCAAAAGCAGTCAAATCAATCTGTGCTTGAAAGGCAGACAGTACATTCATCACATCATTAAATGTGTCCATGCCAAGTACCATGACATTCAAGTCTTGCGGCAGACGCTCAAGCTTGATTTGTGCATGAGTGACTAAGCCTAGCGTGCCTTCACTACCAATAAACAGCTGGCGCAAGTCGTAACCAGTGGCGTTTTTGACCATACCACGATTCAATTGCAAGATATCGCCTTTGCCCGTGACCACGGTTAAACCCATAATCCATTGACGGGTCATACCGTAACGAATCACTTTGATACCGCCAGCATTGGTGCCGATGTTACCGCCCATCTGACTTGAGCCTGCCGAAGCAAAGTCAACAGGGTAGTACAAGTCTTTGGACTCCGCGAATTGCTGTAGCTGCTGAGTGACCACGCCTGCTTCGATTTCTACTAGACGATCAGCAGGGTAGAATTGTCCGATATGATTCATCTTATCCATACTGACGACAATCTCGCCATTGGCAGCGACCGCGCCAGCAGATAAACCCGTACGACCGCCACTAGGTGTTAGTACCACGTTGTGCTCATTAGCGAGTAGTACGACAGCTTGTACTTGTTCCGTCGTTTTTGGAAAGACAATAGCCGTGGGCGCGGGCGCAAAATGCTTGGTCCAGTCTTTACCCCAATGCTCTAAGCTTTCGCTATCGGTTTTAATTTGTGTATTATCGAAATTGTGCTCATTTACCAAGCTATTCAGAATGGTATCGAGCTTATCATTATCGGTAACAGTTGTAGTCTGAGTTGCAAATGGCGTCATGGTTGAGTCTCTGTATAAACATTAGCGCTACACCTAACGGCTTCTCTTAACCGAAAAATTTCAACTAAAGTTAGGGCTAATTAAAAGCAGCTTTAGATAAATAAGTTAGGACAAGGTAGGTAATATTATGAACGCTTAAAGGCTGTAAATAGTGAATAAAGCAGTTTAAACAATGTTTAGATAACAAAGCTCACTATAGCATAAAAAGTTTTCAGGCTTGATAAGCAATAATTCATCTAATCTGCTAACATCACCGTTAAATTTTGTGTAAGATAACCGGACTGTTTTCGTTTCATCTAGCATAGATTATTTTTAATAAGACAACCATAGGACAGTCCTCACATGGCATTATCATTACAAAAAGACAAAATCCGGTTTTTATTACTTGAAGGCTTGCACGAGAACGCCTTAAAGATTTTAGACAATGCTGGTTATAAAAACATTGAGTATCTTAGTCACGCCCTCGATCAAGATGAGCTGATTGAAAAAATTAAAGACGCGCATTTCATTGGTATCCGTTCGCGCACGCAGCTGACTCGTGAAGTTCTTGAGCACGCAGACAAGCTTATCGGTATTGGTTGCTTTTGTATCGGCACCAACCAAGTCGACCTTGAAGCGGCTCGCGAGCTCGGTATTCCAGTCTTTAACGCGCCATACTCTAACACTCGTTCGGTTGCAGAATTGGTATTAGCAGAAGCGATTATGCTATATCGTGGTATCCCTGAAAAGAATGCCACTGTCCATCGCGGCGGCTGGGGCAAGTCTGCTACCAATTCACATGAAGTACGTGGCAAAACAATCGGTATTGTCGGTTATGGCTCTATCGGCTCACAGCTATCTGTACTGGCTGAAAGCTTCGGTATGAAAGTTATCTATCATGATGTGGTTACTAAATTACCGTTAGGCAACGCCCATCAAGTAGATAGCTTAGAAGAGCTACTATCTACCGCTGATATCGTGACTTTGCATGTGCCAGATGAGCCAAGCACACGCTATATGATGAAAGCGGCGCAGTTCGCACAGATGAAAGAAGGCAGTTACTTTATCAATGCGGCACGCGGAACTTGCGTTGAGATTGATGATCTTGCTGCGGCACTTGAGTCGGGTAGAGTTTTGGGCGCTGCCATTGACGTATTCCCGAAAGAGCCAAAGTCTGCCGATGAAGAGTTTGAATCTCCATTGCGTAAATTCGATAATGTCATTTTAACTCCGCATATCGGTGGTTCAACGCAAGAAGCACAGGCCAATATCGGTTTAGAAGTAGCTGAGAAGTTCGTTAGATATTCTGATCAAGGCGATACTATCACGGCTGTGAACTTCCCAGAGGTTTCTATTCCCTTTAAAGAAGGCACGCATCGTTTGCTGCATATTCACAGAAACGTGCCAGGTGTACTGTCGCAAATTAACCGTCTATTTGCAGAAGCGCACATTAACATCTTAGCGCAAAGTCTAATGACTGAAGGCGACGTTGGTTACTTGATGATGGATGTTGATTATAATGATTCTAGTGCGGCTCTTGATCAGCTAAAAGACGTAGAAGAAACGATTCGCGTGCGGATTTTATTTTAGAGTTGATGCTTATCGTTTAACTTTACAATTAGCATAATAAAAAAGAGATGCCACTTGAGCATCTCTTTTTTTTATTATCAATTTTACTAGTAGTAAATCTAGCCTAATTTAGCTTTGTTAGCAGCGTCCGCTTGACGGCGTGCCTCAGTTTTGGCTGCTTTACGTGTTTCCATAACTTCATTGACGTCGCTACCAATATGGGCTTCACCGCGTTTTTTCGCTAATTGCATTTGATGCTCACGCTCACGGAAGCGCGCTTTTTGCTCCTCAGTGGCTTTATTGATACAGTGCGGGCAAGACTCGCCTTTGATATAGGCGACACTTTGCATGTCATCAGCAGTAATTGGCATACGGCAAGCAAAGCATTGTTCGTAATCACCTTTTTCTAAGTTATGGTTGACCGAAACACGATTATCAAATACGAAGCAATCGCCCTCCCACATAGAATCGCTGGCAGGTACTTCTTCTAGATATTTTAGAATGCCACCTTCCAAGTGATAAACTTCTTCAAACCCTTGCTGACGCATAAAGGCCGTTGATTTTTCGCAGCGAATACCGCCAGTACAGAACATCGCCACTTTCTTATGTTTACTTGGGTCTAGCTCTTTTGCCACATACTCTGGAAACTCGCGAAAGGTTTCCGTGTTTGGATTTACAGCATTCTGAAAAGTACCGATTTGTACTTCATAATCGTTACGAGTATCGATTAGTAATACTTCAGGATCTGAGATGAGCGCATTCCATTCACTTGGTTTTACATAGCGCCCAACCGATTGCAATGGATCAATATCTTCAACACCCATCGTCACGATTTCTTTTTTTAATTTTACTTTAGTACGATAAAAGGGCTGGGCGTCAGTATAAGATTCTTTAAAAGTAAAACTACCAATCGCCTCAATGCTACGCAGATAATCAAGGACATTATTGATGCTCTCTCGAGTACCAGAAATCGTACCGTTAATGCCCTCGCTTGCTAGCAGTAAAGTACCTTTTACATCGTTGTCGAGCATACTGTTTAAGATAGACTCACGGTACTGCTCAAAATCTGCAAAGCGCGTAAATTTATAGAGAGCTGCGACGACGATATTGTTGGTCACGCTATCGTATTCAGTCGCTTTTTTGCTCTCATTACTTACGTTATTTGGGGTAGTGCTCATACATATCTCCTGCTGGCTAGGTCGCAAACCTAGTGCAATAAGTTAAATTTAAGTTTTGGTGTGTTATAACACTGGCACAATTGTGGAATTGGACAATGCGGGCGTAGTGTAGCAAATTTAGAGTGGGTTTTGAATATTTTATAAAGGTAAGCAGTATAAATTTAGGGGCTTTTTGACTACTTATTACTCATCTATAAAGGTAGACTAATTACCTACAGCAATCAAATAATGTCAATGGAGATGACACATGAGCGAACCATCTATCAACACACCTATCAATCCATCTACTAACGCTTCCGACAGCATAGCTATCAGCCGATACCCTGTACCGTCATTAGATAGCCTACCTGATGATATTCTTGCACGTATTCTAGCGGTGCAAGAAAAAGCCAAATTTATTCCCAATGTATTTTTAGCGCTAGCATACCGCCCAGCAGAGTTCAGAGCTTTTTTTGCTTATTATGATGCAGTTATGGAGCGGGAGAGTAGTACGCTAAGCCCAGCCGAAAAGGAGATGATCATTGTCGCTACTAGTGCTGCCAATGGATGCCAATATTGTGTCATCGCCCATGGTGCGCTACTGCGTGTGTTCTCTAAAGAACCGCTGCTGGCAGACCAGATAGCAGTCAATTATTTACATGCGCCTATCAGCCCTCGACAAAAAGAAATGCTAGCATTTTCGATAAAACTCTGTCGCACACCAGAGCTTGTTCAAGAATCAGATTATGTAGCACTCATGGAATATGGCTATGATGACGAGGATATTTTAGACATTAGTGGTATTACTGCATTCTTTGGCTTGTCTAATAGAATGGCGATTGTAATGAATATGCAGTCCAATGCAGAGTTCTACACCATGGCTCGCGCACCGAGGGAATAAGAGTTATCTAAGACAGTTAATTTAATCATTCATCCTTATACAAACACAAAAAATCCAGCTCAAAGGCTGGATTTTTTATTATTAGCTTATTTATCTAAAGCTTACTTACTTTGGAACCAACGATCTGCTTGGCTACGAGCGCTAGCGATGTCTGAGCTTGATAAGTTCAATGCCAACTGACCGATTTTACCACGAGCTTTGTTACGGACTTTTTCATCTAACATGCCGTCACGGGCAGCAAGGTCATACCATTTATAGGCATCAACTAGATTTTTTTGCTTCTCATCTAACAAAGCAAGCGTATAGCTAGCACGGTTATCACCACGCATTGCTGCTTTTTCTAACCAACCACGTGCTTGCTGCAAGTTTGGCTTTACACCTTCACCGCGTAGATACATGATAGCGAGATTAAGCTGGGCAGGGGCAACACCTTGTTCTGCAGCGCGCGTGTACCACTGTACTGCTTGCTTAGTGTTCTGAGCGATACCTTCGCCTTTTTGTAGACGCTTAGCGAGATAAAACTGTGCATGATCGTTACCCTGTGAGGCACGAGCTGACAGCTCACTAACAGGCATAAGCTCAAAACGTGACGTATCAAGTGGCACGTTTGAGATTAAATCAGCGTTCGCCATACCAGCACAAGAGAATAAAGCAGTAAACAAGGCGGCTTTTAATAATTTCATAGCAGCTCCAAAATTAGGCAGTTGATAAGCAATGGATAAAGTTTGCCGCCAAAACTCAAAAGATTAGGCGGCGCTATCATAGACATTACACTTTGCAGTATGAACTTACCTAGTTATTAGCAGAGTTATATTAACTATAAATCAGTAGCAGACCTATAAATATAAGTCGCTGTGTTTACGCTAAATCAACAGATAAGTAATTGTAATGGGGGTGTCATCGACACTATTTTGCTAGCTTACCACCCAAAGTTACGAAACTCAAATACTAATTACTCGTTTTAACGTCATTTTGGGCTTTATAGTATGTAACAAAATCATACGGTTATTAAGCCGTATGAAAGAGTATACAGAAAAATAACGCTTAGTCAGCTAGTAGTTAGCTCAGTTATAAAAGGTTAAGTTTATGATTTTAACTGGATTTATGTTTGGTCACACGATAGATAGCAACATCTGCCAATAGGTTAGGTGCTTGTCTGATTAATGCTGTCATCAATGGCGAATGACCTTTATCAGAGTCACTGACTGCAAAACGACTGATAATATGAATATCATGCTTTGCACACAGTTGCTCAAAATCTTTGAACGTACACAGATGAATGTTGGGAGTGTTGTACCACTCGTAAGGCAATGCTTCTGAAACTGGCATCAGACCTTTTAACCCCAAATGAAGGCGGTTTTGCCAATGGGCAAAGTTAGGAAAGGTAATAACGGCTTCACGAGCGACCCGAAGCATGTCGAGCAGGAGCACGTCTGGCGCTTTGACGGCTTGTAGCGCTCGTGCCATGACTACGGTATCGAAGCTATTATCAGCAAAGCGACCTAGACCATCGTTAAGGTCTTGCTCGATAATGGACAAGCCCTTACCAATAGCATCATTAATCTTATCTTCGTCAATCTCAAGCCCGTAGCCAGTTACGCCACGTTTTTGTTGCAAATGTGCGAGCAGCTCACCATTGCCACAGCCTAAATCTAGCACGTGTGACTGCGGGGCAATCCAGCGTTCGGCCAGCTGATGATCCATTCTCATGAGCGTTCTCCTTTGGCTGTCAGGCTCTTAGCAATAAACGGCGCGGTTAAAAATCCTCTAACAGCGCCCATATAGCGTGGAATATCGAATAAAAATGAATCATGACCATGTGGTGCGTCAACATTGATATAGCTGACCGGCTTACCCGTAGCCATTAAGGCATCGACTATCTCTTGCGAGCGCTCTGGTGCAAAGCGCCAATCAGTAGTAAAAGACACCACTAGATACTGGCACTGCGTATGGGCGAATGCTGCCTTAATCGCGGTAAGTTCTTGATGGTTTCCATGCTCGCTACCATCGTGAGTTACTAAACTATCTTCAAGCTCACTTTCACTAGTATTGACTGACGCGGCGATTGAGTCTTCAAGTTGTATAGACGGATCTGTGTTATCAGCTGCTTGTGTTGATGGATAATCGCGCGTCGGGTCAAAGTAATCTAAGGCTTTGGTCATTAATAGATAAGTATTGGCATCGAAGTTTTCGCTAAAACGTTCACCTTGATAACGCAGATAGCTTTCAACTTGGAACTCAACGTCATAGCCGTACATAAATTTGCCTGATTTTAGATCACGACCAAACTTGGCTTTCATTGCATCTTCAGTCAAATAAGTAATATGACCAACCATGCGCGCGAGGATAAGACCGCGACGAGGATATGTGCCTGCTTGTAAATAGCGGCCGTCTTTAAAATCAGGATCGGATAGTATCGACTGACGAGCGACTTCATTAAAGGCAATATTCTGGGCGGAAAGCTTCGGGGTACTGGCGATAACTACGCAGCGTTTAAGTCGATTTGGATAATCAACTGACCATTGCAACGCTTGCATACCGCCCATTGATCCGCCAACAATGGCATGCCAGACGTTAATGCCTAAGCGATCTGAAAGCATGGCTTGAGTCTTTACCCAGTCTTTAATTGTGACAAGAGGAAAGTCAGGGCCATAAACTTGTGATTCACTATCATCAGCTTTTTTTACGGTGTCAGGATTAATCGTCGTTGGACCGGTAGAACCAAAGCAACTACCAATATTATTGACGCATACCACATAAAATTGATTGGTATCGATAGCTTTATTAGGGCCAATCATATTGTCCCACCAGCCAGATTTTTTGTCATCAGCACTATGGAATCCTGCCGCATGATGACTGCCTGATAGGGCATGGCAGATCAGAATGGCATTTGATTTATCACTATTAAGCGTGCCATAGGTCTCTATCATTAAGTCAAACGAGGGCAGCGTACGGTTGCACTCCAAGGTCAATGGCTCAGCGAAATGGAAGTTTTGGGGCGTGACGATTCCCACTGAGCCAACTGCATTGGGCTCATCTGTGGGGGACTGGTCACTGGTATTATCAGGGCGTGCGTTCAAAGCTACCTCACAAGACAACAATCATCAATGAAATAAAAGCAATATGCCGACAGAATAATTTGCCTATACTGTTTTTTTGAAATGGGCTCGCCTATTGTATGGCGATGCGCGTATGAGTACAACCTTCGAGCGCAGTCTTTATTTTAAGCGCGTATCAAATTGTATAACGGTAGCCTTTACCATGCGTTTTTGCACGATAAAATGCTACACTAAAGGCGAACATTAGCAGCTATTTTAAATCTTATAATAATGCTGTTATAAAATTTTCTACTCGCTCGTTGTGTCTCTATCTAACCTATACTCTCTAGTGACTTAATAACTAAATAAATTATGCCCCTATGAAACCTAAACTGCCCCCACGTATTGCCGTTCTCTTAGTCAACCTTGGTACGCCTGATGAGCCGACTGCGCCTGCCGTCCGTCGCTATCTCAAACAGTTTTTATCAGACCCACGAGTGATTGAAATCCCTAAGTTTTTATGGGCGATTATTCTAAACTTGTTTGTATTGCCAAGTCGTCCTAAACGGGTAGCAAAGGCTTATGCTAGCATTTGGGAAGGCGACTCGCCCATTCGTAAAATTCTAAAGAGTCAGGTTGAACTGTTAGAGCCGCGCTTGGCCGATAGTGTTGCGCCGTTTCGAGTTTCTGTGCATCCTGCGATGAGCTATGGTAATCCTGGACTGCCGGATGTAATGGACACTTTACGTAGTGAAGGCGTTGATCATTTCGTCATCTTGCCACTATTCCCGCAGTATTCTGCCTCTTCTGGCGGTGCGGTATATGATGCGCTAACGAAGTGGACGTTAAAGCAACGCAATTTGCCAAACTATACGATTGTCAAAGACTACTTTGCGCATCCGCTTTATATTCAAGCATTGGCAGATTCTATTCGCCGTTTTCAAGCAGAGCATGGCAAACCTGAAAAATTGATGTTTAGCTTCCACGGTATTCCACAGCCCTATGCTGATAAAGGTGATCCGTATCCGAAGCGCTGTAAATGTACTGCCGCCCAAGTCGCGCATGCACTTGGACTACAGGATGATGAATGGATTATCAGTTTCCAGTCGCGCTTTGGTAAGCAAGAGTGGGTCAAGCCTTATACCGATGTGGTGTTAGAGGATTGGGGTAAGTCTGGCGTGCGTTCGGTACAAGTCATCAGTCCTGCATTCTCCGCCGATTGTTTGGAGACGCTAGAAGAGCTCGCAATTGAGAACCGTGAGAACTTCCTGCATGCAGGCGGGCAAGAGTATCATTATATTCCAGCCCTGAACCTTGATGAAGCGCACATTGATTTGCTAGAAGCGCTAAGTGCGCCATTGGTCAAAGGTTGGGCGGGAACATTGGATGGCTGGGCTTAATGAATTAAATTTTTAAATCATAAAAAATACCGAACATTATGTCCGGTATTTTTTTGTCTAAATTCTTTTTCTACTTCCTTATCATTGAACGACTGGCTTAAAAATCATCATCATTGGTACGTTCAGCAGCGTCTTTATCAGCGATATCGATGATATCAGGATAGTCGTTGTCATCTAAATTGCCTTCAACCAACAACTCATCCACTTGCGCTTCATCGACGTTTTGACGATGCATTGGTGTAAGTCCTTGGGTTGCGCCACTGCCTGCTTGCGAATTGTCAAATCCTGCGCTATTGTCAATCACATCATTATTATCGATAGTGTGCAACATGGGATTATCTAAATCGACCAGTTGATTGTCCTGATTATCTAGACTGTCATCATCGTTACGAGTATTGCCATCAATATGATCCATCTCTTCTGGTAGTGGGGTTTTTGAATTGTCCATCATTGAATCCTTGTTATTATTGGTAATGATTGTTTATCAAGAATTGTTTATCAAGATTAACTGTTTATCAGGATCAGTTTGACGGGTTATGATGAATACAAATAGTAGTAAGGTGTCACAGGATGTTCAAAAAATGTAAGACGATTAGTAAAACAGGAAACACGTGATGGTATTAAACAGTAGGTTGTTTGTTAAATTATCATTGATAAGTGCCATGATAAGTTTGACGGCTTGTGAACGTTTGCCCTTTGCTAGTACCAATACCAGTTCTGATAAGGCTCATTCAAAACAGTCGCTAATGATTGACGCTAAGCTACCGACAGCCACGACCATTATTGATTGCGAACAGTTGACGCCTAAACAGATAGTAAAAGTACAAGGACACAGCGCCCTTAGTCCAAGTTGTGATTTGACAGAACAGTCGATACGTTTTGAATTAAATGACTCACACAGCTCACTCGACTGTCGGGGAGCAAGGCTTAGTACGATGGCTGATGACCAATCAACGGCCAGTGCAATTACGATTAAACCCAAGACAGATAACGCTATCGAAGATATTGCCGTTGCCAATTGTCATGTAGATGGCTATGGTCATGCGCTACATATTCGTCAGTATAGCCAACCAAATCAGCGCTACGTACGAGGCTTTATCGATCCTGCTGCCAATCGGGCACTCGCTCCAAGAAATATTCGCGTGGTTAACGTTACTAGTCGCAACAGTATTAACAGTGGTATGTTCGTCGGCGATCATGTACATGGCATTACTTTTGATAAAGTACGCATTCAAAACGCAGGAACCGTTGGGTTATATCTCGAATTTGGTAGTCGCGATAATGTGATTAAAAACTCTGTCTTTATCGGTAATGGCTTTCGCACTTTTAAGCCTAATCGAGAGGCGATAGCGGTGGATTCTTCAAGCAATAATCTTATTGAGAATAATCAATTCATCCATAATGGCGCAGGTAGTATATTGCTGTATCGCAATTGTTTTGAGCATGCTGCCGATCCGACGCGGGGCAATCATTTTAAGCGTACCGAGTCCAGTCGTGACAATATTATTCGCCATAATATCTTTCAAGATGAACCAGTCGGTGTTTGGGTCGCATCAAGGCAGTCGCGCAATTTAAAAGGTTTTGCATGTGGTGCTTATTTGGTTAAGCAAACGCCCTTTGCCAGCTATCACTTAGACAGCGCTAAAGACAATCAGATTATTAATAATCGTTTTGAGCAAGTCGAGCAGGGCGTTATCGTCGAGGACGATGGCACGCTGATAAGTGGCAATCAATTTGCTAATGACGTTAATGTGTCTATTAATATTGGTTCTGAAATTCGCGAAGAAAGTGCAGCAGGGGCGATAAAAGGTACGCTTATTAAAGACAATACCTTCACCGATAAAACCATCGAGCAAGCCATTAAAATTCGAGACGCAAGCAAAACGGCCACCGAAATTCGGTAGCCGTCAGTACTTCTTATAAATTATGATTTTTATATTTCAAAGTAATTATAAGATTCGTTTAATACGATAGCTTAAAAACCTACTTCGCACCAACTTTAGTATTTACCCAGCGAATCACAGGATCAGGGGTTACTTGTGCCAGTTTTTGAAAGACTTTCGCTGGCAAGCCAACGGCATAGTGCGTACCTTTTATCTTACGATTAGGACTGGTAGTCAATTTGCACAACGTTTTCGCTACGTCATTGACGGTCAAATGAATACCTAAACGATCAATACTCGTGACCTCGATGTCTTTTGTCATATCAGACTTTACCCATAGCGGCATGACATCGATGACTTTGATACCGAGCTTTCGGTATTCGATATTAAGGCCTTCGGTGAGACCGCGGACAAAAAACTTACTAGCCGAATACGTAGCAACTTCAGGCTGACCATAAATAGCAGACGCTGAAGATACATTGACGATTTTACCATTTTTGCTATCAGCCAAATAAGGGGCAAGCTTATGACAGCCAATGAGCACGCCTTTACAGTTGACATCAATCAAAGCCAGTTGCTCATCCAAATCCGTCGTTGGCAATGCGCCGCTGACCAGCACGCCAGCATTATTAATCAACGCATCGATACTACCAAAGTTATCAATCATTTGAGTGATAGCATCTTCCCACATATCTGGCTGGGCGACATCAAGCTGACCAGTTACGATACGCTTTTGTTTGATAGCCTTTTTGAAGGCTTTGTCTTTAGTAGCTTGTTCAAGCGTCGTAGTATTAGTCGCAAATAGCCCAACGCTATGACCTTTTGCTGCCAGCTTTTTGGCAGTGGCCAGACCGATACCACGCGATGCACCAGTAATAAGTATATTCATAATGAGTGACTTAATAGTTATCAATAACGAGTAAATCGAGGTACAACGTCAGGTGGCAATATTCAGCTATACCTATTGCGCGAATATTAACAAAATCAAAACTGCTATCGTCCCTCGTGCTTATATTTAGTATAGCAAATTAATAAGCAAAGTTAATCGCTAAGGTAGATACCATAATCAACTCTACTTGCTATCGCGTTGCAGTCTCTAAATCTAGATTTTTTGCTGTCTGACTTTTGAAATCAGTTAAATTAAATTTCCACAAATAAATCAAAGCAATGCCGTAAATAGCGGTCTCTGCCGACTCTTCAATTATCCCACCAAAGGCATAAGGGAATATAATCGCGTTCTCACCCATATATTGTATTATCGCCAATACGGCGACGATGACATATATTGATACGTCAACATCTTTTAATACTGCCCAGAGATAACGCCATGAATAGGTGAGTAATCCAACAATGAGGATATAGACAACTGTAAGTACGCTATCTTCCCACCAATCATAAGAATGACTAAGAAGCGAAAAATCGCTTGGAATAAATAATTCTGGTAAGTAGTTCAACTCGCGACGAATCACTGCAAAAAACACGAGCACTGATGCTAACCAAAAATAACGACTTTGCTTGCTGTGACTCTGCATTACATACTGCGCGCAACGTACTAAACACACTATTATAAGTATAATACCGGGGACTTCGATGATGCCATCTGTAGCCAAAATAAAGGGCTCCTGATTTTTTAAGAAATAAAAAAGTGAACCCAAAGGCTCACTTTTAAACTGCAAATTATCTCATTAGGACTGGGTAATTTAATATGCGTTTATTATAACGCTAATTTGAATAGTATAATATTATTAATAATAACTAATTAGTCAAATCCCATTATTAATATTGCCAATCTAATGCGCCTCATCCCAATTCACACCACTATCAGTCTCAACCAATAACGGCACAGCAAAGTCTACATGCCAACCTTTTTCAACAGCGGTAGCCGTTAAGACGTCTTGCATCGCATCAGTAATGAGTTGGCTGATTTCATTCACTTTATCAGTATCCACTTCAAATACTAATTCATCATGGACTTGTAGCAGCATTTTCGCCTGCTCTTTAGGTAGTACTTTATCGACGGCAATCATGGCAAGTTTGATTAGGTCAGCAGCTGAGCCTTGTAGTGGCGCGTTAATCGCAGCACGCTCAGCACCTTGTTTGACCATGCGATTGCTATGGGTGATGTCAGGTGTATAGAGCTTACGGCCTAATATAGTCTCGACATAGCCTTTGTCATGGGCGCTGGCACGAGTGTTGATCATATAATCTTTGACGCCTGGGTAACGCTCAAAGTACATATCGATGTAATCTTGCGCTTCACCGCGGCTCATCTGTAGTTGCTTGGCAAGTCCAAAGGCGCTCATGCCATAGAGCAGACCAAAGTTAATGGCTTTAGCATTACGACGTTCGGTCGGGGTGACATCAGCGACATCTTTTCCTAGCACTTCAGCTGCGGTAGCAGCGTGAATATCCAACCCTTCATTAAAGGCATGAGTTAGGTTTTTATCGCCTGAGAAATGCGCCATGAGACGTAGCTCAATTTGCGAGTAATCCGCTGCTAAAATAACGCGACCTTGTGGCGCAATAAAGGCTTGGCGAATCAGGCGACCAGTGGCGGTACGAATTGGAATATTCTGTAAGTTAGGATCAGTAGATGATAAACGTCCGGTACTGGTCAATGCTTGATGATAGCTGGTATGCACGCGATCAGTCTCAGAATCAGCGACATTATCAAGCGCATCGGTATAAGTGCTTTTAAGCTTAGATAGACCGCGATATTCAAGTACAATTTCCACTAGTGGGTGATCGATTTTTGACAATACCGCTTCACCAGTCGAGTATTGCCCTGACTTGGTTTTTTTACCACCAATGACGCCAAGCTTATCAAACAGCATCTCACCAAGCTGCTTTGGTGAGCCTAAATTGAACTCCTCGCCAGCGACCTCATAAGCGCGTTTTTCTAGAGCGATAATTTCTTCATCAAAACGTTTGGATAACTCATTTAAGAATGAACGCTTAATCAAAATACCATGCGCTTCCATGTGGCAGAGTATTTCAGCAGTTGGAATTTCTAACTCGTGCAGTAGTTTGGCGTTGTTTTCATCTTCATTAAGTTTTTTGCTAAAGACATCAAATAGCTGATAAGTAATATCGGCATCTTCACAAGCATAGTCACTGGCAATATCGATAGCCACTTGATCAAATGTAACTTGCTTAGCGCCTTTACCAGCGACATCCTCGAAACTGATGGTCTGTGTTTGCAGGTAATGGCGTGCCAAATCATCCATACCATGACGGGTGATGGCGGCGTTAATTACATAGCTGGCAAGCATGGTGTCCATCTTCCAGTTATTAGGGCTGGCATGAATAGCGCCTACTAAGTCGATATCATAATGACTGAGAATATGGGCGTCATATTTTAGATGTTGACCGATTTTACCTATTTTGGAATTTTCCAAAATAGGTTTAAGTTTTGCTAATACTGTGTCGCGATCAAGTTGCTTTGCAGTCAGCTCATCACCTTCTAAGCTATGCGTGAGCGGAACATAATAAGCTTCATGCGCTTTTACCGCAAAAGACAAGCCAACCAATTCCGCCTGACGCCAATAGACACTGGTGGTTTCGGTATCGATAACGAAATGCGGCGCAGACTCTAATAATTTAACTAAGCTGTTAAAAGCGGGTTCGTCTAAAATCGTATGCCATGCTCTATCATGGCTTTTACTGTCGGTGACATTATCAATGGTGTTTGATTGAAGAGATTTAGCGATTTGCGCTTGTGACTCAGCATCCGCCTGACTATTGGCGACACTTTGCGAGCCGTTGGCTGGATGATTGGGATGATCAAGTGAGGCCAGCTCATTTCTAAACTCAAGCTCATTGTACAATGCCCTTAGCTCATCAATGTGAGCACAAGGATCAGTATTGATTTTTAAATCTTGCCAGTCTTGGCCAATTTCTAAATCGGTAACGATAGTTGCCAGCTGCGCATTCATCGGAATATCATCGGCATATTCGACCAGATTTTTGCCAGCGCGTCCTTTGATATCGGCGACGTTTGTTAGCATATTGTCGATAGTGCCATATTCATTAAGCAAGTCTTTGGCAGTCTTTTTACCGATACCCGGTACGCCTTTGATGCCGTCAGACGAATCGCCCATGAGGGTCAGAAAGTCAATCATCTGCTTAGGGTTAATACCGAATTTTTCGACCACGCCTGCGCTATCAGTAATCTTCCCTGTAAAGCTGTCTTCTAATATCACACAGTCATTAATCAGCTGCATCATGTCTTTATCACCAGTCGAGATGACCACATGATGGCCTTCAGCAACGGCACGATAGGCAAGCGTACCGATGATATCATCAGCTTCTGCGCCTTCGATACGGAGTAGAGGAAGCCCTAGTGCCGTCACCAAACGATGAATGTAAGGAATCTGCTCAGCCAGCTCAATATCCATTTTTGGACGGTTGGCTTTGTATTCTTCTGACATCGCGTGACGAAAGGTCGGCGATTTGGTATCAAAGCAGACCGCCATATGGGTTGGATGATAGCGACGCATTAATTTCAATAGCGCATTTAACGTCCCACGTATGGCGTTGGTGATTAAGCCTTGAGAGTTTTGCATGGTTTTTGGCAAGGCATGGTAAGTGCGAAATAGATAGTAAGAGCCATCGACCAAAATAAAGGGCGGCTGGTCTTTATTTACGTGGTTGGTATCCATCGTCGCCACATTTGGCATGGAGGCAAAGTTTGGTAGCGTATTGGGATTAATAGGCGAGTGGGAATTGTGATCGTTGTCGGTCATAGAAAGTCACTTATCAAATATTGGGCAGCAAGTATTGGGTAAAAAGATGCACTCATTATAACGATAAAAACCCTTCTTGCCGAATTGATGACGAACTAATAAATTGATGGCTAACTAATAAACAGTCACGATGTGTACGAGCCAAAACAATGGTCAATAAAAAAAGAACCCAGACCAGCTGAGTTCTTTTTTATATTTGATGACACTACAGTGATTGAATACTTAATAGTAGTTGAGTACTTATTTTACTTCTGAAGTCACTTCAACATCGATATTACCGCGTGTGGCTTTCGAGTACGGGCAGACTTGATGAGCCTTTTTGACGAGTTCTTGGAACTCATCAGCAGATAAGTCTGTATTCTCGCCAGTCACGTGAATTTTCGCTGCTAGCTTATAATCATGACCTTCACCTTGCAGCAAATCTACTTCTATTTGAGTTGTCGAGTCAAATTTGGCCTTTTCCATTTGTTTGACGGCACCAAGTGCGCTATCAAAGCAGGCACTATAGCCCATGGCAAAAAGCTGCTCTGGGTTATTACCTTCTTTTCCAGAACCTGGTGCTACCATATTGATGCTAAGATCGCTATCAGCTAAGCTAGCTGAACCTGCACGGCCGCCAGTAGTAGTGGCTTTGGTAGAATATAAAGTTTTCATAACACATCCTTTGTTGTCAGTTTTTATAGTAAATTCATTTTGTTAGCCATATAACTTGACCAGCATAACAAATTTTTAACGCAACTCTATATAGCGGTAGTAAACCTATGCTATCAATTTGTAAGCAAGTCTTATAGGTTAGTAAATTTAAGTACATGCTTGATATACACGCTCCAGCAGTATTAATGTAAGCTAGGAGTATAATATAAATATTTAAAGGTATGCTACGAGCGTCAGGAACAACCATAGCTCAATACCTTTACTATTAAACCATCTTCACTAATAAGGACACTCTGCGATGAAAAAAGTAAATAAACGACTACTTGCTCCGCTTACCATCTCCTTATTGGCTATCACTCTCGCTGGCTGCAACGATGAAGATAATGGTATTTTTGGTTCAGGTAATAGCAACGAGTTTACGATAACGAGCTTCGATAGTAGTTATGATAATCAAGCGAATGCTAATGCTGTTGCGCGCATCAATGAGACCTATCGCACTGGTGAGCGTGAGATTAAAGTTAGGAATATTGTTAATAACTACCGTAACCTAGGGATCAATGATTTAGACAAAACAGTATTGGCAGATAACTTTGAAGGTAGGCTTGAAAATAAAAATATTGAAGTAAATAGGCGTACGATTAAGCGTCCTGTTTATGAAAACAATAGTAATAATAAATTTGATTATGAGACCACTTACCAGACTCTTGATTTATCGGGGGTTAAAGCCGATAGCTACAACGATGGCAATACGCTAACTAATAGTAATGGTATTCGTACTGATTTGAATAATTATCCTAGGATTGCAACCGATGCTAGCTTCCCAGTTGGGTCAGTTTGCTATATCCCTGTAACGACTAGCGAGCGGTTATTCTTAGCCTTTAATGCAAAAAATGAAACCATCTATCAAACGCTTGACGATTGGATTGAGGCGACGGAAGAGCGTTTTAATGATAATCGCAAATTCAGTACTACTAAATTTAGAGTAGGATCAGGCAATGATGAAAGAGCGGCTAAAGTAGAGTTTTTTGAAGCCAAAAATCAGCCTGCGTATTTATATAGCGGTGTTGATTATAAAGGAGATATTTACGAAGTGGACTATGTGACTAAAGGTACGACTAATCCTAATACAGACAGTCGTCGCGGGGTTGTTGATTGCACATTGGTCAATGACGTAGCTGGCGATTTCTTAGCAGAGCAAATCGAACGCTATTATTAAAAAATCTAAAAAGTAGTTCTAACATAAGTTTTTCTAGGACGTGTTATCAATAAATTATATGAGCCAGATTACGGATTATTCGTCTGAGATAAATAATCCGTCAGTGCTATTTAAGAAATTATTGCCATCGCCCAAGTATCAGCTAAGCCTAAGGCAATAATTAATTTAAACGCGACTATTCAAAAATTTGCTAACTAAAAGAAGGCATTCGCTTCGAGAAGAAAAATAATCGCGTTTAAGATATCAGTCATGCGCGGCTTTCCATGCCCCCATTGAACCTAGATAAATATCAAGCTTGTCGAAACCTCGACTCGTTAGCCATCCTGCCGCTACCGTCGCTCGCGCGCCACTGGCACACATCAATGTATAACGATGGTTTTTATCGAGTTCGTGCCAACGTTCATTAAGCTCACCGACATAGATATGCTGTGACCCTTCAATCGCGGTGGTCGCTCGTTCGTCAGCGTCACGGACGTCGAGCAGTGTCCAGTTTTCAGCGTTATGAAGGCGATCTTCAACCTCAGTTGTGCCGATCATAGGCGTTTGTTGCATCTTCTGACCTTGCGCGGCAGCAGGGACCACACCGACATAACCTCCTATAACATTATCAAAAGCTATTCTCACCAGATGTTCCATAGCAGTAGCAAGCTGCTCTTCATTAGATGCAATCAGTGCTAAGCTTTCTCCCTCTCCGATGAACCATCCGGCAAAGGCGGAAATCATGCCCACAGGTAGACTCATAGCGCCGGGCAGGTGACCGGAAGCATATGCCATTGGCTCACGAATATCGATTAAATGATCAGCGTCACAGCTATTGAGTTGTTGGAGCGAAATATTGCGTGGTCGAATAACCAACGGAGGCGCATCGCCACCCTCCATATTGAGTCGTTCCATTAGTCTGAAATACGGCGGCTGGTAGTGATTTTCGTTAATCTTGAATTGTATAAAGGCGTCGCGGTCTGTGATTTGTAAACGTGGGTTATTTAATCTTTCGTGACCGATAGTAGAAAATTCGCGCTCTGCCATGCCTGATCCGCAGACTGATCCAGCACCGTGGGCAGGGTAAATAATAGCCTGATCGCCTAACGCTAAGATCTTTTGTAGCGAATCATAAAGCAGGCCTGCGACTTCTTCGCGTCGATCAGGGTAGAAATCAGTACGCCCAACATCACCAACGAATAGCGCGTCACCGGTAAAAACTCCAACGGCCTTTTTTGGGTAAGCGGTATCGAATAGCGCATAAGCAAGATGGTCATCAGTGTGGCCAGGCGTTTCTAGTACTCGAATTTTAAGCTGGCCAACGGTGAAGCAATCACCGTCACGTACTGTTTGAGCATAGACGATAGGCTGTTCGGGGTTCGGTCCGTGCAGTACGGTAGCACCCGTCATGTCTGCTAAAATTGGCGCGCCAGAAACTAAATCTTCGTTGCGATGGGTTTCAAGAATATGGGTAATCTCAAGCCCTGCTGCGCGCGCTTTTTCTACGTAAATTGCGCAGTCGCGACGCGGGTCAATCACTATAGCTTTCCCGCCTGACCCGACTAGATAAGATAAATGCGCAAGTCCGGGTGTCTTAATCTTTTCGAGCAGCATAGCCATCTCCTTACTAGATAGTTATCAAGAGTACATACTTTTAATATCAAAGCTTAATATTAGAAAAGGGTATCAAGTAAGTATTATGATTGCTGTACTATCTTATATATTATGAGTATGCATATTGTTTCAAGACACCAGTAAACGCCAGTAAAAATAGCATTTTAGGCGTAAATCCGCTACAATACGCCCACTAAAATCCTTCATACCTACTGTTATATCCTGCTATTTCCTTCCAAAATTTAACGATAAGTTATCCATTATGAGCGCAGATTCTAAACTCCCAGCAACCAAGCTATCTCCAGCTAAGCTTGCCCGCGAAGTTGCTAAACGCCGCACCTTTGCTATTATTTCGCATCCGGATGCTGGTAAGACCACCATGACCGAAAAGCTCTTGCTATGGGGTCAAGCGATTCAGGTTGTAGGCGAAGTTAAAGGCCGAAAAACTGATCGTCATGCTACCTCAGATTGGATGAGTATGGAGCAAGAGCGTGGTATCTCAATTACCACATCAGTCATGCAGTTCCCGTATCAAGACCATGTGGTCAACCTGCTCGATACCCCAGGTCACGCCGACTTTAGTGAAGATACCTATCGTACCTTGACCGCAGTGGATAGCGCGCTGATGATGGTTGATGGTGCTAAAGGTGTTGAAGAACGTACCATCAAGTTGATGGAAGTGTGCCGGATGCGTGATACGCCGATTATCTCATTTGTCAATAAGCTGGATCGTCAGATTCGTGAACCGCTTGAGCTGCTTAGCGAGATTGAGACTGTCCTTAAGATTAAATGTATTCCGTTAACTTGGCCCATTGGTATGGGACAGGATTTTATTGGTGTCTACCATTTAACTGAAAACAAAACTTATTTTTATCAAAAGGGTCACGGCGGTGATATGACCGTCGCTGAAACTCGCGAAGGCTATGATTATCCTGATATCCGTGAGCGTTTGGGTAAGCTAATGTTTGACTCTTTTGAAGAGTCGCTTGAGCTGGTACAAATGGCGCTGGAAGATTTTAGTGTAGATGCGTTTTTAGCTGGCGAGATGACACCAGTATTGTTTGGTACCGCATTGGGTAACTTTGGTGTCAATATGGTGCTGGATACGCTTGTGAAGTATTCTCCACCCCCTAAAGCTCATCCTACCAATGAGCGCGAAGTCTCCGCTACTGAGCCTGATTTTACTGGTTTTGTCTTTAAGATTCAGGCAAATATGGATCCGCGTCACCGTGACCGTATTGCATTCTTACGCGTCTGCTCAGGTAAGTACGAGAAAGGTATGAAGATGAAGCACGTGCGTCTGGGTAAAGAGGTACGCATTGCCGATGCTCTGACTTTCCTCGCGGGTGACCGTGAAGCGTTAGAAGAAGCCTACCCAGGTGACATTATCGGTTTGCATAACCATGGTACTATCTCAATTGGCGATAGCTTTACCGAAGGTGAAGTGCTGAACTTTACCGGCATTCCACATTTTGCCCCTGAGCTTTTCCGCCGTGTGGTGCTCAAAGATCCACTCAAATCTAAAGCCTTACAAAAGGGTTTGCAGCAGTTAAGCGAAGAGGGCGCAACACAGGTCTTTATGCCGCAGATTAATAACGATTTAATCTTGGGCGCAGTGGGTGTGCTCCAGTTTGAAGTAGTCGCACATCGTCTAAAAGAAGAGTACAAAGTACAATGTGTTTTTGAGCCGGTATCTATCGCAACGGTACGCTGGATTCATTGTGATGATGAGGTAGCATTGGCTAAATTTAAACGCAAAGCCCATGACCAATTATCATTAGATGGTGGTGGTTATTTAACTTATCTTGCACCATCACGTGTCAACTTGCAGCTGATGCAGGATCGCTATCCAGAAGTGACATTCAGTAGTACACGCGAGCATTAAAATTAATTATTTAATCATACATATTTTTAGTAAGAGACACGCCAGCCGTGTCTTTTTTCGTTTAGGTGTTTTATTTAAAATAAAGAAATACTGCTAAAAATCTAACGGCTAAAACAGTGTTCCTACAATAACCAATGATGATTACGGTAGAATATCTGTAAATGTCGTCTATTAATTAAAGAGGATATATGTCAAAAGCTACTCGGACTCATACCATAAAGCGTCTAAGAACTAAGCGCAGAGCCATTATAAATGGTGGTCTACAGTCGCTTACGGTTTTTGGTAGTGCTATCCTGTTGAGTGCAATTATCCTACCTGCCAATGCCTCTACCCTCATCAGTACGACAGACTATCTCGATTATAATTTGCCTAAAAGCTTACAAGAGCGCTGTGTTGAGCGCGAAAACTGTCCAAAGATTGAGGTCAAATATCTTAAAACCAATCACGCTTGGATAAACGATATTGTCAATGCACGTATCAATAATTTAGTCGTCAACAGTAAACCGTCTGAGTCGGCACCTATCAAATCCAAAAGCAATCAAGCAGATGTTAAAGCGGCCATTGATGACTTTACTGCCTCACAATTTGCTGATTTACCTGAGGACAGTGCGTTTGTTTATAACTTAATGATCACGCCTGAATATTTGGGTCATGTAAATAATTTTGAGTTGTTTGAGATAAGTTCTTATGTCTTTACGGGTGGCGCTCATGGTATGCCGTTTAGTGAATATCTCATATTTGATCAAAGTAGCAAAAAGCAAATACAGCTAGCAGACATGTTGCAGAAGGGCAAAGAATCGCGTTTTGAAGCGTTAGCATATGATGCTTATAAAAAGTGGATTAGCACGGTCGCTGATGACGTTGGTAGCTATGAGAAAAGCTGGCCATTTACCTTAAGTGATAATGTAACATTGACTGATAAAGGTATCGATATTCGTTACCAGCATTACTCTATCGGGCCATATGCTTACGGTATGCCAGTGCTTAGTATTCCATATAGCAAACTTGATAATATTATCAAACCTCATTTCATTCCAAAATAAGATAGCAATAATTAATCAGTTGCAGCATGACTAAATAAGCGGTATTACCTAACAGTTTCAACAAAATTTTTATAATAAGGAGTAGCAAAATGACAAGCAACTTAGATGAGAATAATGTGTCAAAGACAGAAGCAGAAACGGTTACTTGGCAGCTTAATGCGCTAACAGAGGCGCTTGGCGATTTAACGTTAACCGTTAATGATAGCTTATCTATCGGACGTGGGAATGATAATGATGTAGTGCTAGGAAGCAAGTCAGTATCACGCAACCATGCGTTACTTAGTGTCTTAAACGGTGATTTATATATTAAGGATTTGGACTCATCGAACGGTACCTTTATCAATGATAAACGTATTGAAGGGAATAAATCCACGCATCTTAATTCTAATGATACTGTTGGTTTTGCTAGCTTTGTTTTTAAAGTTGCCGCTCCAATGGAAGCCGAAACGGATTCAGCCCCAGTGGCTAAACCAGTAATTGGTACGCAAGCTGACGTTACGTCATCTGATGCTGAAGTAGCTAATACGGACGAACAAGAAAAAGAAGCCCCTTCTGTGGTCGTTACACCTACAGAACAGCCAGCAGTGCTGGAGTCATCTCAGGTTGACGCTCAGGATACAACTAAGACGCTTGATGAGTCAGTAATAGATGCGGATTCGGTTGTTTCTTCACCAGTAGTCTCTCCCGTAGCGCCCGCTACCGAAGAAAATACGGTTGTAGACAGCGTGGATAGCACAAAGATGGATAGCGTAAAGACCGAAAGGGTATTGAACGAGAAGGTGGACGAGCCAGTAGTCAAAGAGACGATAGTTACAGAAGTGCTGTCATCTGCGGACAGTGAGACAGCAGAGACGCCAGCTGCACCGATAGCAGAACCTGCTTCTCAACCAACTTCAGCGCCAAGTACGGCAGCAGAAAAGGAGACAGTGATGTCTAATGATAAGTCTCAAGAGACGCTAAACAATGAGCCACTAAACAATGAGCTTACAGCCAACGAGTCTGTAGCGACGAAGCAGCCAGTAGCTCATCAAGAGCCAGAAGTCGCTCCAGAGCATGACAAGACGACCAAAACAACACTGCAAGAAGAAGCTGATCCAGATGTACTACGTGCCAAACAAGCGGCAACTGCACAGTTCTCTGGGACTGCTAACCTAGGGCAGGCTCGTGATCTGGGTACTGAAGGCAACAATGCGATGGATCAAGCTATCGATAATCCTGCCAATGCAGGATATGTAGAGAAAAAACCTAGTGGTAGCTGGTTTATTTGGGTATTTATCGTCATTCTTATTATCGGAATCGCTTTGTGGTTATTTAATATGGGCGGTGTTTGATAATTCGTTCAACACGTCCTAGTATTAGCAATTTATTTAAGCAATAATCGTTTAGCTTATTTGTCTTACTATTCGCCTTTTTGAGAGGTTCTACGATAGAGGTACGAACTGTTCAGTAATCCTAAACCATACTAACGTTAGCCAGTTTTGTTATACTGGCTAGCCAAGTTTTGATTAAGTTTGGTCTGTCTCCAATTTCTTACTAGTTCAGGCTTTATTCATCGTAATATTAAGCTTGTACTGTGATTCTATTACTCCTGTTTTTACTACTTTTATCTTTTGCCAAATTTGTGCTAAGAGACTGTTTACTATGATGACCTTTGAAGAATATGATGCCTTTAAGACACAGGGGTATAGCCATGCGCCCCTCGTCAAAAAACGTTTAATGGATGCACAAACCCCTGTCTCTGTGTTTTCTAAAGTACGTGATTTAAGCGGTTCAGCTTATCTATTTGAGTCTGTGGTAGGCGGTGAGCGTTGGGCACGATATTCGATGATTGGTCTGGGTAGTGACTTAATTTTGCAGTATACGGATGGTTATATGACCATCAAAAAAGATGACAAAATCGATATCGATGCGGTTGATGATCCATTTGATTATATTCGCAAGCTTATGGCGCAATATAAAATGCCAACGGTAGATGAGGTAAAAGCGTTACCGAGTTTCAGCGGTGGGTTAGTGGGCTATTTCGGTTATGACATGGTACGAGTTATTGAGCCGAGCGTTGGATTATCGGATGCGCCGAACCCAATGTCGCTACCTGATATGTGGCTGATGCTATCGATGAGTGTGATTGTCTTTGATAATCTCGAAAATACCTTGTCAATTATCGTCTATGCAGATTGTAATAATGAGGATGGTTATGGCGCTGCCATTCGTGAGCTTGAAAAGATCGAAGACAAGCTCGCTGAAATGCCCAATTTAAGCGCGCCAATTATGCCTACACCAAGGTTCAAATCACAAACCGGTCAAGAAAAATACTGCGCTGACGTCAATAAAATAAAAGACTATATATTGGAAGGGGACGTGATGCAGGTTGTTCCTGCGCAGCGTTTAACTGCAGATTACACTGGTGATTCACTAGCTGTATATCGGGCATTGCGCTTCTTAAACCCATCACCTTATTTATTCTTAGTGCACGGTTATACGCTTGATGATCATAAGCGCTTTGATATCATCGGCGCATCTCCTGAAATCTTATCACGTATCGAAAATGGCACAGTAACTGTCCGTCCGCTGGCAGGCACACGCAAACGTGGTCAAGATGAAGCAGAAGACTTGGCACTTGAAAAAGAGCTACTTTCTGATAAAAAAGAAATCGCTGAGCACTTGATGTTGATTGATCTTGGACGTAATGATATTGGCCGTGTTTGTGAATATGGTAGTGTCAAAGTCACCGAAAAAATGTTTATCGAGCGCTATTCACAAGTGATGCATATTGCCTCTAACGTCGAAGGCAAAATATTGCCTGATAAAGATGCGCTTGATGTTTTTTGTGCCACTTTCCCAGCAGGTACGCTATCAGGTGCGCCCAAAATTCGTGCTATGCAAATCATTGACGAGGTTGAGCCAGTTCGCCGTACCGTATTTGGTGGCTCAGTTGGTTATCTAGGCTGGCACGGCAATATGGATACTGCTATTGCTATTCGTACCGCAGTAATGCGCCGGGGTAAAATACATATCCAAGCAGGGGCTGGAGTAGTTGCTGACTCAATACCAGAGGCAGAGTGGGACGAAACTAACAAAAAGGCCTTGGCACTGGTCAAAGCAGTAAAAATGGCCTGTGATGGATTGCGCATTCGCTAGAGGCTATTGTTATTAAATAGTGTTTGTTCAGTACTATTTGCTAGGTGCTATTTACTCAGTACCTAGAAAAGTAGAGTAGTGAGATATAGTAAGTGCAATTAACAGCATTTTTTTGTATAAAAAACTCTAGTACAATCAAGTGCTTGAAGTTTTTTATCAAAATAAGCGTAAAAAAAACGAAAAAGAGCTTGCGTCTGTCAAAATATTTGATAGAATAGCCACCACTTTGAGAGAACAAGCCGACTTAGCTCAGTTGGTAGAGCAACTGACTTGTAATCAGTAGGTCGCCAGTTCGATCCCGGCAGTCGGCACCATCTCTTTCAAAGTAGCTTTTTATGAATTTGCTTTAAATTAAAGTGATTTTGTTCAAAGCAACCTAAGGTGGGATTGGGGAGCGGTCAAACCCAACAGACTGTAAATCTGTCGCGAAAGCTTCGAAGGTTCGAATCCTTCTCCCACCACCATATTTTCTTAAGTTTGTCATAACGCCAAGCATACTCGCTATACATAATTACTCTTTATATTTATACTATTATTCTGTATTTATACTATGAGAGTTACTTTGCATAAGAGTTATTGCGGGTGTGGTATAATGGTAACACCTTAGCCTTCCAAGCTAATGACGCGGGTTCGATTCCCGCCACCCGCTCCATATATGTGGCATCAATTGCAAATCATTATTGAACAATTAATCACGACAATCAGTTATCATTATTGACTGTTTCGTGATATTTTTTTTAGTAAACCCATAAGGGTTACCTAAAATACGCTCATATAGCTCAGCGGTAGAGCACTCCCTTGGTAAGGGAGAGGTCTTGAGTTCAATTCTCAATATGAGCTCCATTTATTATTCATATGATTTTTGCAACGTTAACGTTGTGTGCAGTTATGGGTTACCAAGATATTCACGTTATACAAAAATATAAAGTTCTGCGCTGATATTGAAAAATGTAAAGTCAACTCGGTAAATGATAATTTAAAGGTAACACCGAGGTGTTGCCTTTTAGTGCTGTCAGTATATTAGTTATTATGTAAGCTACTAAGATATGATAAGTTACTGACATAAGTTACTACCTATTATAATGACCGCATATACTGAAAAGATTGAAAATGTTAGCATAGTGCCCATATAGTATGTTTATGCTAATAACTAAAGTTTAATAGTTCTACCCTAGCGTCAACGGTTTGATGGTTTTAATTCTGTCATAAGCCGTCAAACAGCTATTTACCGATCTTTGATTAATGAAGATTCACCAATAAAGAGGAAATACCCATGGCAAAGGCCAAGTTTGAACGTCTAAAACCACATGTCAACGTTGGTACCATCGGACACGTTGACCACGGTAAAACCACCCTTACCGCTGCTATCGCAACCGTAGCGGCTAAAACTTCAGGCGGCGAAGCCAAAGACTACGCGTCTATTGACTCAGCTCCAGAAGAAAAAGCACGTGGCATCAC